>JBEGNF010000140.1:0-2867 GCA_041182625.1 Pseudomonadota bacterium | reverse complement strand
CCGTTGATCTTTGCCAGCTCTGCCCAGATCAGGGCCTTCTGCGGCTCCGTACGCCACCCTTCGCCAGAAAAATAAATGGACGCCGCCATCAGCTGCGCACCCGCGTGCCCCTTGCGTGCCGCGCGGAGAAACCATGACAGCGCCAGCGCGCCGTCCTTGCTCAGTCCTCCGAGCCCGGCGCGGTGATATTCGCCGACCATGTACTCGGCATCGGCGTAATCCGCTTGCGCGGCCGCCGTAAACAGCGACAGCGCCAGCGGCTGGTTGCGCGCGATCCCGAGCCCGTGGTGGTAGAGGGTCGCCAGGTTGTACTTCGCCTCGGGCAGACCCGACGCCGAGGCCTTGCGGTACCAGAGGAGCGCTTCGGAATAGCTTTGCGTGACGCCGAGCCCGTGCTCGTACAGATAGCCGAGATTGTTCTGCGCGCGCGCATCGCCGCTGGCGGCGGGCTTGCGCAATGCACGCTCGGCGGTTGGATAGTGTCCACGCTCGATGGCACGCAACGCCGCGCCGAGCTCGGCGTGCGCCAGACCCGAGACACTCGTCAGGAAGAGCAGCACACACACGAGGCCTAGGCGCTTCATGGCTTTACCTTATCGTGGTTGAGGATGCGGCTGTGGTCGGGGCGGACGCCACCGACTTCGGGATATAGCCACGGCATCGCTGGCCATCGGCGCGCAGCACCTCAATCGAGGGCACGATGCGGCTCTTGAAGCCCATCAGCCGGCACAGGTAGGGAAATTTCGGGTCCCAGCTGACCGCAAAATGCCGGCACTGCCAGCAATTAGGCGCACCATCAGCGGCTTGTTTATCAGGACTCATTCTCTAGACTTGTTTTTGTCGCGCAGCTTGCGCTGATAGTCATTCCACGCCCGCAAAACCACCGCCGCCATCAGACCGGACAGCATCAGCACGCCGATCATCGCCTGGAAAAATTCGCCCAGCGTCATGTCGGGCGGTAGCATGCGCTGCGGATGCAGCACGACTGTCAGTACCAGCAGACCGAAGGCAATCAACGCGATGCGAAGCAGCCTCAAGGCCTGGCGGCGTCGGTTCGGATTCTGTTCCATCTTGGCCTCAGGATGAATACTCCCTCAGGTCTTATTTTGTCACAGCAGGCGTAACCCGAGGGAATCCCCCTTCAGGCCGCTCTGCTCAGAGCGAGTCCCATGAAGTCGGTGTCAAGGCGGCAGCACCGCAGACAGTACAGACGGTCGGCAAGGGTCTGCCAGCGCCGCTAGCGGCCTAATGGGACAGGCGCTTAGCCTTGCAACAGCTTCAGCACGGTCTGCTGGCTGGTGTTGGCCTGGGCCAGCACCGCCGTCGCGGCCTGCTGCATGATCTGCGACTTGGCCAGCTCGGTACTTGCGGCTGCGTAGTCTGCATCCTCGATCTGGCTGCGCGACGCCGACAGATTGGTCGTCACGTTGGACAAGTTGTTGATCACATGCTCCATGCGGTTCATGACAGCGCCCATGGTCGCACGGGTCGCATTGATCTTGTCCATCGCATCGTCGAGCAGCGTCAGCACTGCCGACGCGCCATCGCGCGTGTTGATCCGTACGCGGCGATCCTCGACATTCAGATCGACATCGCCAGTAATACCGCTGGTGATCGATCCCTTCTTGCCGAAATCGGCCAGGTCGATGGTGATGTACTGGTTCTCGGACGCGCCGACCTGGAAGGCCAGACGACCGACTTTGGGCGGATCCATCTCTTCGCTGGAGCGGCCACCGAAGGTACCCTCCTCGAAGCCCATGGCGGCAAAATTGCCATCCACACTGTAACCCTTGTCGCCCACAGAAATCGTTGAACGGATGACCGGTCGCGCGCAGCTTGTCGAGCTGGTCAGACGGCGGAGCGCCAGACGGCGAAGGCAGCTTGGGCAGCAGCGCCGGATCGGAGACCAAACGGACCGTACTGTAGATGGTGCGGGCGTTCGTGGAGGTCGCGGTACCGTCCGGCACGCCGCTCACGTCGTTGTCGCCGTAGCTGTTCTCAGTCACCGTGGAAAGTGTCAGAGTCGCCGCCGAGCTAGTGGGAGAAATCTTCGCTCCTGTCATCGTGAATGGTGAACCCGGTACGTTCGACACGATATCAACCGCATCGCCGTTGAGCACCACCTTGATGTTCTTCAGTGTCGAAGTGGCGTTATTGTTCTCGGCCGCGATCGCGGTCGATATCTCTGCGGCCATGGAGGCTGCAGAGCCCGTCGTGAAGGAAATTTCTTTGCCATTGATGGTGACCGAGGCCGTCGAGCCATCAGCGCCATTGACAGCGATACGCGATACCTGAGCGACCTGCCCCCCCTTGTCCAGACCAAAGCTGGCGGCAGTCAAGTCTTTCTGGTTCGAGTCAAACCATACCGAAAAATTACGACCATCCGAGGTCAGGGTCACGCCATTGCCGTTGTCAGCCGCGGTCACGCCATGCTGACCCGTACGGGCATTGATCGCGGCCACCACTTTCTCGCGTCGAGTGGTCTCGGTTTCATCCTTGACCATGACTACGGGCACGGTGGTGCCATTGATGTACAAGTTGTAGGTCGTGCCTGCCGGCGTGGTCTCCGGCAGTGAGGTCACCGTATTGAGGCCTTTGCTGACGAAAGGATTTGCTAATGCCCGAACACCGGTCTCGCTGCTGGAGGCATTGATCGCAGCGGCGATCGCAATCGCACTGGCGCTGCGGTCGCTGCTGGCAGCCACGATATTGGATTTTTCATCGTCACCGGTCGTGGTCGCACGAATCTTCACGCCATTGATGACCAGATCATCCACGTTCAGCGGCTTGTATTTTGCCGGCTGGTTGGGCTTGAGCGTGATCTGCGTCATCGTTCCGGTGTTGGTATCGTCGCCCTCGGACGTCAG
>JBEGNF010000139.1:0-2846 GCA_041182625.1 Pseudomonadota bacterium | reverse complement strand
GCACGCCGCCAACACCTGCGAATACACAAAACCGGCGACGAGATCAAAGACCTCGCGCGCATGACGATGCGCCAAGGGGCGCGTCAGCGGAAATCCAGACGCCGCGCGATGAAAGGCGGGGCTGGACAGCAGCCGGTCGCGCCAGCCGAGCAGCCAGTCAGTCCATGAAAGCGCGGCTGCAGCCATCAGGCATTCACGCGAGTGACGCTGGGCGCGACGCGGCGGGTCAGCTCCACCGGCACCAGACGCTTCGACTCTTGCCGCAGCAGCGTGCGCAACTGCGCCGAACCACGGCAAGCCGGAATCGACGCGCTCGCATAGGAAATCAGCTGGTCGAAATGCTGAATCGCGCCGGAGAGTCCGAGTTCTGCTGCGGAGCTGGGTCGGCCGTGTTTGGCGTCTTGCCCTGCCGGCTTGCCGAGTGATTCAGGATCGACCGCGACATCCCGGATATCGTCCGCGACCTGATACGCCTCGCCCAGCCATTCACCCAATGCACGCCATGGCTCTGCTGCGGTACCCGCCGCTTGCGCGCCGGAGACCGTGGCCGCAACGAACAAGGCGCCGGTCTTGGCACGCTGGTACTCGGTCAGCGCCACGCGCGGCTCGCACTCCCATGCCTGACCCGCGACGATGCCGGTCGGCGCGGCCACCCCGGCGGCCAGGGTCGACAGCAAGGGCCCGAGCCGTTCCGGGTGGCTGCAGCCAGCCGCACCCAGACTCTGAAAAGCGCTCACGATCAGCGCATCGCCTGCCAGCACCGCCAGTCGCTCGCCATACGCTGCGAACACGGTGGGACGGCCGCGACGCGTCGCTGCATTGTCAAAGCAGGGCAGATCGTCGTGCACCAGCGACGCGCAGTGCATCAGCTCAATCGCCGCGCCAGCAGCAGCGGCCAGCTGAAGATCATCCGCGCCGCAAGCCTGTGCGACCGCCAGCGTCAGGTGGGGCCGGATGCGGGCGCCGCCCGGGAACACGGCATGCCGTATGGCGGCGGCCAGCCGCGGGGGTCCGCCGTCACCCTCCTGAGCGGCGAGCGCCGCATCCAGAGCAGCCTCGATGCGCTGGGTATTGTCCATGTCTGCCTCCTGCCGGCATTGTCATTCTTGTCATTTCCCGCCCTGATGTCAGCTGACATTGACGGATCCTTGTGTAACTTAAGCTTGTCACGAGCAAGTGTCAAGACAAATGGACACAACACCTGATCTCTGACCGGTTTGTCCGTGCGTAAGCCGGGTTGATTGAAGCCCCGTCGGCCGTCCTTGGGCTTGTGGCCCCTCAAGGAGGGGCCAGGTCAGTCGCCTAAGGTCTCGCATGTCTGATGCGCAGCATCAGGCGACCGGGACAACCACAGGGAGAGAACATGGGGGAAGTTTTTTTCGGAGGCCGCTCGCCCTTGGCGCGCGCTCGCATGGCACGGCCTTGGCTGCTGGCCGCAGCAGTGGCGACACTGGCCAGCTGTGGCGGCGGTGGCGGTGGCGATAACCAACTGCTCACGAGCGCGAGCAGCAGCGCCGACACGGACATGAGCTGTCCCGCCGCCGACATGCAGTGCAGCGGTGGCACGATCCTGCGCGTGGAAAATGGCATCGGCCTGACCACCTTCGGCGTGCAAACCTACGCCACCTCGATGAATGATCTCCTGCCCGATAACCCGACTCCTGGCAGTGCGATGGGATTGCTGCCAGCGTCGGGCGGCCTGGCCGATGTGCGTGTGACCCGCACGACCAATGGCGATACGACAGCGGTCGCGCTGCTGCTGTCCAAGCTGGGCATCTCGTGGGACGGCAAAACGGATCGTCCGCTGATCATCGAGACTTTTGAACAGCGTCAGGGAGGGGTGCAGCTCGACAGAAAGGGACTGGTCACCTTGGGCACGCTGCCGCCCCCCAGCGATCTGAATTTTTACGACTACGGAAAAAAAGGTGCACTTGGCACACAGGCCAACTACGCCAACAACATCTACTTTCCCCGCACTGACTGCGCCGTGTCGGGCGACTGCGCCACCGTCGAGACGGATGGCCTGCATACGAACGAAGGCGACTGGCGCCGGGGCGGACTGGTCCCCGACAATCTCTGGGTGACGCGGCTGCATGAAGACGGCGCCACACAGGCCGGTCTGGGCCAGGATGCAAATGGCAATCTGATTCTGCTACCCACTGCCGACCGGGTCGGCGTGCCCTACCCTGGCTTCAAGGGCTACCGCGACTATCGCCAGTGGAGCTACGCGCACGTCAATCTGAGCAGCTGGATCACGCAAGACACCGTGATGATCAGCGAATGGTCGAGAGGCGCGGGCTATGAGCACAACAAGATGCGCCGTGGCTTTGTCGCCTTTGGCGCAGTCACCCGCCCCGCATTGATACCAACCACGGGTACGGTGCGCTATGCCGGCACACTGCGCGGCTGGTTCAGCTACAAGAAAAGTGAAGACTCGTATCCGATCACGGGCCAGGCAGAAGCCGTGGTGGACTTCGCCAAACGAACCATCACGCTCAGCTTGAGCGGCACGCGCATCGATGAGGGCACACTGGATGCGATACCGGTGTCGCTGACCAGCACGATTCCGCTCAACAGCAGCAACTACGCGACCAGTGCCGCTGCCAACGATACTCTCGCCGGCGGTATCAGCGCGCGTTTCTTCGGCGGCGTGAAAACGGACAGCAGCGGCAAAGGGCCGGCAGAGCTGGGCGGGGTGTTCCAGCTGCAGGCACAGGGCGACGGACCTTCTTCGATTGGCGGGTTTTTGTTGAAGCGGCTGTGAGCGTGGCCGAGAGCGTTGCAGTGAACATTCGCATCAGATCAAACCACGGGAGTCACATCGTCTAGGCTGCGCTGACCGCGAG
>JBEGNF010000138.1:0-2868 GCA_041182625.1 Pseudomonadota bacterium | reverse complement strand
CACCTCTATGGTTTTACGATACTTCGCGCCGTAGGAACGGTGCGCGCCATCCGCAAACTGCATCGTCAGCTTGTGCTTGCCCGGTGGCAAAGTGATCTGTGTTTCGGTCTGCCCTTTGCCGAAATGACGGTGCTTGTCATCCATCGGAATCACCGTATTCTCTTCAATGTCTGCCGTATCAATCAGCAGATGATGATGGCCGGTACCCGCAGTCATGTCGCCGGCGGGTGCGACGGTCATGCCGTCGACTGTAAATCGCACGGTGAACGTCGATGGCACGGTAGCGCCATTCTTCGGCTCGACAAAATCCACGTACTGAGCCAATGCGGCGCTAGCCGACAGCATCATGGCCGTACCAAGAATGAGAGAACGTAGTTTCATGCAGACTCCCTGTTGATGATGGACGATGGCAGGACGCAGGCCTGAGTACCCTGCGAGGCCTGCATTATCGTTCACATCGTTTTTCTTTGCAGCAGATGTCGGCAAATTCAGGTGACGAGATGCTGAGGCTTTCCACCGATACAGGCTTCGATGTTGTCGATTAACTGATCAGCCAGGAACTGCATCGCGCCATCCGACGCCCAGGCGACGTGGGGCGTGAGGATGAAGTTCGGCGTGCGTATGTCCAAGAGCGGATTACCCTCTTTCGGTGGTTCTTTTGTCAGCACATCGAAGCCCGCACCGGCGATCAGCCCGGTTTCGAGTGCAGTCTTGAGCGCCTGCTCATCCACCAAGCCTCCGCGCGCGGTGTTGATCAGGATAGCGCTGCGTTTCATCTTTTTGAATTGCTCGATGCCGATGAAGTTGCGCGAAGCGGGCGTCAGCGGGCAATGCAGCGAAATAATGTCCGACTCGGCAAACACCGTCTCGGGGTCAGTGAATTCGACGCCCGGCGCCTTGGGTGGCGCATGATCGGCGAACAGCACCCGCATGCCTAGCGCGCGCGCGATGGACGCGGTCGCCTGTCCGAGCGCACCTTCGCCGAAAAGACCCAAGGTACTGCCATGCAGATCTTGTATCGGATGATCGAAAAAGCAGAACTGGTCTTGCGCCTGCCAGCGTCCGCGCAGCACATCCTCGCGGTAAGCAATCAGATTGCGACGCAGCGCAAAGATCATCGCGAAGGTGTGCTCGGGCACGGTGTGCACCGCGTAGTTGCGAATGTTCGCTACCGAGACACCCCGCTCGCGACAGGCATCGATATCAATCACATCGTAGCCTGTCGCCGCGACGGCGATCATCTTCAGATGAGGCAGTTGCTCTAGCGTCGAGCGACGGATCGGCACCTTGTTGGTGATCGCGATCGTCGCATCCGCCAGACGCGCAGCTACCTCCGGCTCCAGCGTCTGCTCGTGCTCTTCCCAGCTGTGAGGGAATGCCGGACGCCGAACCTCAGCCTTTAACGACTGTCGATCGAGAAAGACTATGCGATGCATGCGTATCCTTGTTGTGTTGAGAGGCGTCGCGAGCGAGCAGGCCGGACGGCGCGGGATGATGGCGCCAGTACTCTCCAGCCGCTGCCACACCGCTACCCGGGGTAACCTTGATGCCGCAGTCAAGCATCGCCATTTCGGCACCTGCGATCGCTGCCATCAGGTGCACTTCATTCATGTCACCCAGATGACCGATGCGGAACAACTTGCCTGCAACTTTCGACAGGCCTGCGCCCAGCGACACGTTGTACCGATTAAATGCATGGGCGATGACATCGGCGCCGTTCACGCCCTCGGGCACCATGATGGCGGACACGGTGTCGGAGTACCACTTGGCTTCTTTGGCGCACAACTTCAGTCCCCAGCCTTTAGTCGCCGCGGCGCGTACGCCCTCGGCAAGGTAGTGGTGGCGGGCAACGATGTTGTCCAGGCCCTCTTCTTCGATCATTTTCAGTGACTCGACCAGGCCGTACATCAGCGACAGCGCAGGGGTGTACGGGAAGTAGCCGCTGGCGTTGGCATTGACCATGTCGCCCAAGTCAAAGTAGCAGCGCTTGAGCTGCGCGGTGTGGCGCATCTCGAGCGCCTTGGGGCTCGCGCACAGAATGCCAAGACCCGCGGGCAGCATCAGGCCTTTCTGCGAACCGGATACCGCCATATCCACGCCCCAGTCATCAAAGCGGAAATCGATCGAGCCCAGCGACGAGACGGCGTCAACAAACAGCAGCGCCGGATGCTTGGCCTCGTCCAGTGCTTCGCGAACGCCGGCGATGTCCGAGGTGACACCGGTAGCCGTCTCGTTATGGCAGGCCAGCACCGCTTTGATGCGATGCTCGGTGTCGGCCTTCAAAATATCAGCGTACTGCTGCAGCGGCACACCGGTGCCCCACTCGCAATCCACAATCTGCACGTCCAGCCCTAGGCGGGTGCACATGTCTATCCACAGATGGCTGAACTGACCAAAACGTGCGGCCAGTACGCGGTCGCCGGGCGAGAGCGTGTTGGTGACGGCCGCTTCCCAGCAACCGGTACCGGAGGAAGGAAACACGAAGGGGGTGCCGCGCTCGGTGCGGAAGATTTTCTTCAGGCCTGGCATGATCTCTCGGGTCAGCGCAGGAAACTTCGGTGAGCGATGGTCTTCCATCGACACCATCATTGCGCGCAACACGCGATCGGGTATGTTGGTCGGTCCGGGGACAAACAGAAAATTGCGTCCAGCCATGAGGTACTCCTTCCGTATCGTTCAAAAGTATGTGTGAATGCTTGTGCACGACCCCGGTCTGTGACGGCGCCGCGAGTGCCGCAGATTTAGCTTGGGTACACAGGGAAAGCGTCAGTGAGCTTCTTCACTTCGGCCTTCACGCG
This sequence comes from Pseudomonadota bacterium, assembly GCA_041182625.1. GTDB lineage: Bacteria > Pseudomonadota > Gammaproteobacteria > Burkholderiales > Burkholderiaceae_D > Pernthalerella. Next base: position 70 of record JBEGNF010000138.1, on the reverse strand, counting down.
CTCGATGTTGGCCGCATCATGCGGATGGTCGAGCACATCGGCGATCAGATGACCGACCTTCGCCGCTTCG
>JBEGNF010000137.1:0-2874 GCA_041182625.1 Pseudomonadota bacterium | reverse complement strand
TAGTTTTTGTGGGTTTTAGACTGCAGCGTGGCAATCCCTCGCAAAATCTGCCTAAATCTGGTCGTTCTTTGACCAAATCAGTCATAACTTATGTGTGCACACCAACTTTTTAAGGAGCACACACATGAGCACACTTACCAGCTTCAAATTAGTAGCAAGCAAGCGAGCCCGCACCCTAAGCCCTGTAGTACAGCGTCGTAACAAGCTAGCCAACAGTAAGCATCCGGTAAATACCGTCTAGCGCCTCTCTTGTGCTCATGCGAGCCTACGTGTCCACGTATTTTTTAAATGGACACGTATAGATGAGCGATTCTGTCTTATCCCCATCCGCGCCGGATTCGGCCAAACCTACCCGCCGCCGCTACACTCAAGCCTACAAACGGCAAGTGGTCGAACAATCGCTGCAACCGGGCACCTCCGCCGCGCAAGTCGCGCGCGAACATAAGATCAACGCCAATCTGCTACATGCCTGGCGCTGGCATTACCGCAGCGGCCTGCTGAGCGAGGCTTCGGCACAGGAGGCCACTGAGCTGATTCCCGTTCAGCTGAGCTCGGCAACCTCCGGCGACCTGACGTCCTGCGGCACCGAGCGCCTGCTGTCGATCCGCTGCGGCGAACTCCATATTACTCTGCAAGGCGAGGTCGATCCAGCGACCTTGCAGACCGTGCTTGCGTCATTGCTCGCATGATCAGTCTGCCTGCTGCCACCCGTATCTGGTTAGTTGCCGGCACGACTGACATGCGCCGCGGCTTTGATGGCTTGGCCGCCCAAGTTCAGCAAGCACTGGATGCCGATCCGTTTAGCGGTCATGTCTTTGTCTTTCGAGGTCGTCGCGGTGATCGTATCAAAGTGCTGTGGTGGAGCGGCGATGGACTGTGCCTGTTCATGAAACGATTGGAAGAAGGCTACTTCATCTGGCCCGAAGCATCGTCTGGCAGCGTGCATTTGAGTGCTGCGCAGTTATCCATGCTGCTCGAAGGAATCGACTGGCGAAGACCACGATCTACCCGACGACCTGTGCACGCTTGATTGCACTGAATCGAATGCGAATTATGAAGCGGATTTAAAAATATCCATTGCGTGCGCGTTGTTCATCAATAATACCGATGTTCATCTCACATGCAAACGGTATACTTAATGCATGCACAATCCTCTTCATCTGCCCAACAATGTCGACGAACTCAAGGCATTATTGCTCGCGCAGATGGCATCAACCCAAGCGCTGCAAACAACGTGTGACACCTTCCGTCAAGAGCGCGATACCTTGCGCCGTGAACGCGATCTGATTCAACAATCAACCGACTCTCGCGACGCCGAGATCATTCGTTTGAAGCTGTTGATCGAGAAGCTCCAGCGCATGCTCTTCGGACGCAAGTCCGAGAAGCTCACCCACCAGATCGATCAGCTGGAATTGGAGCTTGAGGAGTTGTACATCGCCCGCGGCCAGGTTGACGCGCTCTTGCCCACCGCTACCTCGACACCTGCACCCCAGATCCCCGCCAAGGCGCCCGTACTCAAGCGTGCCTGGCCCGATACCCTGCCGCGAGAGATCCAACTGCATGTACCCGAAGGGGCCTGCTGCCCGGACTGTGGCGGTGCCTGGCAGACGCTAGGGGAAGACGTCTCCGAAGTGCTCGAACATGTGCCGGCCACCATCAAGGTGATCCGTCATGTGCGCCCACGACTGGCCTGCACCCAGTGCGACACCATGGCCCAAGCAGCCGCCCCCAGCCGACCGATTGCCAAGGGCGCTGCCGGCCCGGGCCTCTTGGCCCACATCATGGTCAGCAAATATCTGGATCACCAGCCCATTTACCGCCAATGCCGCATCCATGCCCGCCAGGGGCTGGAGTTAGCCGAGAGCACCGTGGGAGACTGGGTCGGTGAAGTGCATACGCTGCTGCGTCCTCTCACCGCCGCCTTGCAACGCTACGTCCTCAGTGCCGAGAAGCTCCATGCGGACGATACGCCGATTGCTGTGCTGGCGCCGGGCACGGGCAAGACCAAACAAGCGCGGCTGTGGACCTATGTGCGGGATGATCGGCCCGCAGGAGTCACCCATGCCCCGGCAGTGTGGTTTGCCTACTCGGAGAACCGGCAAGGCATTCATCCGCAGACGCATTTGCAAGGCTTCACTGGCATCCTGCAAGCCGATGCGTATGCCGGGTATGACGCGATCTACGCCACCGGTCGGGTTATTGAAGCGGCTTGCTGGGCGCATGCGCGACGCAAGTTTCATGACATTCATGTGAAGCACCCCTCTACCATCACTACGCAGGTGCTAGCGCACATTGCGAGTCTGTATCAGGTTGAAGCGTCGATTAGGGGCAGCCCGGCTAATGAGCGGCGACAGATACGACAGACTCATGCCAAGCCGCTAGTCGATGCGCTGCACCGGTATCTCACCGAGCAACTAGCGCACATCTCGCGCAAATCGGTCACCGCCGAGGCAATCGGCTATGCCATGAATCACTGGGCGGCATTAACGCGCTTCCTGGACGATGGTCGCATCGAGATCGATAACAATACGGCGGAGCGATCATTGCGAGGCATTGCACTGGGCAGAAAGAATTATCTGTTTCTGGGGTCAGATGCCGGGGGCGAGCGCGCGGCGACGCTTTACAGCTTGCTGGAGACGGCCAAGTTAAATGGCATGAATCCTGAAGCCTACCTGCGCGAGGTGCTTACCGTCATCGCAGATTACCCGGTCAATCGAGTCGAAGAGCTCTTGCCGTGGCGGTTACAGGCAGACGCTGCCAAATAATTGCGATCGTGTCTAGACGGTGATTATCGGGCGCTTACGGTCAATGGGTGCAAAACCAAAGAAATGATCATAAGCAAGGAGAACTTTCTATTGAGCGAAGTGCAAGACT
>JBEGNF010000136.1:0-6107 GCA_041182625.1 Pseudomonadota bacterium | reverse complement strand
ATCATCCACGTTCAGCGGCTTGTATTTTGCCGGCTGGTTGGGCTTGAGCGTGATCTGCGTCATCGTTCCGGTGTTGGTATCGTCGCCCTCGGACGTCAGCGTGTAAGGCGTTCCCGGAACGTTCGCAGTCAGCTGAACCTCATTGACGCCGCGTCCTGCGGAGGCGGTCACGCCTAACGTGGTCTTGGCATTGATCAGGCTGACCAGTTCATCACGTATCGACTGCGGATCGGTGGTGTTGGTGGTTGTAAAGGTGGTGCCGTTGATGGTCACCGAGTAGGTCTCGGTGCCGCTGATCGGACCTTTGATCACCAGTGCTTCGGTCTGTGCAACCGGTGCATCTACCGTGGCACGCGGTGTTGTATTAAAAACGGACTGATTTTTGGTGAAGTTACCCTCCATCAAACCCGTGCGCTCGATGTCACCCGTGGTGGCTGAGGTAATCACGACAGGTGCTTCAATCTTTGGATTCCAGCGAATAGGTAGCTGTATGCACACCCTCGCGCAAGCCGACGCGCTGACCAAACAAGGCCGCACTCGACTCCGTCTCGAAGCGAACCTCGATATTCCGTCCGTCGTTAGCGACCAGGGTGATACCTTTGGAGTCGTAACCCGTGTCGATCGCCTTCACGCCTGTCTTGGACGTGATCGCATTGATCGCATCCACCACACTATGACGCGTAGCGCGCGTGTTGTTCAGTACTGTCGTGATGTCGGCCGAGGCATAGCCGTTGATGAACACCACGCCTGAGACCACCGATTCCGCGCTCATCGAGCGGCCGGTGAATACGTTTTCATTGACCTTGGCGAACACGCCGGTGCCGGGACGTTGTGTTCCGAATTCCTGGACGATATCGACAATCGGCTCAATGCCAGTGGTGCCTGGGACAATCGGTGTGCTGGGCACGTCGCGCTCGGATGGTGGGAAATCCACCTTGATGGTCGAGCCACCCGGTGCGTAGGTCAGCGAACGATTGCTGGTCGGCCCAAACTGGGTGCTTGCCTTGAGCGTGGCAAAAATCTTGGCTGTCGCCAGTGCCGAGGTATTCTCATTCACCGTGATCTGCACGCTGACGCCGCCGACGACGATAGTGCCGGGTTTCGGCACGCCCGTGAAGGTCAGCGTTTGCGACTCGCCCGCGTTGGTGCCCATGGCGGTCGCCGCGCGGTTGATGGCCGCCACCTTGGCGATCGCACTGCCGGCTGCGTTATTGACTGGTGAGTACGGGTCGTCCGACGCGTAAGTAGCACCGATATCGATGCCGTTAATACGAAGGTCACCCGCGCGCAAGGCTGGCACGCCGCCCTCAACGGAGACGGACAGACCCACGGCACGGTTGGTGATGTCGAGCGCATCGCCCGCCGAATCTTTCAGCGTGTAGGTCAGATCATCCGAGATGATGTGACGGTTCTGCCCCTCGGTGCTCTTGAATGTCACCTGGCCAGTGGTCGAATTGAGCTCACCCGTCATCGTGAATACTCGATTATCGACGCCCTTGAAGCTTGCGGTAACAGCACCTGCTGCAGAGACGCTGAAGCTCAGCGTTCCGGCTTTGAGGAAATCACCGTTGGAGGCAAAGTCCTCAGCGGTACTGGTCACTGCTTTGCGAACATCCTGCGTCACGCTGGAGGTCACGCCGGTGCCACTGTCGTACACCTCAATGGGGTCAATATCGCTATCGCTGGGCGCATAGGTGATCGTCAGATCGCCGCCCGACTGGACAATCGTGCGACCCGAGGTTCTCGGATCGAAACTGGGATCGGCCTCGAGCGCCGCTTTGATCGCCGTTGCAAAAGTAGTCGTGTTGGTTGCATCGGCAGCGGTAATGTTGACTAACACACCACCCACACGGATGGTACCTTCCATGGGTGTACCGCTGAAGCTCAGTGTCTGAATTTCGCCGGCATCATTGCCAGTCAAGGTTCGTACGGTGGTCGGGTTCAAGAAGACTTCCGACATCTGGCTCACCGACGTCGCTTTGTACACCGGCATCTCGCCCACACGCTCACCCGCATCGCCGCTCAGTAACGGAAAGCCATTCCACTCGGTGGACTCGGCAATGTGCACGATCTCGGCCTTGAGCTGCTGGAATTCCAGATCCAGGTAGCTGCGCTGCGCATTGTCGTTGGTATCATTGACCGCCTGCACCGCGAGCTCTCGCATACGCTGCATCATGTCAGTGATCTCGTTGGTCGCGCCCTCAGCCGTCTGGATGAGTGAGATAGCGTCACCCGCATTCCGTATCGCCTGATTCAGGCTCCGGATTTGGTGGGTCATCCGGGTGGCGATAGCGAGGCCAGCCGCGTCGTCGCCCGCGGTATTGATCCGCTTGCCCGTCGATAGCTGCGCCATGGCCTGGGACATAGTCCCCTCCGTGCGCTTGAGCGCTGACTGAGTAAACAGCGCCTTCACATTGGTGTTGATGACTGCCATGCTCGGTTTCTCCTTCCGGCGTCTTTGTGCTGCTTGATCTGGTGTGGGCTTTCGCCCGCGTTATCCACAAACTAGCAACTACCGTGCCAGAAAAAAACTTCAATTAATTCAATCGGTTACAGTTTATTCTTGGTTACTTCTTTTCCCGGCAAACCCGGGGCGGCAATTTCTGTCGGTTATCCGGCAGACCTTTGCCACTACCATGATGCGTCATTCCTTAACAATCCATTAACGCTGAACCGCGCCCAGACCCAAGGCCTCGGCCAGCGCATCATATTCTTTCAACAACTCTGGGTGATCTGGGAACAGCGCCAGCGCAATACCGGCCGCCTCGAAGGCTTCCGCCAGATCCAGATTGCAGCGCAGCGAACGGATCAGCATCGAGTGCGTGAAAACCGTCGCTTTATCTCCTTGCATCTCCATCAGCTGCCTGAGCAGATCGACCGCCTGCGGCCAGTCCTCGCGGACCACGGCTAACAGACTGGTGATGGCCATGATGTCTTCACTGTCCGGGTATAAGGCCAGACCGGCGTCACCCAGCGCATAGGCCAGTGCGTCACGGTCTTCGCCCATCAATGCCTGAATCGCCTCGCGGATTTCCGTTGGGGAAAAACGGGAAACTTGCAGCGTGCTGAAAGGACGGCCGGCTTCTGCATTGAAAACTAGTTCTTGGGCGAGGTTAGGCATAGATAGACTCCTGTTCTAGATACTTAGGCTGAATTCGGGACTTGTGGCACAAGGCAACAACCCTCGGTGCATCGCATTAAGCAAAACAGATGCCAGCTTCAGAAAGCCGGAAAACTGTCGATTGCAAGGGGTTTTGTCGCGATTTTTATTGCCTATTTGATAGGCAATGTCGGTTTCTAGGCTCTGTTACGCAAGTTACAGACCAGCGCTTAGGGGCTGTTATGGATAGGGGCTGTTATGGATGACAGCGGCAAAGGATTGCCCGCCGGTTTGCCGCCCCGGCAGCGTTCTGCCGCGAAACGGCAATCGTGCATCGCCCTGCCCTGGAAACACCCGATAAACACTGGCGTCAGCGCCCTGGACAAGGCGGCAATGGGCCTCAAAGACGCAGGATCAATTGCCTGAAAACAGGCATGTTTCCTGCTTTTACACGCGCGCGATCTTCATTTAATGGCCTGAGTGCCGATAATCGCGCGCCCGCGCTAAAGAATGACAGGCCCGGGCCGATTCATTGAAAAACCGGAAAGCATCCATGGCGACTTCACCGATCAGCTCCACGAATACCGCGACCCAGAGCGCCACAAGCGCGTCATCTGCGCAGGCGCAGGCGCAGGCCGCCAACCGAGCCAACGCCCAGGCTATCCTGAGCTCGCTGTCGGCCGGTTCGGGGGTGAATGTCACGACGCTGGCCCAGAGCCTGGTGGATGCGGAAGGCAATCCACAGAAAAATCTGATCAACGCCAAGATCAGCAAGAACGAAAGCCGTATCAGCGGCATGTCGGCGGTGATGTTCATGATGTCCGAGCTCAAGACCAAGCTCTCGGCACTGAAAGACCGCGACAGTTTCAACACCGTGAATGCCAGTAACAGCAACACCAGCGCACTGACGGTCACCGCGTCGCCCACGGCATCGGTCGGCTCGCATCAGATCAAGATCGACTCGATCTCGCAGCCCCAGTCCAGCATCAGTTCGGGCTATGCCGCCAGGACCACACCGCTGAATGGCGGCAGTCCGTTCAGCCTCAGCATCACCCAGACCAACAAGGGTGGCATTGCCGTCGGCACGCCAACGATCAACGGTAGCAACACGGCCTCCATCAGCGGCATCAGCTTCGGCACCAAGCCGGCCATCGATGATTTCAGTGCATTCTCGATCACGGTGGATGGAACAAACATCAATCTGACGCCCTCACCCGCGGGCACCACGCTCGCGGAGCTGGCCGCTGATCTGCAAAGTCAGTTGCGCGGTAAAGATGGCTCGGATGATCTCTCGGTCGCCGTCGACGGCAACAACCAGCTGACTATCAGCTCAGCGACCGGAACACGCGTGATCAGCGCGGTGTCGCTCAAGAGTGCTGCAGCGTCGATGGGAATACCGACCTCCACGAATACCAGCTTCGCGGTGATCAGTGATGTCAGCTTTGCAGCGACACCCTCGGTCACGGATTTCAGGAATTTTTCGATCACGGTGGATGGACGCTCGCTCAGCTTCACACCACAGCCCGCCACGGCGACGATGGAAGATCTGGCCGCCAATCTGCAGTCTCAGCTGCGCACGCTCGATGGCTCGGACGATCTCTCGGTGACGATAAGCAATGGCAACCGGCTGGAGATCAGCTCGGCCAACCCGAGTCGCAAGCTATCGGCACCGGCGCTCTCGAACCAGACCGTCATCAATCTGAACACCGGCGCCCTGGCCGGCACACCGGCTGGGAATTCGATCAGCGGCGTGAGCTTTGGAGCGACACCATCGCGCAATGATTTCTCAGCCTTTGACGTCAGTATTGGCGGCAAAGCGTTTTCTATTATTCCGAACCCCGCGGCTCCTACCCTGAAGTCACTGGCCGAAAATATACAGAACCAGTTGCGCATCATCGATAACTCCAGCGATATCACGGTCAGCGTCAGCGGTGATGGCTCGCTGCAGCTGAACTCCGCTGGTAACCGGACCATCACCGGTGCACGACTGACGCCGAAGACTTATGGCGACACACCGGAGGGTATCGTCGCGGCGATCAACTCGTCACAGCGCGGCTACAAGGCGCAGCTGGTCAACGATGGCAGCGCCCGACCGTTCAAGATCATGATCACCGGCGAATCGGGATCCACCGAAAGCTTCACGTTATCCACGACCAGCAGCACGCCGCTGAATTTTTCAAATGTCACCAGTGCTGCCGATGCGATCGTCAGCGTCGATGGCATCAGCTACACGCGCAAAACGAATACCGTGACCGATGTGGTGCCCGGCGTCACGCTGGACCTCAAATCGACCACGCTGAGCGCCGCCAGCGTCATGGTCAGCCGAGACAACACGGCGATCACGGCCAAATTGAGCGAGCTGGTGGTTGCCTATAACGATTTCAACAACATCATCACCGAAACCACCAATCCAAAGTCGACGCTGGAAACGTATGGCGCGACCCTGGTCGGTGACAACACGGTGCGCATGGTCAGGCAACAGGTGCGTCAGGTCATACTGGGCGCATCCAGCACAGCGGGCGCCACGATCAAAAATCTCAGCCAGCTGGGCCTGTCCATCGACCTCAAGGGTGTGATGACCCTCGACACGACTAAGGCCGAGGCTGCGCTGAACGCGAACTACGATGATGTGGTCAAGATGTTCACCGGTGGCTATAACAACCTCGGTACCTTCAGCTCACTACCCGCCGGCATCGCCGGTGACTCTGTCAAAAAACTGAACCAGCTTTTGGCGCAGGATGGTCCACTCACCGCCAAGACCAACACCGCCACCACCCAGAACGAGAAGTACCGCGCTGATCTTGAGAAGCTGCAGACGCGACTGGACAATCTACTCCAGCGCTATACAAAGCAATTCTCGGCCATGGACAGCCTGGTGGGCAGCATCAATTCACAGAAGACCAGCCTGAAGTCTACCTTCGAGGGGATGATGGCCGCGTACACCAACAAATAAGCGCCACCCACCCTAAAACAACCGGCCGGTTGTTTTAGGGTGGGTGGCGCTTAT
>JBEGNF010000135.1:0-2968 GCA_041182625.1 Pseudomonadota bacterium | reverse complement strand
TGTAGTTGCGCGCGACTGGCATCGGTGAGCAGGGGCAGGGTTTTTTGTTCGGTGCGTATGCCGATCAGACTCTGAATAGCGGCGATGATGAGCGAGGTGACGCCCAGCCAGGGGTTGAGCAAGAAGATCGCCACCAAAAATACGAGCGAGCTGGGGCTGTCAAGCAGCGCACCCACCACGGGCGAGGCCATGAATTCGCGCACCGTGCGCAGATCAGACCAGGCTTGTGTGCCTGTGGGTTGTTGCCTCAGGCTGGCTTTGAAGGATTCGTCATGCACGCGGTCGCGCAAGGCATGCTCGACTTGCCAACCGGCGATGTGCAGCAAGCGGGTCCGGACTAATTCAAGAATTTCCATGAGCGCGTAGATACCGATCGCGCAGAGCAGGAACATCAGCAGTGTGGTTTCGTTACGGCTGGTGACGACGCGGTTGTACACGACCATCATGTAGAGCGTGGGTGTGACCGCGAGCAGACTGGTGATGATGCTAATGAAAGCCGCGCGCCTGACATAGGACGACTGCCCCCTGATCACTCTGTCGAGCAATGAGGAGGCCTGCGCTTTGGGGCGGGTCCTGTGGTGTTGGTCAGGCTGGGCCATGTCGGGCTTTCATGTTGTTGCTTGGTGTTTTGGTTGCTGACAGTTTTTGTCTTGTTTGGGTTAGGTTTGGTTGTTGGTTGCTGAGTTTTGGTGCTGGTTTGTGTTCAGTGCCAGAGTTACGATGGATCCCCCCTTGCAGGGCGCGCCTCGGCGATCACGCCAAGGCCGTTGCGCAGGCGCAGTGCATGCACTGCGAAACCCCTGCTTCACCCTGCGCCGGGATGACGGATTTAGGGCTAACAGCTTTTGCATTTTGGTCGCCAATTTATTGTGCTGCTTTGTATTGCTGTTTCAGGTTCCTGATTTGTTTTCGGTGCCAGAGTTGCATTGCGCGCCCTGGCGATCACGCCCCCTGCTGACCCCTCGCCGGTATAACGACGCAAACGCTACCGACCTTAAATCTGTCGTCCCAGCGAAGGCTGGGACCCAGCGTCTTTCGTCGCTCTTCCACCAGCCCCCTACTTAGCTCGCTTCCCCTTAACACGCCCTGCTTTCTTCACACCCGCCTTCTTCGCCTTCCAGTGCACAGCATCGTCATCAATGACGTCATCCACTTTCACGACAGCCAACGCACGCCCGTCCACCTGATCCTGCGGCAAACCCGCCTGCGCGATAAACACTGAATCCTTGCTCATACACGTCGCTGATTTTTTACCCGCGCAGTTGGCAACAGGCGTCCCCACCGACCAATCTGCCAGCAACTGAAATTCGCGATCAATCTTCTGCAACGAATCAGCGGTCAGCACACCCGAGGCTTGATGCAGACGCATGTACGCCAGCAGATAGCCATACCGCGCCTGCGCCAGATCGCGCTGGGTCGCGTAGAGCTGCTGCTGCGAGTTGAGCAAATCAACATTAATTCTGAGTCCACCCGCAATGCTCTTGCGGGTCGCCGACAGCGCTTCTTGGGCGGACGCTTCGGCGTTCAGCAATGCCTCGATGCGAGACTGGCTGCTAGTCACCAGGTTGAACTGACGGCGAACTTCGATCAGCGCATTGCTGATACTGTCATCCAGATCGGCTCTGGATTTGCTCAACAGATCCGCACCTTGCCGTACGCTGGCCGAGGTGGCGCCGCCTGAGAAGATCGGCAGGTTGAACTGAATGCCGACGGAATTGATGGTCGTCTGCTGGTTGTAAGTCAGCACGGAATCCGAGGTGGTTCGGCTGTGCGAGGCGATCAGATCGAGCTTGGGCAGGTGGCCGGCCTGATTTTTGCGAACGTCCTGCTCTGAGATGTCGACGAGATAGCGACGCGCGCGCACGAGGGGATTGTTTTCCGTGGCGAGTGCTTCCCACTCAGTGATGCGATTCGGCACTAACGGCAGCATGGCCATGGTTCGCGGCAAGGTGCGCAAGGTATCGATATCGCGACCTATAATGGCGCGCAGCTTGCGCATTGCCGCGTCTAGCGCATCTTGTGCTTCCACGACCTGGGCTTGCGCGAGTTCGGCGCGGGCTTTGGTCTCCAAGACTTCCGTGCGGGTGCCCTCGCCTTTGTCGAAGCGACGGCGGTTGACGTCCTGCATCTCGGCGAGCGCGTCACGTTGCGCGATGATCAGTCGCAGCTGATCGCCGGCGGCCAAGGTGTCGAGGTAGGCATTCACGACGCGCATCATCAGTTCTTGCGAGCGCGCGGCGAAGACCGCATCAGCGTAATCGGACTGCATGCCGCCCTGCTTGTAGCGCGCGAGTGCTTCCAGACTGAAGATGGGCTGGCGAACGGTCACGGACAGCACTTTGCTGTCGTAATCGAGTGGTCGGGTGAGTCTGGTGCCGGAGATGTTCTGCGCGATATCGGCGCTGTTGCTGGAATAGCCATAGCTGACACCCGCAGACGGCAGCAAGGCCGCCAGACCCAGGTCGCGCGACTGCTGCCCGGCAGCATTTTCATGCTGCGCGGCGCGGTACACCGGATCGTGCGTGAGCGCGGCCTGATACGCATCGATCAGGCTCAAGGCATGCGAGGGCTGGGCGCGCAGGAACATCACACAAAGCATCAGCGCGAGGCTGGCTTTGGCGATCAAGTCATTCTTGTTGTGGCTGGCCATGGGCGTCCCGACATTGGCTGTAGGAAATCTGTACAGCCGAGGCGGAATGCAAATAACGTTCCAGTCGGGAAAACGATGGATTTATGCGGGTTTTGAGGCAATCGGCATGCCAAGCGCCGAAAAACCGCCAATGCCTTTTCAGCAACCCCCCGCCCTACAAGCCCCCTCTACAAAGGGACACTCACTTTGTAGCTCCGCTCGTCGTCCGCCCAATTTTCTACCTCGAGCTCTTACAAAGGGACACTCACTTTGTCGAGGGGGCTTGTAGGGCGGGGGGTTGCTGTAAAGGCATTGGCGGTTTTTCGGCGCTTGGCATGC
>JBEGNF010000134.1:0-3001 GCA_041182625.1 Pseudomonadota bacterium | reverse complement strand
GCTACTTCCTTCCTATGCGTTGATCATGTCGGCGGTGTTTGCTACGTCGGCGGCGACCGCAGAGACACTGGAGCAGGCGCTGAGCAAGCGTTTCCCGCAGGGCTCCATTACCTCGGTGACGGCCGCCCAGCTAGCGCTGGCCGAGCTCGACGCTGCGCGCCGCGAAGCCGAGCAAACGTTTGACGATGAACGATTGCGTTGCTACGACAAATTCTTTAGCGCGAGCTGTTTGTCGAAAGCCAAGGAGATAAGACGACTCGCGATGTCGAGTATCCGCAAAGTCGAGGTCGAGGCGAATGCGTTCTTGCGCAAGGAAAAAGCAGCGGAACGAGACCGCGTGATCGCCGAGCGCCAGGGCCGTGCGGCGCGCCCGCTGGAGGGGCCCGCGATTCCCATTACCGGCGCCGCGCGCGATGGCGGCGCGCCGCCGGAATCTGAGACTCAGCCAAACAAGCCGTGATGGATGCAGAGCAGGTTCGCACGCGCGTGATCGAACTGGAAACCGAGCACCGTGATCTTGATGCGGCGATTGCGTTGCTGGCAGCGGCGCCAACGGCAGATGCGTTGCAGTTACAGCGCATGAAGAAGCGCAAGCTGCAACTGAAAGACCATATCATCCGCTTGAAGATGCAGCTGGTGCCTGATATTCCCGCGTGATTTTCCCCCTCATCGACGTGCTGCGCGGCAGCTTTCGCCAGTACCGGGGCGCACAGACCGTTTTTCCGGATTGATCCTTGACCGAACTCGCCAAAGCTATGGAAGCGCTCGCTGAACCCGGCGAGCACGACGCCGAGATCGATGAGCTTTTTTCCGATCGTGGAGCGCTGGCGCGCGGCATCGATGACTTTCGTCCGCGTCAATCCCAGACCGACATGGCGCGCGCGGTGGCAGATGCCATCGTGCGCCGGGCCACCTTGCTGGCGGAAGCGGGTACTGGTACGGGCAAGACTTTTGCCTATCTGGTGCCCGCCTTGCTATGGGGTGGCAAGGTGATTGTGTCGACGGGCACCAAGAATTTGCAGGACCAACTTTTCCTGCGCGATATCCCGGTGGTACGCAAGGCGCTGAATGTGCCAGTCACGATCGCCTTGCTCAAGGGCCGGGCAAACTATCTGTGTCACTTTCATCTGGATCGCACTCAACAGAATGGTCGCCTGACAGCGCGCGAGGATGTCGGCTACCTGCGCGAGATCGCGCGCTTTGCCAAGACAACTTCGACGGGCGATAAATCCGAGCTCTCGCGGGTGCCCGAGAGCGCCCTGATCTGGAATCTGGTGACTTCCACGCGTGACAATTGTCTTGGCGCTGAATGCACGCATTATCAGGATTGTTTTGTCATGAAGGCGCGCAAGGAAGCGCAGCAGGCCGATGTGGTGGTGGTGAATCATCATCTGTTCTTTGCCGATGTCGCGCTCAAGGACACCGGCGTCGCTGAGCTGCTGCCCAGTGCCAATACCGTGATCTTCGATGAGGCACATCAGCTGCCTGATACTGCGACGACATTTTTCGGCGACACCGTCTCGACCTCGCAGGTGATGGAGCTATGCCGTGATGTACTCGCAGAGGGCCTCACCCATGCGCGCGATGGCGCCGACTGGGCAGCGACGATTGCGCCGGTCGAAAAAGCGGTGCGCGATCTCCGACTGGCCTTTCCGGCCGAGGGCATCAAGCTCGCGCGCGAGCAGATCGCAGACAGTAGCGCGTTCTTTCCTGCGCTGGAGCATCTGAAAGCCATGCTGTCGCAAATGACCGCCGTGCTGGCATCACAAGCTGAACGCGCGGAGACGCTGGAGCAGTGCCGCTCGCGCTCAGCCGAGCTCGGCGCCCGTCTGGATGCTTGGGCACCGGTGGATGATCCAGAACAGCGGGCCGCCAAAGTGCTGTGGGTCGAGGCTTTTTCTCAGTCTCTGCAGCTGCACCAGACCCCGCTGTCGATTGCGCCAGTGTTCAGCAAGCAGCGAGAAGGGCCGCCCCGGGCATGGATATTCACCTCGGCCACGCTGGCGGTGAAAAATGATTTCAGTCATTACAGTGCGCAGCTTGGGCTGACGGAGGAGCCGTCGAAGTCATGGCCCAGTCCCTTCGATTACGCCAGACAGGCGCTGCTGTATGTGCCCCCTGATCTGCCCGCGCCCAATTCGCCCGGCTATACCGATGCGGTGGTTGAGGCTGCGCTGCCCGTGATCGAGGCGGCACGCGGTCGGGCCTTCCTGTTGTGCACGACCCTGCGTGCAGTCAAGCGAGCGGCCGAGCTATTGCGTGAGACGTTCGAGGCTCGGCAGCTGCCCTGGCCCTTGCTGGTGCAGGGCGAGCTGGGGCGCACTGAGTTGTTATCGCGCTTTCGCGCAGCAGGTAATGCGGTGTTGATCGGTAGCCAGAGCTTCTGGGAAGGGGTGGATGTACGCGGTGATGCGCTGTCTGTCGTGATCATCGACAAGCTGCCGTTCGCCCCGCCGGATGACCCGGTGCTCGCGGCACGCATCGCCGACATGGAGAAGCGCGGACTCAATGGCTTCATGCATCATCAGCTGCCCGAGGCCATCATCAGTCTCAAGCAGGGCGCCGGACGTCTGATTCGTGATGAGCGCGACCGGGGCGTGCTGATGATTTGCGATCCGCGGCTGATCTCAAAGCCCTACGGGCGTCGCATCTGGCAAAGCTTGCCGCCGTTTGCCCGCAGCCGTGAGCTGGCCACGGTGCAGGCTTTTCTGCAAAACGCGCCGGCGGCAGATCCGGAGTAAGCACGCAGGGTCTTTTCTCTGCAGCAGCTTTCTATTACAGCTCGAGATTCCGGATAGCTTGATATCGACGGATAAGCGTCACTGAAAAGCTGGGTGAATGCCACACTCGGCGCGTCAGAGCCTGCTGACATTTGATCGTACTCAAACCTGAAATTTAACGCGCCTGCGTTCAGGTAAAATCCGCCCCATGAAAATCCTCATCAGTAACGACGACGGTTATCTGGCCCCCGGCATCAACGCGCTGGCGGACCGGCTGGCGG
>JBEGNF010000133.1:0-3007 GCA_041182625.1 Pseudomonadota bacterium | reverse complement strand
GAGTGAGTGTCCCTTTGTGGTGTCCATCAGGATTTTCTTCGACGCTACGGAAGCTGAGCCAGAAAGACACTGGGTCCCGGCCTGCGCCGGGACGACGATTTTGAGGCCGGCAGTATCCCAGAAAGGGATGCTACAAAGGGACACTCACTTTGTAGCAGAGTGAGTGTCCCTTTGTAGAATCCCCCGATGGTTAGGACCTACATCTTCTTGTTCATCAGCTTGCGTATCGTCGTCCGCGTTAGCTGCATCGCCAGTGCCTGCTGCTTCGCCTGCATCGCTTCATAAATCCCCGGATGCACGACATCGAGCTTCAGAAAATCAGGCTTCTTGCGCGGCATCTTCGCGGCGCGCGTGTAGAGAACACAATTCTGGCGGAACAACGGATCAATGCCCGGATCGCTCCAGATCATCTCGCGTAGTTTCAGGTCAGGCAGAAAGCCGCGCTCGTAGAACTGCTTCGCCCAATACGAAGGCCAGCGCAGGTTCAAGTCCTGGTTGTGCACCTGGTAAGGAATGCCTGCACTGAACAAAATCTTGTCCGAGCTGGAACACATATCCTCGACCATCATCTTCGCTCGCTCGGTGTTCAGCAGATGGGTATATTCGACGCAGATCAGCAGATCGGCCTTCAGGGGCAGAGCCACTTTCACGCTGGCGAGATCGATATTGTTGAATTCACCGGGCTCAAGGCAGGTGACGGACTCCAGCGCATCTTTGGTGTCCACACCCATCACACGCTGCGTTCCCAGCGCTTTTGCCGCCGCCAGCCACACACCCTCTCGGCAGGCGAATTGGGCGACATAAGGGAAAGGCTGCTCCGTCTTCTGCTTGCGGCGGGTCAGCGCGAACAATGCTTTCAATATCCCGAAGGCGCTCGCATATTCAACATCAAAGGTGTGCAGTCTTCTGAGGCCCATCGCTTTAATCTCCGTCCATCAGCCAACGAAACCCGACGACTGCTGCCGCCACATCTTGGCATACTTGCCCTCCAGAGCCAGCAGCTCGGCATGCGAGCCCTGCTCCAGAATACGTCCGTCTTCCATGTAGACGATGCGATCCATCGCGGTCAGCGTCGACAGCCGGTGCGCGATGGCGATCACGGTACGACCCGCGATCGCTTTTTCGATGGCGTCAGTGATCAGTGATTCCGTATGCGAATCCAGCGCCGAGGTCGCTTCATCCATCACCAAAATCGGCGCGTCTTTCAGGATCGCACGCGCAATAGCGATTCGCTGCCGCTCACCGCCAGACAAGTGCGTGCCGCGCTCGCCGACGACTGATGCCAGCCCTTGCTCGCGCTGCTCAATGAAATGTCGACTTTGCGATTGCTCCATCACCTGCACCAGCTCATCATCCGACAGCTGCGGCGTCGAATACGCGATGTTCTCTCGCAGCGTGCGGTGGAACATCGTGGAATCCTGCGGGATCTCGGCAATCGCGAGATTCAGGCTAGCCAGCGTCACCAGCGAGATGTCTTGTCCATCGATCAAGATGCGACCACTCTTCAAATTGTATTGTCGTGTCAGCAGCTTTAGCAGCGTGCTCTTGCCCGAGCCCGAGGGCCCGACCAATCCGATCTTCTCGCCGGCAGACACCTGCAAATCAAAACCGGGCAGCACCTGCTTGCCATCGTGGTAGCTGAACTGCACCTGCTCGAACACGATGGCGCCAGAATGACCATTCAATACCTGCGCTGATTTGACCTCGCGAATCTCATGCGGCTGCAAGATGGTCTCGAGCGCGCTATTGAGGCTGCCCATCTGCTCGAAGAAATTCAGCAGCTGACCACACAGACCGTTCACATTCGCCACCACAATCGCCGCCAGCGAAATGGCCAAGGCCACATCCCCCAGCGTCAGCTGACCCAGCTGGAACAGATGGATGGTGTACGCGATGAAGCCGATCTGGAACAGCAGCACACCACCGAACAAGATCGTATTCATGAACACGATGTACTTGCGGTTGTGCTGCGAAGTCTCACGCTCCACCGTCAGATCCGCCGCCGCCGTCTCGTGCTCTCGCCGATGCGTGGCGAAAGAGCGTACCAAATCGATATTGGACAGAATGTCCACTAGCGTGCCCGTCGCCTTCGCACCGGCCGTGGTGAATTGCTTGAACATCGGCGCAGTCTTGCGAGCGAACCAGTAGCACAGCGAGTAATACGCCGCCATCCACAGCGCGATCACCCACAAAAATTGCAGTGACAGCTGCGAGGCGATCGCCAGCGTCAGCACAGTCGTCACCAGCAGCCGCACCGCATCATTGAACATCAGCGATACCAGCACCGCCATCGCGGTACCCGCCTGCTTCACGTTCTGCGCAAGACTTCCCGCCAAACGCTGACGAAAGAATCCGGCAGAGTGCAGCATCAGCCAGTCAAGCAAGAATTCTTGTATCTCTTGCCGCACCACCGGCGCGGTGTAGGCCTCGACCCATTCGCGCAGACGATTCATCGCAAACGACGCTAGCCAGACAACGGCTATCCAGAAAAACAGCATCAGCGCTGCGCTGTCATTGCCGATATCCGCGCCGCTGTATTGCAAGAGATCGAAGAGTTTTTTCAGCAGCGTGGGCTCGAAACCCATCAAGCCGATGCCGGCACCGGCGGTGAGAATCAGGATCAGCGAGCGCACAGGCTTTTTGCGCACCACCAGATGACTGAACATCAGCAGCGGGTTTTTCAGCGCCAGCGGGTCGAGCGTGGCCTCGCGCTTGGGCGGTGTGACTTGCGCGGTGGCAGATTTGTCCCCAACGGGACTGAGCGCGGCGTGCGCGGATTTGGGCATCGAGGGATTCCGTCGGGCGGTGCAGGCCCGGTATGTGTGGTGGTGCTCGTATTTTATTGCGATTTGGAAAATGACGGGCGGAGGATTTGCCGGGTTTGCGTTGGGGTGTTTTGAGGGTGTTTTTAGGGTGGCTTATCGGAGTTTGGGCTTTTACGGATGTCGGCAGCGCCTGAGGTACACGACGATGGATCCCGGCCTGCGCCGGGATGACGGTTGGGGGG
>JBEGNF010000132.1:0-3073 GCA_041182625.1 Pseudomonadota bacterium | reverse complement strand
GCCCCATTTGATATTCGGCAGCGTCACATGCCAGAAGATGCGCCAGCCCGATGCGCCAAGAACAAGCGCCGCCTCTTCTTCCTCGGTACCTTGCGATTGCATCAGCGGTATCAGCTCGCGCGCGACAAAAGGAAAGGTCACAAATACCGTTGCCAGCACAATGCCGGGCACAGCAAACAAGATCTGAATGTCATGCTCCATCAGCCAGGCACCAAACCATCCATGGGCGCCGAACAGCAGCACATAGATCAGGCCGGAGATCACGGGCGATACGGAAAACGGCAAATCGATCAGCGTCAGCAACAGGTTCTTGCCGAAGAATTCAAATTTGGTGATCGCCCATGAAGCAGCCACCCCAAACACAAGATTGGCGGGCACGGCAATCGCTGCTGTCATCAGGGTCAGACGTATCGCCGAGCGGGCATCCTCATCAACGATCGCTGCCAGATAGGCCGACCAACCCTTGCGCAATGCTTCGGTGAACACCACCGCCAGAGGGATCAAAAGAAACAACAGCGCAAAAGCCAGTGCGATCGTGATCAGCAGCGCACGAACCCAGCGGGGTTCGGTGGTCGCAGCCGGCGCAAAAACAGGCTCGAAACGAACCGGGTCCGCATCCAGAGCAGGGACTGCCGGAGTCATGTCGTCTCCTTTCGGCCGTGATTCCTGACCCAGGCCTGCAAGAGATTGATCGTCAAGAGCATCGCAAAAGACGCGGCCAGCATGACGACGGCAATCGCCGTTGCTCCGGCATAGTCGTACTGCTCCAGCTTGGTGACAATCAGCAGCGGCACGATCTCGGACACCATGGGCATGTTCCCAGCGATAAAAATGACAGACCCATACTCGCCAAGAGAGCGCGCAAAGGCCAGCGCAAAGCCGGTCAGTAGCGCAGGAAGAATGGTCGGAAAGATCACGTGTGTGAAGGTCTGCAGGCGCGTGGCACCAAGACAGGCAGCCGCCTCTTCCAGCTCCCGCTCGGATTCTTCGAGCACAGGTTGCAAGGTGCGCACCACGAAGGGCAGCCCGATGAACACCAGCGCGACGGCAACGCCGAGCGGAGTAAACGCCACTTTGATGTCGTAGGGCGCGAGCAGGCTGCCTATCCACCCATTTGGCGCATACAGTGCGGTCAGCGCGATGCCGGCCACCGCCGTGGGCAACGCGAACGGCAAATCAATCAGTGCGTCCAGCAACCGTTTTCCGGGGAAGTCGTAGCGCACCAGCACCCAGGCCAGCACCGTACCGAAGACAGCATTGATCATCGCCGCAACGAGGGACGCGCCGAAGGTCAGCCGGTACGCTGCCAGCACACGAGGCGAGCTCACCGTGTTCCAGAAAGCATCCCAGCTCATTGTCAGGGTCTTGAAAACCAGTGCAGAGAGCGGCAACAGCACAATCAGGGACAGATACAAGACCGTAAAGCCGAGCGCCAGATGAAAGCCCGGCAGCACACGCCGGCGGGTGGAGGTGCTGGCGTTCAATGAGGACAAAGCTGAAATCATTTTGATAAGTTTTTCGGCGAAGGGTGCATCTTTGCATCCGATCGCTATAAATAAAACGAATTTTTCGGCATTTCCTTAGAAGGATTCCAAATAAAGAAAAAGCCCCTGCCTCTGACGAGGACAAGGGCTGCCCGGAGAGGAGGCAAAACTTCAGAATGCCAACTGGTAACGCGCCACCAGGAAGCGCTCAATATCGCCTTTGAGCACACTGCCGGTTTTCACGTTGTCAAATGAGGTGAGGTCGTAATTGACAGCGACCCGCGAGGATTCGTTCAGGTACCAATTCAGTCCCACGCCCCATGTCCTTGCCGCGGTCGCATAGCCTTTGGCGGTGTCTGCATAGAGGGACGCCTTGTCATCCAGTCGGTTCTCCTGATAACGGGCCAGCAGCTCCACGGCACCCCAGCCGCCGTCGGCGCCAGGCTTGAATGGGGAAAAGGGCTTCACACCCCTGAACGAGGCATCCTCTCCGGTCAGCAGCCAAGAGGCTGCGACCTGCCACGCGTCGTTTTTCAGACTGCCGGCATTGGCACCACTTCTCACGGCTTGATCAACGACCGCATACTCGGCAATGACACCCAGCGGGCCAGCGTAGTAGTAGGCCTGCGGCGAAAGACGATTGCGCTTGCCATCGGCCGCCGTTGCAGAGGCATAGCTGAAGAAGTTGTAAGCCTGACCTGGGGTCCGGAAAGACGACAGACTGTTCTTGCTGGAGTTACTCCAAGTACCGGCAAGTCCGACGCCCAGTCCTGCCAACGCACTGTCCGTGCCGGCAAACGGTGTCGAGAAAATCCTGGCTGCAAAATCCTTGGCCTGGTTCTCGTCCTGACTGGTGAAGTTATCGCCGCCATCTTTCACCCCGTTGAACAAGCCCAGCGCATAACTGACTTTTTTATTTGCCACTTCGCCGTACAGCGAGATGCCGAGGTCACGGTTCGGCAAAATATTGTTGCTGACGTAGCTGCGCTCAATGAACTTGATATCACTACCGCTCTGCAGCCGCTCAAGGCCCACAAAAGGCTTGAATTTGCCAATACGTATCGATGCCTCTGGATTGTGCCGGACATCAACGTACGCATCGATGACCCGCGCCTTGTTCTGTGCCACGCCAGAAGTTGCTGAACCGTCGCCGCTTTCGGCAAACTCCGGCGTAAAGCGGAAACCGTACTTACCGTGGACCGTGCCCTCGAAAGTGGGGCGAATGCGTCGGGCGAGAAAGCCGTCATAGACGGATGATGCGGGTCCCGAACCATCGAACTGACGGTAATCGAAGTGCGCAAGACCTCTCAATTTGTATTCGAAATTGCCGTCAGCCGATTTGATGCCAAAGCCTTTGTCACTGGCGGAAACTACCGGGACACTTTTCTGACGAGCGGCCGCCTCCTCGGCCGCGATTTCCTGCTTGCGGTCCAGTACACGGATGCGTTGATCCAGCTCTTCGATCAACGCCTTCAAACGATTAATCTCTTGTTGGTCATTGGCCTGGGCAGGCAGAACCGACATCAGGCTGCTGGCGATCAGCAGGCGTAACAGGGGCCTGCCCGGCTTGTGATAAGCGGGTTTCATGG
>JBEGNF010000131.1:0-3173 GCA_041182625.1 Pseudomonadota bacterium | reverse complement strand
CGAAGCGGCGAAGGTCGGTCATCTGATCGCCGATGTGCTCGACCATCCGCATGATGCGGCCAACATCGAGCGCGTGAAGGCCGAAGTGAAGAAGCTCACCGACGCTTTCCCGGTCTATCAAGCCTAAGCTTGCCTAACAGGAGATTGTCCCCATGCGTTGTCCGTACTGCCAGCACGAAGATACTCAAGTGATGGATACTCGGGCGTCCGACGAAGGGGACAGCATCCGTCGTCGCCGTCGCTGTAACCAGTGCGACAAGCGTTTCACAACCTATGAGCGCATCGAGCTGACGATGCCTGTCATCGTCAAGAAAAATGGTAGCCGCTCCGAGTTCGAGCACGCCAAGCTCAGGGGCAGCCTGATGCTTGCGTTGCGTAAGCGACCGGTATCTGCGGATGCAGTCGATGCGGCGATCCATCGCATTGAAGAGCGGCTGCTCTCTTTGGGCGAGCGCGAGATCAACTCCGGGCAGATTGGCGAGCTGGTCATGCGCGAGCTTAAGCGTCTCGACAAGATCGCCTACATACGCTTCGCTTCGGTCTACCGTAGCTTCGAAGATGTGGCGGAGTTCCGCGATGCGATCGATGAGGTCGACCTGGAACGTCAGTCCTTGCCGGCTACCCGCGAGACTCGCTAGTCTCGACGCCACGGCGGCGGCGAGTGGGCCGTTGGTGGTCGACCCTCAGTCCAGCAAAGCAAGGCCCAATGCTTGCTGAACTCCCGCCGGACCGCCCTGTCTATCCGGGTTCTTTGCGGGCGGCGCGCAAAACTCACACACCTTGCTCAGATTGTTTTATGTTTATAAGGCAATCACATCGCAAGAAATAGCAAAAATATAATAAACGTCGGTAGCCTGCCTGCTGCTGGGCTCGACCGATCGTCATGCGATCCGATCATTTTTTCTGAATCTGAGACCCTACGGAGAGAGATATGAATTCAGCAAAAATCTGGTTGATCCCCCTGGCCGCACTGATCGCTGGCTGTTCCAGCAAATACGACGAGTGCATTGAAAAAGAAAAGCAGGCCTACCGCGCCAGCAACCCCAATGCGAGTTACGGCCAAGTCCAGAGCAGGCAAGCGGATTTTGAATTGATGTGCTCTAAATTCAAAAAGAAATAACGACTACGCGTGCTTGGCTGAAAGCATTCTCCGATGAATCGCACTGACTAGCGAACGTTCGTTCTAAAGTCGAAAAGTGTGCTCTGGTTTGTTAGTGTGAATCTAACGGATCGTGTGCCGCTGGCTGATATCGATCATCGTGCTTCCCCGGTAATCTCAAAACCAAGGGGTGAAAGTCATGAAGGTCGTTCGTCGAACGCTGGGTGTCTCGCTAGTGGAAGTCATGGTCACCCTGATGCTGCTCTCCATGGCAGCAGCGGGCCTGGTCAGCACATGCGCACACATTCGATCGACGGCAAGTCGAGCAGACGCAGAGCAGGCGGCATGGCGGCTGGCATCGGAGTTTTCCGAATGGCTGCGGCGGCGGGGTGATCAGCCGCTGGGCGAGTTGCCAGAAGACCCCTTCGCGTTGCTCATGACCACCCAACGCTCGCGCGAGTGTTATTCCGCCGCTTGCCATCCTGCGGAGGCGGCGATGTTCTATCTCAGAGACTGGACTCGTCGTCTACGCGCGCAAGTGCCGGGCGCCCGGCTGATGCTTTGTCATGGCCTGCCCGACAAGCAGGTCACGGCGGACACCGATCTCAGGTCTTGTGCCGATGTGATCCGCGACGAGCGCGTCGTCTGGTTCAGGTTGGCATGGCCTCGCAAGATATCGGGGCGTGATCAGTTTTCCACGGTTGAATTCAGCGTGCGGCGGGCGGTATGACTGCCCGACGCACGTTCCGACGCCAGCTGCGCGAACCGCGCAGGTTTCGCCGGCGACGGCAGGCCGCATTCTCCCTCACCGAGATCATGCTTTCGGTTAGCTTGTGCATGCCGCTGGTGCTTGGTGCGACAAATCTGTTGTGCCAATCGGTGGCCGAGCAAGCGCTCTCTCATCATCGTTTGCTGATGGAGCAGAACACCCAGTTCGCATTGAATGCCATTGCCAGAATCGTGGAACTGGCAGGTCACAACGATCCTCTCTCCACCGCGACAAGATTGGCAGAACCCCGGTTGCAAGGATGGGATGATGCGACGCTGGCGGCCAGGACAGATATCGTCACCGGTAAATCAGGGCCGGGTCCCTCTGGTAGTGATGTGCTGATCGTAAACTTCATGAGCAGCGCGACAGCCACTACGTCTGCGCTGAATTGTGCGGGTATGCCGGTGCCTCTGTCAGCGGCGAGCGCGTTGGGTAAAACGGCCAAGGACCAGGGCTACAGCATCTTTTATGTGGCTCGCGGGCCCGACGGCGAGGACGAGCTCCGGTGCAAATACCGTACCGCCATCGGCTGGGATTCCGAGGCGCTGGTACAGGGCGTCGAGAGTTTTCAGGTGCTGTACGGGCTCGATCGGGATGGCGATGGACAGCCCGATCAATTCCTGCGCGCGGGTGCGATCTCTGACGAGATCAGCCGTGGCGCTTCGGATGCCTCATTATGGCATCACGTCGTTGCACTCAAGGTTGCGCTGCTGATGTGCGGTACTCAGCGTCTGCCCCAAACACCGCCACCGGCGCGCTGGGATTTGTTCGGTGATGAATACTCTGCGCTGCATGCAGCCGATGACCGGGGCACGATGCTTACCTCAGATAATTTGTCTACCCAACGGCGGCATCGTTTGCGGCGTTCCTACGAGCAGCTGATTTTTCTGCGCAATCCCGCGCTTGGGGCAGCGCTGGGGTGAGCCGGATGGTATTGTCGCGCGCAGGGTTTGCGCTACTGCCTTGTTCACTGATGCTAGTGGTCGTCCTGCTCGCGCTGAGCGCCTCGCTGCGCTCGATGCGCTTGCAGCAGGATGCGACGTTGGCCAATGAAGATTTGCGTATCGCGCGACACGCTGCAGAATCCGCGCTGGCCGATGCCGAGCACGATTTGAGAGTGGCCTTTCAGCGGGCGCCGGCCAACGAGAATCCCATGCCGCCCGCAGAGCGCTTCACAAGCTTGTGCAGCGGGTCGCACGACCCGGCCTCACGCTACCAGATGGCCTTGCTATGGTCGGACGGGCGCCAGGCCATCTGCCAGCTCACTGCCCACGGCAGAGGACGCATCGCCAGCACACCGACACA
>JBEGNF010000130.1:3300-4718 GCA_041182625.1 Pseudomonadota bacterium | reverse complement strand
CCCGCCGCCGCCGCCAACCCACCCGCCGCAGAGAAACCGCGTGCAGAAAAACCAGCGAGCGCCACAGCCGCTGCGCAAACACCTGCCGCGGCGCCGACCGTCACGACGTCGGCACCCAGCGCGCCGGCACCCGCTGCAAACGCCGAAGGCTTCACTTACTATTTGCAGGCGGGCGCGTTTCGTGAACTGAACGACGCTGAATCGACCAAGGCCAAGCTGGCGCTGATGGGTGTGGCGGCAACGATTGCCGAGCGCAAGTCGGAGCTGGGCACCTTGTATCGAGTTCGGGTGGGTCCGTTCTCCGAAATCGAGGCAATGAACCGCGCCCGTGTGCGACTGTCCGACAACGGTGTTGATGCCGCTGTCGTGCGCGTACCCAAATAAAAACGAACACCAGAGATCAACCACTACCCGTACAAGGATTTCCGCATGCGCTTCCTCGCTCACCTGATGGCAGTCATCAGCTTCGGATTCATCGCCACCACGTCCGTCACGGCTACCCCGACCGAGCCGGTGGAGGGTGCGGAATACCTTCGTCTGCAGAATGCTCAGCCGACAGATACGGGCAAGAAGGTCGAAGTGCTCGAATTTTTCTGGTACAACTGCCCACACTGTTTCGCGTTCGAGCCCTCGCTCACCGAATGGGTGAAAAAGCGCGGAGACAGCATTGTCTTTCGTCGTGTCCCGGTCGGTTTCCGTGAATCTTTCGTTCCGCAGCAAAAGCTCTACTACACGCTCGAGGCGATGAACCGCATGGACGTGCACAAGCAAGTGTTCGATGCGATTCACAGCGCGCGTCAGAAGCTGGACAAAGAAGAGGCGATATTCGATTTCATCGACAAGCAGGGTGTCGACCGCAAGAAATTCCTCGATATCTACCATTCCTTTGGTGTGCAGTCCAAAGTAAATCGCGTTCGCCAGTTGCAGGAGACGTATCGTATCGATGGCGTACCCACGGTTGTCATCGACGGTCAGTACATCACGTCGCCCTCCATCGTCGGCCAGACCATGCGCGGCGCATCCGAGCAAGCGATGAATGCCGCGACGCTGCAAGTGATGGATGCGCTGGTCGCGAAAAAGAAGTAAGTCACGCTGTCGCTGAACGACGTGCTGCGTGTCTTCATCACCGGTGCGTCCAGCGGTCTGGGCGCGGCGCTGGCGCGTGAATATGCGCGTCAGGGCGCTCAACTTGGCTTGCTGGCCCGTCGTGCCGAAGCGCTGCAAGTGCTCGCGGCATCTCTTCCCAATCCTGCCGCACATCGGCTGTATACCGTCGATGTGAATGACAGCGCGGCGCTCGCTGCGGCTGCCGAGGATTTTTTGCGCGAGGCCGGTGGCATTGATGTCGTGATCGCGAACGCCGGCATCTCGCACGGCACACTCACCGAGCGCAAGGCGGATCTTGCGGTGTTCTCGCG
>JBEGNF010000130.1:0-3256 GCA_041182625.1 Pseudomonadota bacterium | reverse complement strand
CCGTTCATCGATGCGATGAAGGCGCAGGCGGCAAGCGATGCTCGCGGCGCGGCGTCACTGCGGCTGGTCGGCATCGCCAGCGTTGCCGGCATCCGCGGGCTGCCGGGTGCCGAGGCCTACAGTGCCTCCAAAGCGGCGGTGATCAGCTATGGTGAATCGCTGCGGGTCGAGCTTCGGCGCTACGGCATCGCCGTGGTCACCATTGCCCCCGGCTATATCGATACGCCAATGACGCGGATCAACCCGTATCCCATGCCTTTCCTGCTGCCGGCCGATGAATTCGCCCGCCGAGCGGTGCGCACGATCGCCGCCGGTCGCAGCTACGCAGTGATCCCGTGGCAGATGCGCGGCGTGTCGTGGTTGCTGAGACTACTGCCAAACTGGCTGTATGACCGGTTGTTTGCGAATGCGCCCCACAAGCCCGCCTTTAGCGAAGCGGGTGAACCGTGACGACCCTGCTCACCGATGCGATCGGCGTGGAACATCCGCGCGTGCCCGCAGGACAAGCCTGCCGAATCGTCTCGCTGGTGCCCTCGGTAACGGAACTGATCTGCGCACTCGGGTTGGCGTCTTGGCTGGTGGGTCGAACCGGGTTTTGCATTCACCCTCAGCATACGCTGGCGTCCATACCCAAGATCGGCGGTACCAAAGATGTCAACATCGACAAAATCCGCCGGCTCGCGCCGACGCATCTGGTGGTGAACATCGATGAAAATGAAAAACCGACCGTCGATGAGCTCTCGCGCTTCGTGCCGCAAGTGATCGTCACCCATCCGCTCGCACCGGAAGACAATCGTTCACTGTACCGTCTGCTGGGCGGGATTTTCGGGCGAGAGCAGGAGGCGGATGCCTTGTGCATGCGTTTTGACGAGGCGCTGGCGGCGCTACGCACAGCTCAGTCAGAGCGTGGCGCGCAAGCTCCGCATCGCGTTCTGTATTGCATCTGGCAGGATCCGTGGATGACGGTCTCGCGCGATACCTATATCGCACGCATGCTCTCACTGATAGGCTGGCAGCAGTGGGTCTCTGCGTCGGATGCGCGCTATCCGACATTTCGCTGGAATGCAGACATGCTGAATGAGATCGACGAGATACTGCTCTCCAGCGAACCCTATCGCTTTACTGAGTCACATGCGGATGCGCTGGAGAAGCAGACTGGGAAGCCGGTGCGGGTGGTCGACGGCGAGATGTTGTCCTGGTATGGCAGCCGCGCGATCGCGGGGCTGGGTTATCTCGGGGAATTGGCGAAGGCCCTGTGAAAATTACAAAGCGTTTATTTTTTCTTGGTCATCCGTGCCAGCGTGCGGAGCAATTCAAGCGCGATCGCCTTGTGATGCTCGTCCAGCTGCTCCAGCATGCCGATGATTTTGCTATCGGTGGGTAAGATCGCGCTGGCCTGACCTTTGGCGCGCTGCTCTACTGCATTCCCAAAACGTAACCAGTCCGCGGGAACATCCAGCCAGCTTGCCAGCGCCCGCAGTTTCTCTTGCGTGGGGATCGACTCACCTTGCAGCCACTTGCGTGCCGCATGCACTGTCACGGGATGTCCTGCAAACCGCACATTGAATTCCCGGGCCAGTTGGGTGGGGCTGTTCGGTGAATACTCGGCGTTGCGGAGCGCTTGCTGCAGCCTTTTGCTGAATTCCAAGCGTTCTAGGTTTGAGTTCATGCTCTAACTATTGCATGTAAACATGTAATAGTCAGTCGATGAACACACTACTGACTGTAGTAAATGCAAAAGTTGAGATTCTTTTAAATCTTCTGCAGCCTATAACGATGTCGACTTGGGTCGGATGTGTGTTTGTAACTCAAGCTGAACTCAAGCTGAATTCAAGTGCGAGAGAACCGCATTACACCGTCGTCATGTTTGGTCCGCGTCAGCTCACCCGCGTACCACAGGCGATGCAGGTGTGCGAGCGCTTCCCCCATCGCAAAACTCAGCTGGTGCGCATCCAGCGCTCGCGGGAACATCAGTGGCACGATATCGGCTGCCGAGCGCGGCGCGGTGGTGCAGGCTTGTCTGACCTCTTCCAGGCGCTCTGCATGATGCGCATGCAATTGCGCGATGCGTCGGTGCAGTCCGCGAAACGGCTTGCCATGCGAGGGCAGCACCAAGGTATCTTCGGGTAGCGGCAGAAATTTGTTCAGCGATGAAAGGAAGTTGCCGACGGCATCGAATTCCGGTTCGATCGCAAAGACCGACGTATTGGTTGATATACGTGGCAGCACCATGTCACCCGAAATCATCAGCTTCAGCGAGGCGCAGTAGAGCGCCGCGTGCTCGGGCGAATGGCCGCTGCCAGTGATCACTTGCCAGTCATGATCGCCGATCTTGACCGGGCGGTTTTCTTCGAGCCGCAGAAACGCGATGGGTACCGAGGGTACGAGCGAGGGGTAGTAATTGCGCCGCCCGTCGAGCTGCGTGATCATCTCCTGATCGTTCAATCCATGCAGCCTGAAATGCGGCAGCATCGAGAGACCATCTGCGCCTGGTAATTCCGCTGACATCATGCGCGCGTAACCGTATTCGCCCCCAGTCATCAGCAGCGGCGCCTGCCAGCGCTGGCATAGCCAGTCGGCCAGCCCGACATGATCAGGGTGATAATGCGTGACGATCACGCGCAGCACGGGCAAGCCTTGCAGCTCGTTCTCAAAGATCTGTTCCCAGGCGCGTTTCGTCGCATCGTTGGCGATGCCGCAATCGACAATGGACCACCCGCGCCGAATCGACCCATCCGCCGCTTTTTCTTGATCCGCCAGCAGCCAGAGATTGATGTGATTCAGTGCGAAGGGAAGTCCCATGCGCAACCAGCGCACACCAGGCGCGACCTCCATGGTCGTGCCGGTGTCGGGCAGCGCGTCGTCAAATACATAGGTCAGTTCGGATTCTAGGGCGTTCATGGGTAGCGGATGATGTTTTGCGGGTAAGGCGTCAAATGAAGTTGATCCGGCAAGGTCGCTGCAGCCCGGCCTGGGCCGGAACCACAGAGCAAAGGTCTGAGGCCTACAAAGGGGCCTACAAAGGGACACTCACTTTATAGACCCAGGAAGGCCTACAAAGGGACACTCACTTTGTAGACCCGCGACAAACAACCTACCTAATACCTACAAAGGGACACTCACTCAGCTACAAAGTGAGTGTCCCTTTGTAGAGCTCCTCAAGCTACAAAGTGAGTGTCCCTTTGCAGCACCTTTGCAGAGGGTGGGTGCGCGTCGCTTGGCTGACAGGCAACCCTCCGCGGCGCCGGGCTTTCGG
>JBEGNF010000129.1:0-3277 GCA_041182625.1 Pseudomonadota bacterium | reverse complement strand
AGCAGCTAAAACGTCATCCCGGCGCAGGCCGGGATCCAGTGACTTTGAGATTTTCGATGATCAAGGACCATCGGGATGCTGAACTGACTGGCATTAGACTAGGAGGCGCGGTTTTCCAGTTCCTTGCGCGCCTCTTCCATCATGCTCTTGACCGTGTCATCACTCAGACGATACTGGCGCTTGAGGCGATCCAGCGTCTCGGACTCGGCGTCGGTAATCACACCATCGGCGAGAGCCTCACGCAGCTGCTGACCAAAAGCGGCCCGCTTGCGCGACATCTGATTGGAGAAGGCCGAGGCCACGATACCCGTCATGATCGCCGCCATACAGACACCCAAAAAGCCCGTCAGCAGCGCGATGATGTCACCCACCGGTGTCAAATCTTCCACGTTACCGTAGCCAGAGGTGATGGTAATGATCGCCCAGTAGATGCAGGCGGGAATAGAGCCGAAATGCTCTGGCTGATTGTGCCCCTCGGCAAAGTACATCAGCGAGGCCGACACAATCGTGGCGATCAGCAGCAGGAACAGGGCAGACGTGAACGCTTTTTTCTCTGACATCACCGCATGGAAGAGATCTTGCAGCGCGCTGTTATATTTGGACAGCTTCAAGATACGCAGCAGCCTCAGCACGCGCAGCACGCGCAGGTCCAGATACGGGAAGAACGCATGCAGGTAGTGCGGCGCCGTCGCAAAAAAA
Organism: Pseudomonadota bacterium; assembly: GCA_041182625.1. Taxonomy (GTDB): domain Bacteria; phylum Pseudomonadota; class Gammaproteobacteria; order Burkholderiales; family Burkholderiaceae_D; genus Pernthalerella. The sequence continues at coordinate 2,578 of JBEGNF010000129.1, read as the reverse complement.
TCAATCAGACCAAAGAAGCTGAACATGTACTCGCGCCGGCCCTTCCAGGCGCCGCCTTGCTCAGGCGTGTAGCGTGCGCCATACGACCATGAACGCAGAAGGTATTCGGCCGTAAAGAACATCACGCTCCAGAATTCGAATTCGTGAAAAATATCTTTGTACTCCGCGTGGATCTCGGGCACGGAGTCGAGGATGACAGCGGCACAATTGGTGAGTACAACAAAGGTGATCAGCCATTCAACAAGCTTGCTGGCATTGTCGTGGGCAGATCCGTCGAGGATCTCCATGATCCGGCGCTGGAGTGATTGCATGATGATGTCTTGCGGTCTGTAGCGAGGTGCTGCCGGGGTGGGTACCGGCGTCGTTCAAAAAACGGCAAAGGCTGGCAGCGCCAGCCTGAGCCTTGGGATCCTTTCGGAGCCTGAAGAACAAGGCTCCGCAAGCTCTGGCCGCAGCAAGCGGCCGGAGCAGGGGTATCAGCCGGCGATATGTTCCGACACGCGCTTTTGGTTCGCGTCGATTTTTTCGCGAAGCGAGATCACCTGATCACGCATCTCGTTACCGGCATCCTGGATGTTGTTGAGCTTTTCTTTCAGCTCGCTGGCATCGCGGAAGGTGTCGTCGATCATCTTGCGCGTCTCGATCGAGCTGCTCTTGATGGTGCGAACAACTTCCTCGATCTCCATCACGCGGCTTTCATTGCCGTGATGCGAGGCCGATTCCATCTGCTGCTTGAGCTCACCGTCAAGCCACTGACCATTAGTGTCAGCGACTTCGTCGATGTAGTTGACCATCTCTTCATTCAGTTCGTAGAAGGTCTGGCTGACTTCGCCCAGCGCACGGATCGCCTCGGCCATCTTGAGTGCGATGGAAGCCATCTTGCGGTTGATCTTGGTGCGATGATCAAGGTACTCAACCTTGACGCGGTTAGCCATCGACAGCTGGAAGGCTTCCTGGTCAGCATTGGTCGGGTTCAGCTGCTCGATCATCATCAGACGGTTACGGAACACATCGTCCGTCGTACGCATGATCAGCTCGCGGTTACCGGCGGCGTTAATCAGGTAGCTCTGCTGGGCGTCGGTGATGTTTTCTTCGATGGTGCTTCGCGCCACCTGAATCTGGCCGACATTGAACTGAACAATCGCCTCGATATCAAAAATCGCGCGCTTGTTTTTTGCAATCATATTCTTGATGACATCACTCATGAATATCTCCTGTATTGAGTGGCTGTTATATAGGGTCTCGGGCCTCAGGCGCCGACGTGCGATTCTTCCGGCAGCGTCATGGGAACGGAGCGGATCAGGCGGTTCACGTAGATCACGCCCTTGCCCTGTTCATCCATGTTCGCCTCTTCGTACAGCATCCGGTAGATGTAGTCGGCCTGGTCGGCAGATACCGTCGCGTGCAGGATCTCGGTCTTGGGGATCTCGGGCAGATTGCCAGCCAGAGATGCGCGGCCGATCGGGTTCCCGCGAACGCTATAGAAATGACAGTCGTTGATCCCCTTGTGATGCAGCAGCTCCAACAGTTTCGTGGCGCCACCCTCATACAGGATGCAGGTGATCAGACGCGTATAGTCGATGTACGGGATGTCCGGATGTTCGTTCTGGCTCATCGTCTTTTCCTCTCAATGGTCAGAGTGATTAGTCTTTGAGCAGATTCGGCGGGATGTAAGTCGCCGCCTGCAGCAGCGGGGTCACGTACACGTAACCCATGCCCGGTGTATCCAGCCTGCCGGCGAGGAAGATCCTCTCGAAGATGCGGTCGATCTGATCCTGCGGTACCAGCACGCTGATGATCTCGCGCTCGACGTCTACCGCGACGCCGAGAATACCGAGACGCTCACGCACACCGGTGCCCACACCCAGGTGCACGGTCGAGCCCTGTACACCGACTTCCAGCAGCGAATCATTGATTGTGTCTGCGAGGCCTTTTTGTACCACGCAGGTAATCAGAGCCACTTCGGTCAAATTCGTAACTTTACGCTTGGCCATTAGGTTCCCCTTTTAATTCTGTATGTAATTCTGGTTTCTGTTGATTCGTTGGTGTCGGATCAGTCCGCCGCTGCGGCCATCTCTTGCTTCACCTTGTACTGTACGTAGACACCGAGTGCGAGCACGGCGACGATGGGCGCGATCGAGGCAGCGGCCAGAATGCCGAAGCCTTCCACAGCCTGCACCGCACCGCCCATGCCCAGACCCATGGCCAGCACCAGCGGCACGGTTACCGGACCCGTGGTCACGCCGGCACTATCCCAGCCGATGTTGACGAACTCTTCCGAGGACATCGCGGTCAGCACTACGCCGATGATGTAGCCGGGGATCAGGATGTAGAGCAGGTTGTAGCCAAAGATCAGCTTGGTCACGCCCAGCAGAATACCGGTGGAGACACCGCCAGCGACGGCATACATCAGCATCGATTTCTTGAACGAGCCGTTGGTCATGTTCTGCACCGTGGAACCCAGCGCATTCAGCGCAGGCTCAGCCAGCGTCGCACCAAAGCCCAACACCCACGCGAAGACGCAAGCGATGATGGTGCCCCAGAACGGGCCGTAGAGATTGCCGTACTCAGCATTCTC
>JBEGNF010000128.1:0-3298 GCA_041182625.1 Pseudomonadota bacterium | reverse complement strand
TAATAGAATTGCAATATAAAAGCGTAAAATAATTCAGCGATTTTGTTGACGCGCGACAAAGATGAGCGGAGACGCCGCCCAATATGCATGGACTTTCCGATCTAATGGGTAGAGTGAGAGGTATTCTTTACCGAAGCTCGTTCGGGTCGAGCTCATTGACAAGACTGCCTGATGAGTTTTTTTGATTTTGCAGTGCTTGTAATGCCAATGACTCAAGGATATTGGTGTTTACAACGAAGTTACGCAAGTTAATCTTCGTTGATGTCGAGTGGTCAATGTCAAAGCCGACATGCGTGATCTGGATGCGAATGTTCCTTCTAATGAACTTTTAGGATCTCGCGATATCTGGTCATGCCTAGCATGAGACTAGGTGATTTGGGGAAGATCGAGCGTTGAATCTCTGTATGGCAGGGCAGTCAAGATAAACTTTTTCCTCGAGCCTTAGTTGGCCGAGGGTGTTGAGAGCCTCCAGGCGGTTTTTTTGGATAGTTGTTCTCCGAGGTAGGCTATTTCCAGTGAATTTTTGATCGATCAATGAGAACGGGTAATTCTCTCAACCGCACATCAGTCAAAGCCAAAATCCGAAGCAGAATTCTCGCACTGACCAATTTATGACCTCGGCGTATCTTTGAAATGACTGATGGTGAGGTGTCAAGTTCTTTTGCAAGATCCAAGTCCGAAAAGATACGCAACCGCCAGCGCGTCCAATTCAATAAATCGATAGGGTCCAGCGGTGCAGGCTCTGCCACCAACATGGTCTCGGGCTTGAACTTATTTTTTATCTTTGATAAAGGACTCATCGCTTGATCTCGGTGGGGTGTTTGTTTATGTCATTGGTAATCAGATAAGCTCAAAGTGAACATGGTGCGCCACTCTGTGAATGGTCTGATAGTTAGGCCTTCAACTTTTCATGCGCTTTCTTTACAAGCCCCAGGTCACAGGGCTGCTAGCGGCCTTGCTGATTCGGAGTAGATCAAGAAAAACGGTCGCGCTCTGCCGAAACTGAACAGCATCGTGTTGGTTGGATAGTTCGGTGCCGGAATGAGCCATGCCTTGCTCAATTTGTGCTTGACGTTCCAGTTCAGATTCAATGTCTGATATGGCGACCGCGATTTCAGAGAGGGTTATCACACCTGTTTTGCTGGGTGTTTTTCCAATGACTGACAGGATCTTTTCTGCGCTAAATCGCTGCATGACGACATCTGCAGCCGAAGAAGATTTGAATATATATAGCATCGATATTTTGCGTTAAGCCTATGGGAAGACCTCTCAACTACATGGCGCTTTTTATTACTTGCTGTCGACATAGGCTACTGGTAATGGCCAATTTATTTTTGACGCGTGACAAATTTGATGGTTTTAGAAAAACCTTGCGTCCCGTCGATGGTCGGCGTCGATGATTGATGTCGCCGTCACGTCGGTCAGCTTCAATCTTGCAGAGTGCTGCGGTATGAGGGTAGGCAGAGGCAGGTTGATGTCGTACTGAGTCAGTAACTGATCGTCAGCACAATAGTCGCATCCGAGTAATTGCCTGAGGGCGCGTCGAGGTTGGCGGCAGTCGGATCAATTTGGCCGTAGATGGTGTACGCTTGATTCAATAGATCTCCGCCGATGCTAATGGTCATCAATTCACTTCCCGCAGTGCCCCATACCTGCGTGTACTGCGGATCCTTGTACAGATTGTAGGTCAGTGTATCGGTACCGTTTTTCATTTCGCGTTGGGCTGTCGTACCCGAGTACCCAGCACTCAGCCCGACCGTAAAGCTGTCCGACGTTCCATGTCCGATCGTGTTGCAGCTGACGTTGAATGATGTGGCGGTGGTCAGTCCACTCACTAAATTCGTCACGAACACCAGGTTTGGCGGGACCGTGACGCTGCATGAATGAATTTTCAAGGCGGCTTGCCCATTACCTGGGAGTAGCCACAGGCTGACGAAAAGCAGACGACTCACCATCTCACATGGTTTGGTTGTGAGGCGGATACCCTTCCTGATCAGTAATGGAAGGATTCGCACGTAAACACTCCGAGGAAAGGTAATGGATCAGTCGTCGTCGGGTAGGCCAGCGGGAGCTTGCACTGCTGATCCCGCCAGTTGATATGAACGGTGCTGCGATGCGCGAGCCCAGTCACGTAGACATTGCCGTCGTCGGCGACTGGAAATTCGGTCGTATGCGTATCGACCCTGACAAGAGCATCGAAGGGCAGGGGCGAGCCATCCGCCATTCGGATCTGCAGCATCGCCCCGCGCGATGGCTGCACTGGGAAGCGCACCCGCACACCGCTACGAAAATAAGGCACTGCATCGAGCGATAGCGTGCCAATGGCAGCATTGAGCGGCAGGTCGTCGGACTCGATCGTGATCGGGTTCTTTTGATAGGCACGTACGCGTGACACCAGTGCATTGCCTCGACGATCCGTGGTGGCGACCAACTGATTGTCTGCGTAGACGCGCACGCCGGCGTAATTCGGCACCTGCACGACGGCAAAGCTGTCGGTAATTCGGCGGCTTGGATACGCTTGTCCATCGAGCACCGCCACGCCGCCGGAGGCCGATGCGCGAAACGCACTTTCTCCGTCTACCGTTGCAGCGCCGAGCAGGTAGGTGCCCACGCCGTTTTGTGCCAGGTATTCGGCCTGCTGCGGTCCCTGTGAACTGGCCTGCAGACGATAGCCTTGGCTATCGCCCGCCTCGAGTGCCTTCTGCATTTGCCCGACCACTTGCAGGGGTTGGTCTCTACCGGAGGATCGCTGAACGCTGGTGGTGGCGCTGGTACGTGCATTCATCGGTAGGATGAGGAAAGCCCCGATCGTGTCGCTGCCGCCCTGCAGCGACTTCAGTAAACTGATTGATCCATAGGCACGATCACCTAACTTTCGGCTGAGCGACAGCGATACCAGCTCGACCGCTGCTGCGGCCCGCCGGTCCTGCAACAGGTAACCGACCGACAGTGTTCCCCAGGCACCGACGGAGAGGCCGAGGCTCGCATCGGTCAGTCGGCGAGCGGCTGGCAAGGTCGGGTCGATCCCGAGCTGCGCGAAATGGTGGGTAGCGACTTGCGTGCGAAAACTCAATCCGGCGGCTCTACCGCGCACTTCATACCCCAGCGCGAGCAGCTCGCCATGACCCCGAGGCGCGACGCTGACCGCGGCACCCGCATCGACTACCCCGTGACCAGAATTCCAGGCCAGATGCGCGCCCGTCGTGTACTGCCCACCTTCGACGGCCTCGGCATGGACTTGGCCAGTTGCCGCATCGGACAAGCCCCGAGCCCACGTGCCGCTGCCGAGCCACCGATC
>JBEGNF010000127.1:0-3325 GCA_041182625.1 Pseudomonadota bacterium | reverse complement strand
AATGAAGTCATGGTAATAAAAAGATTTGTATACCCTCTCTACGCCCTGGAGAGGAATAGCTCGCGTTCCAACGCCCGTGAGCCGGCGGGCCGCAGACCCTAGATCGTCGGCAAACGTTACGCAAAAGATCCCGACAAAAACTGCGGCGCTGCCAAGACACTGCTCGAATGATTATGTGCCGTGCAGGTCGCATGCTGGCATATGCACTCATTCAAAGACGATAACACACCAAAAAAATCTCTGCCGAGCGTGATGCCAGTCAGTTAATGGGGGAGATTGTCACTGGCCATTAAAAATTCCAGAGACACTGGGCCCCGGCCTGCGCCGGGACGACGATGCTGAGACCGAGATCATCTATAACGTCATCCCGGCGCAGGTCCGGATCCAGTATCTTTATTTGCATCTCGGGGCGTTCGAAAAAACACCACGTGCTGCCAGGGCAGCGTAGAGTGAGATCGCTCAAATAGCAGGCCAGCGTCTTGCGCTTCTTTGCGGACTTGGGCAATCGTCATCGTATGCAAAGCCTTGATCGGCACCGAGGTATCGTTGGCTCTGTACTCCACGAAGATGACTTGGCCGCCTGGCTTTACTGACTTGATCAAATTGTGCAAAAACTCTTTTGGGTGTTCGAGCTCGTGATAGACATCGACCATAACCGCTAAGTCGAGCGTCGCAGTCGGTATATTCGGGGCGGTAGCGCTGGACTGGCTCACCAGTAACTGATTCTTGCCAAGTAGTTTGCTTCGTGAGGTGAGGTGGCTCACCATTTCGGGTTGCACATCAACCGCCCAAACCTGACCCTCTGGTTTGACGCGATTTAACATCAACACACTCAAGCGCCCGGTGCCCGCGCCGATGTCACCTACCTTCATGCCCTGTTTCAGCTGCAACAGGTCAATGAGCTGGTCCAAGCCTTCCTCGGATTTCCGCTCCGGACGTTCAAGCCACTCCGCACCTTGCCAGCCCATGATCCGGGCGATCTGGCGACCGCAGTATCGTTTGAGTATGCCGTCGGGATGGCCGGATGTCAGTTGCTCATAGCGACAGTGATGGTGGTCGGTGGGCTCTGCCTGCGCCTCGCCTGTGAATAGGCAGAGACGAAGGCTTATGGCCACTGAGGCGACAACATAGACCGAAGCATCAGATATCAGCGTCTTGATTGGGAATCGACTTGGAAATCGAATTGGGAATCGAAGCGTTTGCTTGAGTGACATGATACGGGCTTCCAGTAGTCTTGGATTTCCCGACCTGAACCCCAACCCGGTAGCTGCAGACGAGCGGCGCCTCGTACCTAGAAATGTGTACTGAATGTCGGGATCAATTCGGGTATGGGGTCATATCTTATCGCATACCATCGATCGTATCGATCATCACCACGGATTTCGGGTGGTCCCAGCGAGTACACCCAGGGCTCTGCCTGTCGCTCTGATTTCTCTGCTATGGCAGAGACTTCTTCAGAAAAAGCTTCTTGTAACAGCCTCATTCTTGACTCTCGAGCGAGACTTAAGGCCTCAATCAAGCCGATGATTTCGAGAGCCGACGCTGTTCGTGATATCTCATTCATCAGGCGTCTTCTTTGCGTCATCGTCGGAATTCCTCTTGATCAGCCGATATCAATGAATATCAATGAATATCAATCGATATCAATAGATATATTTTTCTTTTGTCGTCTTCGTTCATCTTACACAGCCGCTTTGGTTGAGTGTCGATGTGTGCTCGCCTTGTTTATCGGCCGGTCATTTCTCATGAACACGTATTCGCCCGGCGCTGATGGCAGTTCAATGTCGTCACAGGCAATCGGCGTCGCAGCGCGCTGGGTCTGTCCTTGGGCAAGCCAGTCCGCCCAGCACGCCCACCATGAACCCGCTTGTTCCGGCGTTTGCTGGTACCAGCGATCGGGGTCGATGTAATTCTCACTATGCGGCAGCAGAGACGATCGAAAATGTCGCCCGGGATGACCCGGTTCGCTACAGATACCGGCATTGTGACCGCCCGAGGTGAGCAAAAAAGTCATATCTGCGCCGATAGCCAAACTCAGCTTGTACACCGATCGCCAGGGCGCGACGTGATCAGACTCGGTCGCCACCACAAAGCTGGGTATCCGGATGTCACCCAGTGCCAGCTGGCGGCCGTCAACACGATAACGTCCCTGAAACAAATCATTGTCCAGAAAAAGTTGGCGCAGGTATTCGCTCTGCATGCGGTAGGGTAGGCGGGTTGCATCGGCGTTCCATGCCATGAGGTCACTCACGGGAGCATGCTGCCCAAGCAGATAATGGTTAACGACACGCGACCAGATCAGATCGCGCGAGCGCAACAATTGAAACGCGCCCGCCATCTGTCGGCTGTCCAGATATCCTTGATGCCACATCACATCGTCGAGGTAGTCGAGCTGGCTCTCGTCGATAAACAAGCGTAATTCACCGGACTCGGTGAAATCTGTCTGCGCCGCCAGTAGCGTAATCGAGGCGAGATCATCACGCTGTTGTTGCGCCAACCAGCTGGCGAGAATAGCCAGGAGGGTGCCACCGAGGCAATAGCCCACAGCTTGCACCTGCGCATTCTGCTCGCGCCGGCGTACTTGATCCAGTGCGGTCAATGCGCCAAGCCGCAAATAGTCCTCCATGCCGAGATCTCGATCGTCGGCGTCTGGATTGCGCCAAGAGATGATGTAGACCGTATGCCCCTGCGCGACAAGATAACGGACCAGCGAATTCTGTGGAGACAGATCGAGGATGTAGTACTTCATGATCCACGCGGGGACAATCAGCAGTGGTCGACAATACACCTGCTCAGTCTGCGGTGCGTACTGGATGAGCTCCATCAGGTGGTTGCGAAACACGACTTGCCCCGGCGTGACGGCCACTTCGATACCGGGCCGGAAATGCTCAGAGCCTCGTGGGGGGTGTCCACCAAGCGCCTGCTCCCAATCCTCGACGAGGTATTGCCAGCCTCGCCACAGGTTACGACCACTCTCTCGCGCGGTCGACTCCAGGACTTCAGGATTGGTCGCAATGAAATTCGCCGGCGAGACCATGTCCAGCAGCTGGCGTGAGGTAAATGAGGCCAAATGCTGATGATGCTCAGACATTCCACCGATACCGGTGGTGGCGTTATGCCACCATTGCTGTTGCATCAAAAAGCTCTGATAGATGAAACAGAAGGGCCAGCGCTGCCATTGCGGCGCACGGAAACGCCGGTCTTGTGCGAGTGGTTCAATGCAGTAGAAGTCTTCACCGTCCGAGCCGACTTTCGATGCTGCCACCAGTAACCGAGAGGCCTTTCGCACCGCCTTTTGCATTAACAATTGCTGCTTGCCGGGAGA
>JBEGNF010000126.1:0-3581 GCA_041182625.1 Pseudomonadota bacterium | reverse complement strand
GCAGCACCCGGCCCGGCAGCGGCGGAGGCTCTCTCAGAAAAAGTCACCTTTGACACCGACACCTTTTTTGATTTCGATAAATCTCTGCTCAAGCCAGCCGGCAAGGCAAAGCTCGACACGCTCGCTGCCAGACTGGCCGATTCCTCGGTCGAAGTCGTCGTCGCCGTGGGCCATGCGGACGCGACCGGGCCCGCCACCTACAATCAGCTGTTGTCTGAGCGTCGGGCCAGGGCCATGGTCGACTACCTGCGCGACAAAGGTCTGCCGCCAGACAGAATTTTCAACGAAGGCAAAGGCGAGACCGAGCCCATCGCCAGTAATGCCTCGAAAGCAGGACGCGCAAAAAACCGTCGGGTCGAGGTTGAGGTCGTCGCCATTAGGCCCATAAAATAGAACCATTAAGTCGCCGACGTTTTTTCATCGGCAACGGTGTCATTCGAGCGGACAAGACCCGCGACACGCGCCTCATTCGCGCTCTGATGCGCATTGTTGCAAATCATCAAAAACGTCTTTATTCAGGCGACATACCCTGGGAAACAAGCGTTCAGCCGCAAAAACCTGGAACGTGGTCCTTGCCTTTTTACCAGCGGAAATAACTGACAAAATCTGAGAACAATTGCCCTGAAGTTAATGAAACCAAGTACAATGCCCGGACTTTTTGCAAGCCCTGTCGGATACATGCATCGCAGAGCTCGCTTGCAAACCGGTATCAACCACAAACCTCAGGAAAGACAATGAAACGCACGATGCGCACATTCGCTGTTTTGATCGCGCTTGCCTCCGTAAGCGCCTTTGCCGTGGCCGCTGACAAAGCGCCAAAGAAAGGCTACCTGACCGATTCGGACAATGATGTGGTCAAGAGCGGTTTTGGCCTGTGCTGGCACACAGGCTTCTGGACCCCGGCAGACGCCATCGAAGGTTGCGACGGCATGCTGCAAAAAGCAGCCCCCGCTGCTTCAGGCGTACAGCTGGTAACGCCTCTGCCGGCTGGTGAGCCCACACCGTATGTCGAGCCCGCCGACCCCGCGCCTGCCGCTGCTGTCGCTCCTGTCACGGCGCCTTCTGCAGACAAAGTTACCTTCGAGGCCGATGCTTTCTTCGATTTCGACAAATCGGTGCTGAAGCCGGCTGGCAAAGCCAAGCTGAGTGATCTGGTCTCCAAGCTGCAAGGTACGGACATTGAAGTGGTCGTCGCCACAGGCCATACCGACGCCATCGGAAGCGATGCCTACAACATGAAGCTCTCCCTGCGCCGTGCCAACGCAGTCAAGGCTTTCCTCGTATCCAAAGGAATTCCTGCAGACCGCGTATTCGTCGAGGGCAAGGGCGAGAGCCAGCCAGTCGCCAGCAACAAGACCCGCGAAGGCCGCGCAAAGAACCGCCGCGTGGAAGTCGAAGTGGTCGGCCGCAAGCAGTAAAGCGAATTTAGCTGATCACCCGGCCACCCCGAACAACCCCCGGAAACGGGGGTTTTTCTTTTGCATCGGCGCTTTCCGTTATCATCAGGCCCATGAACGCCGATCCTTTAGAACTACAGAAATTCAGCGAGCTTGCGCATCGCTGGTGGGACCCGACTTCCGAGTTTCGTCCCCTGCATGAAATCAATCCGCTACGCCTCGAATGGATCAATGCGCTGGTACCCTTGTCGGGTAAGCGTGTGGTCGATGTCGGCTGCGGCGGCGGCATACTCGCAGAATCCATGGCAAATAAAGGCGCAACTGTCACCGGCATCGATCTGTCGGAGAAAGCGCTCAAAGTCGCCGAACTGCACAGCCTGGAATCAGGCGTACAGGTGCGTTATGAAATGATCGCCGCCGAAGATCTGGCGGCGCGCGAAGCTAGCCAGTACGATGTGGTCACCTGCATGGAAATGCTCGAGCATGTGCCCGACCCCTCGGCAGTCGTCCGAGCATGTGCAACGCTGGTCAAGCCGGGTGGGCATGTCTTCTTCTCGACCATTAATCGCAATCCCAAGTCTTATCTGTTCGCGATCATTGGCGCCGAGTACGTGTTACGTCTACTGCCTCGCGGCACGCATGATTATGCAAAATTTATCAAGCCAGCCGAACTCTCGCAATTCGCCCGTCATGCAAGACTCGAGGTCACAGCGATCAAAGGCATGACCTACAACCCCATCACCAAGATCTATTCACTGAACCAAGACACCGACGTGAATTATCTGATCGCTTGCACGCGGCCCGAGTAGACTGATGGCGATTTCCCTTCCTGCGCCACGCGCGCTGCTGTTTGATCTGGATGGCACGCTGGCTGACACCGCGCCTGATCTCGCCGCTGCTGTCAACAAAATGTGCAGCGACCGCGGAGTGGAGCACACCCCGTTTGAGATACTCAGACCGCTCGCCTCCGCAGGTGCACGCGGCCTGATCGGTGCTGCATTTGGCATCGGACCGGGAGATGCCGGCTATGACGCGATGCGCGAAGAATTCCTCGACAACTACGCCGCAGCAATCGCGCAGCACACCACACTGTTCGATGGCATCGAATCGCTGCTCAACGAAATCAGCGCACTCGGCCTGAGTTGGGGCATCGTCACCAACAAACCCGCGCTATACACCGATGCGCTGGTGCCGCAAATAGGTTTGGCGCATGCCGCCTGCATCATCTCTGGCGACACCACACCTCATGCCAAACCCCATCCCGAACCATTGTTCGAGGCCGCACGACGACTGCAAATTGCACCGACCGATTGCTGGTATGTCGGCGATGACTTGCGCGACATCGACGCCGGCAAGGCCGCCGGCATGCCAACCATTGCCGCTGGCTGGGGCTATTGCGGCAACACCGAGCCCGCCGATTGGTTGGCTGACCTGATTGCCTCCCACCCACTGGAATTACTGCCGCTGCTGCCACGCCCTTGAAATCCCTCGCGCCGTCGCCAGATGGGGACTACAATAACGATTCTGCTTGACCCGATCATGGGGACGACCTGGTTTCGACAGGGGTTACGAAGCAGCGCAGGGCATACCGAGGACTGGTCACCTCGTAAATCCAGCCGGAAATCAATACCTGCTAACGATTCTTCGTACGCAGTAGCTGCTTAATTGCGGCTTCCCTCACACCGTCTCGTCCCTGGGGCGGGCTGGCAACAGCAGTGAGGTCATTTACAGGGAATCGCGTTAGTCCGGGTTACTTGGTCTGGCGTTAAATTTAGGTAACTCGTCCTGCCGCAGCGTGTGCGTCCGCGTCGTCAGGATTAAAACCAAATGACAGCACTAAGTATGTAGAACTGTCTGTAGAGGGCTTCTGGACGCGGGTTCGATTCCCGCCGTCTCCACCAATTTGATGCATGCTGGTTATTGCCAGTTCATGCGGGTTCATGAGGGTTCCTAAGGCCCTCATTTCCCCTCACCCACTTCAGTTTTTTTGAAGTTTCCTTCGCTACCCGGTGGGAAATTAAAACTGCAAGCACCTGGCCCCAATGAAATCAAAGACTTACTTCTGGACTTCGGTCTCTAAAAGTCCAGAAGTAAGATTTCCTAGAAATTTCATGAACCGCTTGTATCTGGCATGAATGGCTATCGCCATTTTCAAGTCTTTGGTTCGGTCTTCACCAAGTGCGC
>JBEGNF010000125.1:0-6688 GCA_041182625.1 Pseudomonadota bacterium | reverse complement strand
GGCTGGAGGTGGCCACTGACTATTAAAAATCCCAGAGACACTGGGTCCCGGCCAGCGCCGGGACGACGATGTTTAGACCGGTATCAGCTAACACGTCATACCGGCGCAGGCCGGGACTCGGTATCGTTCGTTGTGTATCAATGTGCTCTTGAGATTTTCAAACCATTCTGATCGGGGCTTCATATTTTCCGATGTGGGAATCCGATGTCAGCAGTAGCCCGCCTTCGTTGATCGATTGTGCAATCAGGATTCGATCGAAAGGATCTCTGTGGTGAATGGGCAGAGAGTCAACCGTAATCACGTGTTCGCTGGTAACGGGAATTTCAAGGTAGCCATTATCAAGTAATCCGCGTTTGAGCAGTCTGGGGTCAACTGAAAAATCATCGCGACCCAAGCTTCGCTTGATCGCGATTTCCCAAATGCTGGCAGCGCTGAAATACAAAGCGTTGTCAAAGTCTTCAATCAGTTTTTTTGCTGCTTCCGGAAGATGTGACGAGCCAGCTGCAGCCCACAGCAGCAGGTGGGTATCGAGCATCAGATTCAAGATTTTTTCCCGAAAAGTTCTTCGATCTCTTTTGCGCCCATGGTATCGAAATCATCGGGAACCGCGATGTGTCCCTCCAAGAATCCGGTGCGACGCATTTTTTTTCTGGAGGCGCATCAATGGGCACCACCTTGACCATTGGTTTACCTGCTTTTGCGATCACAAAGGGCTCTCCTTTGGAGGCTCGATCAATCAGGCGTGATAAGTGCGTTTTCGCCTCGTGGATGTTGACTACGACCATGGGAACCTCCTAATAAACTAAGTTTGGTTAGTTTGGTTTAGTCTGATTCCCTCCGCCGTCAACTAGCATATAAAAATTACATTTTAGATATTTTATTGTCTTGGCTGCCTGGCCACCTCTTCAGAAACCCCCGCGCGCATCCGATTCATCACTTGGATGACTCTCTCGTTCCCGGTGAGCGGCACGCCCATGACCAAAAACCTCGAACCCTACCTGCAGGACATCATCGACCGCCACCTGCCCGCCCGGCAGCCGGACGGCCAGGCAGCGCGCGTCCTCAAGCTGGGCGGATTGGGCTCAGTCATTTTTTGTGGAATTGCGGGATGTGGGCTCGCATGCACGGCAGACATCCACCCCGCGCTCGTCCCACGTGAAGCTCTTGCTGCTACTGTCAAATGAACTCCATCGCAATGCCGGCGGCATACGGTCCAGCTATGAATCGCTGTACGGCTACCTGATCGAGCGTTACCCGCGCGTCACCAAACAAGGAATGGCGCTGCGGATCCGGCACAATGGCCTGAACATTAATGTGTTCCCCGCTCGATTGCTGCCGGGGCATACCGATGATCACGTGCTCTATCGTTCCAATGACAACAGCCTGTTGCAGACGAATCTTGTTCGTCATGTCGATGAGGTGCTGCAAGCCGGCAGGAGCCGCGAGACTCGCCTGCTGAAAGCCTGGTTCCAGCAGCACGAGATCAAAGCGCCTTCACTGTATGTCGATTTTCTGGTGCCGTTCAAGCTGCTGCCCGATGTCAAGCCAAAGAACGACCATCTGCACAATAACTTCATGCACATGCTTCGTAAAATCGCGCAGCGTGATTTCAACCCCTTGCTGGAAGATCTCGCCGATCCAGCCAATGAAGAGAATCTGTTCTCCGAGCTGATGGCTATAGAGGACAAGAAGCGCGCTATTCGCTGCGCGCAGCAGGCGATGATGGCCCGGAATCTCTCTGCGATTATTGGCTGACCCGCGCGGCTCGGTCGTTCAGAATTTGCTGAACCAAGGCGCAGCGTGTCGGGCAGCTGCGGTCCGCTTGACTGTCAAACAGCGTACTCCGCGCATTCCCATACCTCGACCTGGCGGCCGTCCATCGCTACGTTCGCTGATTCATCCCCATCCTTCTTTCCGGGAATCCTTTCGAATCAATCCCTTAGCACGCCGAAAGGCATTATCGGTTGGCTCGCGGGTGCTATACTCCTGCGCTCAACCTAATTCACCGAATGATCGAACTCAACACCTCTCAGTCCGCCGCTGATACCCAGGCCGCCCTTCCCCGATTTGAAGATTTCGGCCTCGCCCCGCCTGTGCTGCAGGCACTCGCCGATCAGGGCTATGTTCATCCCACGCCGATTCAGGCCAAGGCCATCCCGGTCGTGCTGCAGGGGAGTGATGTGATGGGCGCGGCGCAGACCGGCACGGGCAAGACCGCCAGCTTCTCGCTGCCCATTATTCAGTTGCTGCTCGCGCATGCGAATGCCAGTGCATCGCCGGCTCGGCATCCCGTGCGAGCCCTGGTGCTGACGCCAACGCGCGAGCTTGCCGATCAGGTGGCAGACAACGTCAAGGCGTATTCTCGTCATACGCCGCTGCGCTCTACCGTTGTATTTGGTGGCGTCGATATGGCGCCGCAGACCGCCGCGCTGCGTTCGGGTGTCGAGATTCTGATCGCCACACCGGGTCGCTTGCTCGATCATGTGCAGCAGAAGGTGCTGAATCTCTCGCAGACCCAGATCTTCGTGATGGACGAGGCCGATCGTATGCTGGACATGGGCTTCCTGCCTGATCTTCAGCGCATCATCAATCTACTGCCCAAGAAGCGCCAGAACCTGATGTTCTCGGCGACGTTCTCTCCTGAGATCAAGAAACTCGCAGCGAGCTTTCTGACGAACCCGGTGCTGATCGAAGTCGCCCGCAGCAATGCGACCGCCGATCGCGTATCCCAGGTGATCTACAAGGTCGACGAAGAATCCAAGCGCGATGCGGTGGTGCATTTGCTGCGTGGCCGAGAGCTCAAGCAAGTACTGGTGTTCTCGAACACCAAGATCGGTGCCTCACGCTTGTCGCGCGAGCTGGAGCGCCATGGCATCAAGGCAGCACCGATTCACGGCGACAAAACTCAGAACGAGCGAATGGCAGCACTGGAAGCGTTCAAGAATGGCAGCGTCGATGTACTGGTCGCTACGTCGCCGCGCGCGGACTGGATATCGCCGAGCTGCCCTGCGTGATCAATTACGACTTGCCTTACAACGCAGAAGATTACGTTCACCGTATCGGCCGCACCGGGCGTGCGGGCGCGTCGGGTGACGCCTTGTCACTGTACTCCGACAAGGATTCGCGTCTGCTGGCTGACATTGAAAAACTGATCAAGCAAAAGCTTGTGCCGGTGTCGATCGAGGGCTTCAGTGGGCGTGTTTCACGCTACGGTGGCGAGGGTGACCGCAGTGACCGCAGTGACCGCTCCGAGCGCAGAGAGCGTCAGGACCGATCCGAGCGCAGCGATCGCCGTGGCGAACGCGGAGCTCAGCCGCGCAAGGAAAAAATTGACCCGTGGTTCCTCAAGCCCTATGAGCCCAGCCAGCCCGCCGAGCCCAAGTCGGAGCCCGTGCTGTCGAAGTCCGGAAAAAATGCGCAGCCTCCCAAGCGTGCGGCGCTGCTAGGCGGCTTCCGCAAGACCTGAGTTTACTCACCAATGCCAAATCGCCGCGCCCACGCAGGCACGGCCGCTTGCCAGAAAGCCTGCACATTAGCTGTCGCAGGTGATACTCCCAGCCCCAGCGCGTTTGCCGCTGCCATCAATACCTGAAACGGGCGGCTGCGATCGAGTGCCGCTGCGCCAGTCTGTTTGGAGAGTTTTTCTCCTCGCGCATTGGTGACGACCGGCACGTGGAGATAGCGCGGCGTCGGGTAGCCGAGCAGTCGCTGCAGGTAGATTTGACGCGCGGTCGATTCCAGCAAATCCGCACCGCGCACGACATCCGTGATGCACTGTTCCGCATCGTCCACCACAACCGCCAGCTGATAGGCCCAGAAGCCATCGGCGCGCTTGAGCACGAAATCACCGACAGACGCCGATAAGCGCTCGCGAAACACGCCCTGCCAGCGGTCTTGAATGTCGATCACGTCTTCGGGTCTGTCCGGCTCGGGTACGCGCAAGCGCCACGCACGCGGGGTGCGTCCGGGTATGAGCCCATGACGACAGGTGCCGGGGTAGATGGCCGCACCATCTGACGCCAGACTGGTGCGCGAGTCAGCGATTTCTTTGCGACTGCAGCCGCACGGATAGGCGAGGCTGCTCAGCTGCTCGAAAGCTTGTTCGTAGCGAGATTTGCGTTTGCTCTGCCAGAGGATGTCACCATCGGCTTGCATGCCGAAATCATGCAAGCTAGCGATGATGTCTTCGGCGCTACCCGGCACGGTGCGTGCCTCATCGATGTCTTCGATCCGTATCAGCCACTGACCATGATGTGCCCGCGCATCCAGATAGCTGGCCAGTGCGGCGACTATCGAACCGGCGTGAAGCGGGCCGGTAGGCGAGGGGGCAAATCGTCCGATGTAAGGCAAAGGTTTTCCTGATGCGAAGTCTGAGGTAGCACAAGCGAAGTCATTATCCGCTGACTTCGCATGATTTGTGCTCGTGTCGTTTCAGTCTGCTTGAATAAACCATCATGGCCGGGTGCGGTCGACGATTCTGACCGATGGTGTGGATCAACCGAGCAGTAATTCGGCTTGCCTCGGTGCCGGTATCTGAGACATCTCGGATTTCTTCAATAGCGTCCCCACCCGCACACCCAGCAGCCGGATCCGTTTATCCAGCATCACGCGCTTGAGGCACTCGCCGGCGGCGCGTCGTATCTCTGCGGGATCGTCCGTGGCGGTATCGAGCGTGATATCGCGCGTCACCGTACGAAAATCTTCGTATCGGAGCTTGATGCCAACGGTACGCCCCACATAAGCCTTACGCTGAAGGTCGCCGGCGACGCGTGCACATAAGTTCGTGAAAATCTCCGAAAGCTTGTCTCTGTCCAGCTTCGCATGAAGATCACGTTCAAAGGTCGTCTCACGGCTGATGGATTTGGGTTCCGAGCTGGTGACTACGGGCCGATCGTCGATGCCCTGCGCCACCCTGTGCAGCCACTCGCCGTAACTGCGTCCAAACTGCTGCACCAGCCACCCGGGCTTAGCGGCGGCCAGTTCACCAATGGTTTGTATGCCCAGTGTCTCCAGTTTTGCGCCGGCTTTGGGTCCGATGCCATTGATCTTGCGGACCGACATGGGCCAGATCTTGTGCTCGAGATCTGACAGCTGCAGCAGCGTGATGCCATCGGGCTTGTCCAGCTCAGAGCAGATTTTTGAAAGTAATTTGTTGGGTGCGATGCCGATAGAGCAGCTCAGTCCTGTCGCACCGCGTACAGCGGCTTTGATGCGAGTCGCCAGTGCCCGGCTGTCCTCATCAATAGCCGTCAGATCGATGTAAATCTCATCGATCCCTCGGTCTTCAATCAGGGGAGCGATACTGGCCACCGCCTTCTTGAACAGGCGCGAGTAGTGCCGATAGGCGTCGAAATCAGCGGGCAGCAGGAAGGCATCCGGCGCAAGCTTTGCCGCTTTCATCATTCCCATGGCCGAGAACACACCTAGCGCGCGGGCTTCATAAGTCGATGTGGTCACCACACCTCGGCCGACATAGTCGCGCAGTCGTGCGAATTCGCGAGAGCCATCGTCGCTTTGCACGGGATGATGACGAGAGCGTCCGCCGATGACGACTGGATAGCCTTTGAGTTCAGGGTAGCGCAGCAGTTCGACGGAGGCGTAGAACGCATCCATGTCGAGATGCGCGATACGTCTTTCGGGAGAGTCGGGGCAGGGTGCTGCGTGATGGGCGGGCTCGGACATCTCTCGCCGGACGACAGCAGCTCAGGCGGCCTGCGCAAGCTTGGCGCAGTGCGGGCAGGAGACGCCCTCCACGTACAGCGGCGAGAGCTGCTCGCGTGGCGTGACAACAGCACGGCATGCGAAGCATTGGCGGGTTGCTGTCTCCTCCAGCTGCGGATTGAGTGCGGTGCGATGGTCAAATACGAAGCAATCACCCTGGTAGTGCGCGCCACCGACTTCCTCGAAGTATTTGAGAATGCCGCCCTCAAGCTGGTAAACGTGCTCATAGCCGATGTTCTGCATGTGGATCGCGGCTTTCTCGCAGCGTATGCCGCCGGTGCAGAAGGTTACGACGGTCTTATCGCTCAATTCATCGCGGTGTTTTTCGATCACTTCGGGGAATTCGCTGAATTTATCGATACGGTAATCAATCGTGTTGTTGAAGGTGCCGACATCGACTTCAAACGCATTGCGGGTATCAAGCATGACCACCGGACGGCCCTGGTCATCATGACCTTGATCCAGCCAGCGCTTGAGCACTGGCGCGGTGACGGCCGGAGCGCGACCCAGTTCGGGCTTGATCAGCGGATGTTTCATTGTGATGATTTCGCGCTTGAGCCTCACCAGCATGCGGTTGAACGGCTGCTTTTCGGAATAGCTTTCTTTCCAGCGCATATCCGCAAAGCGCGAGTCCTGATGCAGCCAGTGGAAGAAACCATCGATGGCCTCGCGCGACCCGGCGAGGAACATGTTGATTCCCTCTGGCGACAGCAGGATCGTGCCTTTCAGTGCCAGTTCTGCGCAGATTGCCTGGAAGCGTGGTCGCTGCTCAACGGTATCGTCGAACGTGACAAATTTGTAAGCGGAGATATTGACAATTGGGGCGGTGGGAGGTGTGGATTGCATGGCAATACCCGGGAAAATTCGGCAAACCCCCCTATTATAAGCGCCGCAAAACAGGCGCAGCGAAGCGGTGGCCGACGCGTGGTCGCGGGCGTCCTGAAGGGGGTTCCCAGCAGGTAAAATA
>JBEGNF010000124.1:0-5144 GCA_041182625.1 Pseudomonadota bacterium | reverse complement strand
AACGTGTCAGTTAAACATCCTATCGTCGCGATCACCGGTTCATCAGGTGCGGGCACCACGACGGTCATGAAAAGCTTTCAGCACATCTTCCGCCGCGAAGGGATCAAGGCGCAGATTCTGGAGGGCGATTCGATGCATCGCTACGACCGGATGGCGATGCGTGAAGAGATGAAGAAGCAGCAGTCCGCCGGTAATCTGGCGTTCAGCCATTTTTCGCCCGATGCGAATCTGCTCACGGAGCTGGCTGAGACTTTTCGACAGTTCAGCGAGTCCGGCTCGGGCAAGGTGCGCAAGTACATTCATGACGACGGTGAAGCTGCAGAATTCGGGCAACCGCCGGGCACTTTCACGCCGTGGAAAGATATGGAAGCCGGTGCCGAGATGCTGTTCTACGAAGGTCTGCACGGTGGTTATGTCGGCGAGGGTGCTGATGTAGCAAAGCATGTCGATCTGCTGGTCGGCGTGGTGCCGATCATTAATCTGGAATGGATACAGAAGCTGCACCGCGACCAGAACATGCGCGGCTATTCGCAAGAAGCCGTGATGGACACCATCCTGCGCCGTATGCCGGACTACACCCGACACATCTGCCCGCAGTTCTCGCGCACGCATGTGAATTTTCAGCGTGTGCCCACAGTGGATACATCGAATCCTTTCATTGCCAAAGATATTCCGAGCGCTGACGAGAGCATGGTGGTGATTCGTTTTGCGAACCCGAAGGGGATTGATTTCCCGTATCTGCTCTCGATGATTGAGCGCTCGTGGATGACGCGCCCGAACACGTTTGTGATCCCCGGCGGGAAGATGGGGTTGGCGATGCAGTTGATATTTACGCCGATGATTCTACGCCTGATGGATCGTAGGAAGCGCGCGCAGTAGAAAAATGCGAGCCAGTTAGTTTTAAAAGAGCAGATACGCTACGAAAGACGCTGGATCCCGGCCTTCGCCGGGATGACGATGTTGAGACCCGCAGTACTGTAAACGTCACCCCGGTGTAGGCCGGGAAAAGGACTTCAGATGAAGCACACCCAAGCCACCTCCCGCGAACTCGCCAACGCCGTCCGCTTCCTCGCAATTGACGCCGTCAACAAAGCGAAGTCCGGCCACCCCGGCGCACCGATGGGCATGGCCGACATCGCCGAGGTGGTATGGCGACGTCACCTGAAACATAACCCCGGTAATCCGCAGTGGCCCGACCGGGATCGCTTCGTGCTGTCGAATGGTCACGGCTCGATGCTGATCTATGCGCTGCTGCACCTGACGGGCTATGACCTCTCGCTGGAAGATATTAAAAATTTCCGTCAACTGCACAGTAAGACACCCGGCCATCCGGAAGTGGATATCACGCCGGGCGTGGAGACCACTACCGGTCCGCTTGGGCAGGGGCTGGCGAATGCAGTCGGCATGGCCTTGGCAGAAAAAATCCTCGCCCGTCGATTTAATCGTCCGGATCACACCGTCGTTGATCATCGCACTTGGGTGTTTCTGGGCGATGGCTGTCTGATGGAAGGCATCAGCCATGAAGCCTGTTCACTCGCGGGTGTGTGGGGACTGGACAAGCTAACCTGCTTCTATGACGACAATGGCATCTCGATTGATGGTCATGTCGATGGCTGGTTCCGCGATGACACCGCAGCACGATTCAAGGCCTATGGCTGGCATGTGATCGGCCCGATTGATGGACATGATGCCGAAGCCGTTGACAAGGCAACGCAGGAAGCGAAGCAAGTCGTCGGCAAGCCAACGCTGATCATCTGCCGCACGCAGATTGGCTGGGGTTCGCCGAACATGGTCGGCACCCACGATGTGCATGGTGCGCCGTTGGGCGACAAAGAGACCCAGGCCACGCGTGAGGCATTGAAGTGGCCACATGCGCCCTTCGAGATCCCCGACACGATACGCGCGGCCTGGAATGCACAAGCCAGTGGCATGGCTTTGGAGGCGAAATGGCAGCATGACTTCGGCCAGTACGCGAAAGCGCATCCTGAATTAGCAGAAGAATTTCAGCGAGTGATGAGTCGTCAATTACCGAAGGATTGGTCGCAACTGAAGGCGTCGCTGTTTGATCTCGCGAAAGGTATCTCCTCGCCGACGGCAAGCCGTAAATCGAGTCAGCAGATGCTGGACCTGCTGGTAGCAGGCATGCCCGAGCTACTCGGCGGTTCCGCTGACCTGACGGGTTCGAATCTCACCGCGGGCAAGACCAGTCGCGCATGGCACAGTCATCAGGACAGCGACGCGAATTACATCTCCTATGGCGTACGCGAATTCGGCATGGCCGCGATCATGAATGGCGTAGCGCTGCATAGCGGCTTGCTGCCCTACGGCGGCACGTTTGCGGTGTTCTCCGACTACGCGCGCAATGGCATCCGCATGAGCGCCCTAATGAAGCAACGCGTCGTGCATGTACTGACACACGATTCGATTGGTCTGGGTGAAGATGGCCCCACGCATCAGCCGATTGAGCATGCGGCTACGCTGAGAATGATTCCCGGACTCGATGTCTGGCGTCCTTGTGATGGCCTGGAGACCGCAGTCGCCTGGGCTTGTTCGGTGGAGCGCCACGATGGCCCGTCAGCGCTGCTGCTGTCACGCCAGAACCTGCCGCAGCTGTCGAATGGTGTTGATCCCGCATTGATCGCCAAAGGCGGTTATGTGCTGTCTGATTGCGAAGGCTTGCCAGAGGCAGTGCTGATCGCCACCGGATCGGAAGTATCGATCGCGCTGGAAGCGCAGCAGCTCCTCAACGCCAAAGGTCGCCGGATACGCGTGGTGTCCATGCCCTGCACATCGCGTTTTGATGCACAGCCCATCGCCTGGCAGCAGCATGTGCTGCTCGATGGCGTGAAGCGCATCGCGATTGAGGCCGGCCATCCGGATTACTGGCGCAAATACGTGGGTTTGTCGGGCGCCGTGATCGGCATCAATCGCTTCGGCGAATCCGCACCTGCCGCACAAGTGTATGACGTACTGGGTATTACTAAAGAAGCACTAGCCGCTGCGGTTTAAGGAGAATAATGATGGCAGTTGTAATGTATGACCTTGATGGTACTTTGCTCGATACCGCTAGCGAGATCGCTCAGGCAGTGAATTTGACATTACAAGAATTCGGCCGCGATCCTGTCACCGAAGACGATGTTCGCAATTGGATAGGCCATGGCACAGGCTGGTTGATGAAGCGTGCGTGGGAATCAGGAGGCGCATCTGATGAGGTGAGCTGGGAATCAGTGATGGAGCGTTTTATCTATCACTATGAAGCCACCGCAGGGACCACCAGCAAACCGTTCCCGCATGTGCTCGACACCTTGAAGAAAGCGCGTGACTACGGCGTGAAACAAGCCGTGGTCACCAACAAAGAAAGCCGCTTCACCCAGCGCGTGCTGGAAAGACATGGGCTGAAAGATAGCTTCGATCTGGTGATCTGCGGTGATTCGCTCAGCGTCAAAAAACCCGATCCCGGCGTGATCGACCACTGCCTGCACGAGCTCGGTGCCACCCGTGGAGAGGCTTTGTTCATCGGTGATTCCGAAATTGATGTATCCACCGCACGTGCGGCAGGTGTGATCTGCTGGGCAGTACCGTATGGCTACAACCTCGGTCGCCCGATTGAAGATGCGATGCCAGACAGGATCGTGCAGGATATTCGTGAAGTGCCGAATTTTTTCAGGCATTTGTAGGCGTGACTGGAAAGACGCTGGATCCCGGCCTTCGCCGGGATGACAAGGCTGAGGCCATCAGCACCCAACCAACAAAGCCCTACAAAGGGACACTCACTTTGTAGCTCGCGCAAGCCCTACAAAGGGACACTCACTTTGTAGCTCACGCAAAGTGAGTGTCCCTTTGTAAAGTTTCACTTTGTAAAGTTGGCCATCAACCGTCATCCCGGCGCAGGCCGGGATCCGTGTGTGACCTGGCACTGGCAGTAGCGAATACGGCAGTCCGCAATCATGGGTCCCAGACTGCGCTGGGACGACGGAGCAAAAGTGAGTGTTCCTTTAAAGCGAGGCCTACAAAGTGAGTGTCCCTTTGTAAAGTTAGCCGTCAACCGTCAACGGTCATCCCGGCGCAGGCCGGGACCCAGTGTCTTTTGTCGAATCCTGCTTACAAACCCATCAACCAAACCACCCAGGAGACTCCCCATGGCCTTAATCTCCCTCCGCCAATTGCTCGACCACGCCGCCGAACATCGTTACGGTCTGCCGGCGTTCAACATCAACAATATGGAGCAGATTCACTCCATCATGCAGGCTGCGGCCGAGTGCGATAGCCCGGTGATTTTGCAAGCTTCCGCTGGTGCGCGCAAATACGCGGGTGAGCCTTTTTTGCGCAAGCTGGTGGAAGCCGCCATTGAGCAATACCCTGATATTCCGGTTTGCATGCATCAAGATCACGGTGCATCGCCTGCGGTCTGCCAGAGCAGCATACGCAGCGGTTTTTCGAGTGTGATGATGGATGGGTCACTAAAGGAAGACGCGAAGACGCCGGCTAGCTATGACTACAACGTGGACGTCACTCGCCGCGTGGTCGAGATGGCGCACGCCGTGGGTGTGTCGGTGGAGGGTGAGCTGGGTTGTCTGGGTTCGCTCGAAACGGGGCAAGCCGGCGAAGAAGACGGCGTTGGCGCTGAAGGCACGCTCGACCATTCGCAATTGCTGACTGATCCCGATGAAGCCGCTGCCTTTGTCGCGGCGACGGATGTGGATGCGCTGGCGATTGCGATCGGTACCAGCCATGGCGCATATAAATTCAGTCGTCCGCCGACGGGTGACATTCTCGCGATTGATCGCATCAAGGCGATCAACCAGCGTATACCCAATACGCATCTGGTGATGCATGGCTCTTCATCGGTACCGCAGGAATATTTGGAGATGATTCGCCAGTTCGGCGGAGATATCAAAGAAACTTACGGCGTGCCGGTGGAAGAAATCGTGGAAGGTATCAAATACGGCGTACGCAAGGTGAATATCGATACCGACATTCGTCTCGCCATGACAGCGGCCATGCGTAAGGCCATGGCGGATAAGCCGGATGAATTTGATCCGCGCGCATTTTTGAAAGCTGCCACCGCCGCTGCGAAACATGTCTGCCGTGATCGGTTCGAAGCTTTCGGTTCTGCTGGCAAGGCATCCAAGATCAAGCCGATG
>JBEGNF010000123.1:0-4221 GCA_041182625.1 Pseudomonadota bacterium | reverse complement strand
GGCTGACTGATTGCAGTCTGCGTGTCGAGATGTGCGCCGGTCGTGGTGGTGGTCGTCGTCGTGGTGATCGTCGCGTATTGGCTATCCGTTGTAGTGGTCGTGGTGACCGGATAGGAAGGCTGAGAATCTGCGCGTTGAACGCTCATGTTGGCTCCAAATAGATGAGTACGGAGCCAATTTCGTAACCGTTACGGCTTATTCGTTCACTGCGGCAATAATATCCAGCCTTAGAGCAGCAGATTTTCCAGCGTGCGCCGGTAAATGTTCTTCAATGGCTCGATTTCCGCCAGTGCGACATGCTCATTGATCTTGTGAATGCTCGCATTCGTCGGTCCGAACTCCACCACTTGCGGGCAGATCTGTGCGATGAAGCGACCATCGGAGGTTCCGCCGGTGGTTGATAGCTCGGTATTCAATCCGGTTTCTTCTTTGATCGCGGCGCTGAGCGCGTTACTCAGTTCGCCCCGCGGCGTCAGGAAGGGCAGCCCGCCAACGGTCCATTGGAGATCGTAATCAAGGCCATGCTTGTCGAGCGTCGCGCGCACGCGCTGTTGCAAGCCCTCAACCGTGCTGGCTGTCGAGAAGCGGAAATTGAAATCCACCACGCACTCGCCGGGAATGACGTTCGACGCACCAGTGCCGGCATGAATGTTCGACATCTGCCACGAGGTGGGCAGATAATATTCATTGCCCTTGTCCCATTCGATCGTGGTCAGTTCAGCCAGTGCCGGCATGGCCATATGAATGGGATTTTTGGCCATATGTGGATAGGCGATATGGCCCTGTACGCCCTTGATCAGCAGACGGCCCGACATCGTGCCGCGACGGCCATTCTTGATCATGTCGCCGATCTGCTTGACTGACGTTGGTTCGCCAACGATGCAGTAATCGAGCTGCTCGCCACGTGCCTTGAGCTGATTGCAGACGATGACAGTGCCATCGATCGCGGGCCCTTCTTCATCGCTGGTGATCAGAAATCCTATCGAGCCTTTGTGATCGGGATGGGCAGCGACGAATTCTTCGACGGCGACGACCATCGCGGCAAGCGAGGTTTTCATGTCTGCCGCGCCGCGGCCGTACAGCTTGCCATCGCGATGCGTGGGCTTGAAGGGGTCTGACGACCATTGTTCCAGTGGGCCGGTGGGTACCACATCAGTATGGCCGGCGAAGACCAGCAGTGGCTGCGCGCTGCCGCGTCTGGCCCACAGATTGGTGACATCGCCTGAAGCGATCGTTTCGCAGTCGAAGCCCAATGGTGTCAGGCGCTCTGCCATTTTTAGCTGGCAGCCGCCATCGGCGGGCGTGACCGAGTGCAGCGAGATCAGTTCTTCGGTGAGGGCGAGAGTCTTGCTCATGATGGTCAGCAGAGATGTTCTTCGTAAGAGTCGGGATCGAAGCCTACCAGCACAGTCTTGCCCTTGCAGAGCACCGGACGTTTAATCACGCTGGGGTTCGCCATCATCAGCTGGGTGGCGCCCGAAGCCGTGGTGACAGATGCTTTGGCCGCATCCGGCAGGCCGCGCCAGGTGGTGCCCTTTTTGTTGACCAGCACCTCCCAGGAAACGTGCCTCATCCAGCCCGTGATGGTGTCTTTGTCGATGCCGGCTTTTTTGAAGTCGTGGAATTCGTAGGCGATGTCCTGGCTCTCCAGCCAGTCACGCGCTTTTTTCACGCTGCCGCAGTTGGGAATGCCGTAGAGGGTGATCATGGCTTGGTGTCAGAAAGTCGCTGGATCCCGGCCTGCGCCGGGATGACAGATTGACGGTTAGCCAGCGCTTGAACCGTCATTCCGGCGCAGGCCGGAACACAGCGTCGTTAGTTAATCCCTCAGCAATTCATTAATCGAGGTTTTTGCACGCGTTTTCTCGTCCACACGCTTGACGATCACTGCGCAGTACAGGCTGTACTTGCCATCAGCCGAGGGCAGGTTGCCGGAGACGACGACCGAACCTTCGGGAACGCGTCCGTATGTGACTTCACCGGTTTCGCGATTGTAGATCTTGGTCGACTGGCCAATATATACGCCCATCGAGATTACGGAGTTCGCCTCGACGATCACACCTTCTACCACCTCGGAGCGCGCGCCGATGAAGCAGTTGTCTTCGATGATGGTGGGATTGGCCTGCATCGGCTCGAGCACGCCGCCGATACCGACGCCGCCGGACAGGTGAACGTTCTTGCCAATCTGCGCGCAGGAACCGACGGTTGCCCAGGTGTCGACCATAGTGCCTTCGTCGACATAAGCGCCGATGTTCACATAAGAAGGCATTAGCACCACATTTTTGCCGATGAAGCTGCCACGGCGCGCCACTGCGGGTGGCACGACACGGAAACCGCCTTTGGCGAAATCGTCAGCCGTGTAATTGGCGAACTTGGTCGGCACTTTGTCATAGAACTGCATGCCATGGCCGCCGGGGATAGGCACGTTGTCTTCAAGGCGGAAGGACAGCAGCACGGCTTTTTTTACCCACTGATTGACGACCCACTGGCCGCTGTCTTTTTGCGCAACGCGCAGGCTGCCCTGATTCAGCTGTTCCAGCACATCAGCGACAGCAGAGCGCACATCGGCAGGTGCGGACTTGGGAGAAAAATTCGCGCGCTCTTCCCAGGCGGCGTCGATCAGGGTTTGCAGTGATTGGCTCATGAGGATTTTTCGTTAGTGGAATGTCAGTGGAAGGTTAAGAAATCGCTTCAGCCAGCAAGCTTGCGGGTGAATTCGACGATGCGCTGCGCGGCTTCAAGACATTCTTCAACTTCGGCCACCAGCGCCATGCGCACTCGGTTCGCGCCCGGATTGATGCCATGCGCATCGCGTGCGACATAGCTGCCGGGTAGCACGGTCACATTATATTCGGCGTACAGGCGCTTCGCGAATTCGGTATCGCTAATCTTCGTCAGCTTATCGACTTTGGCCCAGAGGTAGAAGCCTGCATCGGGCAAGGCCACATCCAGCACCTCTGCCAGCATCGGTGTCACTTGATTGAATTTTTTGATGTATTTCGCGCGGTTCTCTTCTACATGAGTCTCGTCATTCCATGCAGCGATCGAGGCGGCCTGTATCGATGGGCTCATTGCGCTGCCATGGTAGGTGCGATAGAGCAGAAATTTCTGCAGTATCCCGGCATCACCAGCGACAAATCCGGAGCGGATACCGGGTACATTCGAGCGCTTGGAGAGGCTGGAGAAAGCGAGTAGTCGATCATATTTACGGCCCAGCTTATGCGCAGCTTCGAGTGCGCCCAACGGACGCTCATTGCCAAAATAGATCTCTGAATAGCATTCGTCAGATGCGATCACGAAACCATGCTGATCAGAGAGCGCAAACAGTTCTCTCCAATCGTCCAGCGTCAGCACCGCGCCGGTCGGATTGCCCGGCGTGCAGATGTACAGCAGTTGCACGCGTGGCCAGACATCGGCCGGCACAGTCGAAAAGTCTGGCGCGAAATTGCGTGCCGGATCCGAGTTCACAAAAAATGGTTCCGCTCCTGCCAGATACGCCGCACCCTCGTAGATCTGATAGAAAGGATTCGGGCAGACCACCACAGCCTTCGCATAGGGATCAATGACAGCCTGTGCCAGCGCGAACAGCGCTTCGCGCGAGCCGTTTACCGGCAGCACTTCACAGGAGGGATCGAGTCGCGGAAGGCGGTAGCGTTGCTCCAGCCAGCTGCAGATGGCGGCGCGCAATGCGTCGGTACCGGCGGTGGTGGGGTAAGTCGCCAACCCGCCCAAGTGATCCGCCAGCGCTTTTTGAATGAACGCGGGCGTCGGATGCTTGGGTTCACCGATGCCGAGGCTGATCGGGCGGTATGAGCGCTCGGGTGTCACGTCGGCAAACAGGCGCCGGAGTTTTTCAAAAGGATAAGGCTGAAGTTTTTCCAATAGGGGATTCACGGCGCGAGCGTCTTTTCGGGTGAGCGTGCTGGTGAGAGAGCGGGCGGCGCGATTATACCTTCCGAGGGGAATCGCGGATCGGCAGCGGCCTGATACCTTTCTGGCAAAGCTTGCTGGCCTCTGACGCCTACGCGCCAGCAGACGGCTTCTCGGTGATTTCTGGGATTTATTCGTAAGCCTCTGATCTACCGAAGACTTTCCGGTAGTAGACGAGTTTGCCCTGCGCAGAAATCGCTGAGCGACGCATTCGCAGTGTTATCATTGGCGATTGAATGACACTGGCCGGACAAATCTTGTCCGGTTTGTCTTTTTTTGAGCCGGCATCGT
>JBEGNF010000122.1:0-4299 GCA_041182625.1 Pseudomonadota bacterium | reverse complement strand
TCAAGGACAAGCTGACGCTTGACGGTGCTTCCGTCGCGGGCGTGCTGCTGTGCCTGATGGGATTGTTTTCGATAACGGCGGGCACGCTGTACCAGAAGCGCTTTTGTCCGAAATTCGATCTGCGCTCTGGTGCATTGATCCAGTTCGCCGCTGCGGCCGCCGTGACCTTGCCGCTGGCGTGGTGGTTTGAGGGGCTGGAGTCGGGGCTGAGCACAGTACAATGGACGCCGCAATTTATCGGCGCGCTCAGCTGGGCGGTGCTGGCATTATCGATAGGCGCGATGTTCCTGCTTTACGCGCTGATCAGAAAAAGCGCAGCGACACATGTCTCCAGCCTGATGTACCTGACGCCCGCAGTCACTGCGCTGATGGCGTGGTGGTTGTTCGATGAATCATTCACGCTGGTCGGTGCGCTGGGTATCCTGCTCGCGGCCGCAGGCGTGGCTTTCGTGGTCATGAAAAAATGAGAGACACTGCAAAAACAAGAGATCATTTCCGCCATTTCCTTCCCATCAGCACCCGCTGGTCCGATAACGATGTATACGGTCACGTGAATAACGTCGTTTACTACCAGTGGTTTGACACGGTGGTGAATGAATTCCTGATCGCGCACGAGACGCTGGACATTCATGAAGGCGATGCCATCGGGCTGGTGGTCGAGACACACTGCAATTATTTTTCATCGGTCTCATTTCCTGAGTCCGTGACTGCCGGGCTGTGCGTCGCGCAGCTGGGCAAGTCCAGTGTGCGTTATGAAGTGGGCATTTTCCGGGAGGATGATCACGAGGCCTCCGCGCAGGGGCATTTTGTTCATGTTTACGTTGATCGCGTCACGCGCAAACCAACGCCGATACCAGACAAAGCACGTGCCCTGCTCGAATCCATTCGTGTGATGGCGGAAGGTACGGCATGATCAACACCCCTGAACAGAAGATCGTCGATCAGGCAATCATTTCTCGGCGCTCGATACGCGCGTTCCTCTCGACCCCTGTGGCGCGAGAGGATATCGAGGCGCTACTTGACGTGGCTTCGCGTGCGCCCTCAGGCTCCAACACTCAGCCCTGGAAAGTCTACGTACTCACCGGCGAGATCCGGCAACGTCTGTCGGACGCCATACTGGCGGCTTACCTTGATCCTTCCCAAGTGTCGGAGCATGAAGAGGAGTATCACTACTACCCGCAGCAGTGGGTGTCGCCGTACGTGGACCGCCGTCGCAAGATTGGCTGGGACTTGTACGCGCTGCTCGGACTGACTCGAGACAACAAGGCTGGCATGCAGGCACAGCACGGCCGCAACTACTGTTTTTTCGATGCCCCCGTAGGACTGATCTTCACGATCGACCGCGTAATGGAGCAAGGCTCCTGGCTGGACTATGGCATGTTCCTGCAGAGCCTGATGATCGCCGCGCGTGCGCGAGGGCTCGATACCTGCCCGCAGGCAGCGTTCACTCAGTTTCACAAAGTGATCACGCGCGTGCTACAGATACCCGATGGCGAGCAACTGGTGTGCGGAATGTCACTGGGCTATGCAGACCATAGCAAGATAGAAAACACCCTGAAAACCGAACGCGAACCGGTGTCTGGCTTCGCAACATTCCTGGAGTAAAAATAATGAAAAAAATAGCAGTGATTGCGGGAGACGGTATTGGAAAAGAGGTGGTGCCGGAGGGCCTGCGTGTGCTGGATGCGGTTACACGCAAATTTGGCCTGAAGCTGTCATACGACCATTTCGACTTTGCCAGCTGTGACTATTACGCAAAGCACGGACAGATGATGCCCGACAACTGGAAAGACCAGATCGGCGGTCATGATGCGATCTACTTCGGCGCAGTAGGCTGGCCGGATACCGTGCCTGATCATGTGTCGCTGTGGGGTTCGCTGCTGAAGTTCCGCCGCGAATTTGATCAGTATGTGAATTTGCGCCCTTGCCGGCTGATGCCGGGCATTCCGTCGCCTCTGGCTAACCGCAAGCCGGGAGATATTGATTTTTACGTGGTGCGCGAGAATACTGAGGGCGAGTACTCGTCGGTCGGTGGGCGCATGTTCGAAGGCACGTCCCGCGAGGTCGTGTTTCAAGAGAGTGTGTTCAGCCGGACTGGCGTCGATCGCATTCTCAAGTATGCTTTCGAGCTCGCACGGCGCCGTCCGAAAAAACACCTGACGTCGGCCACCAAATCGAACGGCATCTCGATCACCATGCCCTATTGGGATGAGCGTGTCGCTGAGATGACCCAGTCATACCCTGGCGTGAAGGTTGACAAGTTTCACATCGATATTTTGTGCGCGCATTTCGTCAAGAACCCCGACTGGTTCGATGTGGTAGTGGCCTCGAATCTGTTCGGCGATATCCTCTCCGATCTGGGGCCGGCCTGCACTGGGACGATCGCGATCGCACCCTCCGCGAACATCAACCCGGAGGGATTGTATCCATCGCTGTTTGAGCCGGTGCACGGATCGGCACCGGATATCGCCGGCAAAGGTTTGGCCAATCCGATTGGACAGATCTGGTGTGGCGCGATGATGCTGGATCACTTCGGCCATGCAGAGGCTGGTGCAGCGATAGTTCGCGCGATTGAAAAAGTACTCGAAGCCGGCCCGGCCAATGCGCCGTTCACCCCGGACATGGGCGGAAAGGCCATGACTTCTGATCTGGGCAAAGCGATCGCTGAAGCGATCTGACCGGCTGATTATCTCGTCCGGCCCAGGGTTCTGTGCCGGACCCTCCGCGGCTTGACTTCCCTGCTTACCGCCTCTCGCTGAAGGATGGGTGATTTTGCTATTCGTTCTTTCTTATAGGAAAATTGCTTACGGTTTAATGTTGACAAAAAACAATTTGCGATGATAAACCCGTTTAATTGACGCTTATAAGCCTTTAATTCCCTTGCGGTTTTTCGGCATTTTGCTACACTGCAAGTCAATTTTTGCATCAAAGCACGGAGTCAGGATGCGCAGTTTTATTCGTAGGGTGGGCGTGTTAGCGCTCGCGGGGGCAATCCTTTCGCCCGTTGCCGTCAGCGCGGCCAGCCCCAGACAGGACAAGCAAGGCCGGCAGGTCGTTGGCAAAAAAGCAGTTCAGGGTGCGGACAAGCGTGCGGCTTCGGGCCGCAAGCCACAGATCGTGCATGCGAACCTGAGCACCAACGGCAAGCGTAAGGGCGCCTATCAGCGCGTAGCCTATGCATCCGCACTCGCTGGCGTTCCGCCGATGCTCACGGCGGGGGACCTTGCGGGTCTCAGCTTGACGCGCGATCCGCTTGATCTCAACTCGAACGCAGCGCTCGTGCTGGACCACACCACGAATGAAGTGCTGTTCGAGAAAAACGCTGAGATTTCTCTGCCCATTGCCTCGATCACCAAGCTGATGACGAGCCTGGTGGTGGTGGAAGCTAATCAAGATCTGGACGAGATCCTCAGTGTGACTGAAGAAGACGTTGATCGTGAAAAATTCAGCCATTCGCGACTGCGCGTCGGTTCGCAGTTATCGCGCGCTAACATGCTTCATATCGCGCTGATGAGCTCGGAGAATCGTGCCGCGTCCGCCTTGGGACGTCATTACCCAGGAGGCATCCAAGCCTTCGTCAACGCAATGAATGCGAAAGCCCGAGAGCTGAACATGACCAACACCCGTTTCTCAGATTCGACGGGACTGTCTAGCTCGAATGTCTCGAGCGCGCGCGATCTCGCCAAGCTGGTGATGGCGGCTTACCACCATCCGTTGATCCGGCAGTACTCGACCGATAGTCGGTACGTGGTTGATCCGGGCGGCCGTATGCTGCAGTATCGCAATTCGAACGGCCTGATCGAGAACCCCGACTGGGAAATCGGTCTGCAAAAAACTGGTTACATTTCTGAAGCGGGTCGTTGCCTTGTGATGCAGGTTCATGTGTCTGGTCGTCCGGTCGTGATGATCTTCCTTGATTCCAAGAGCAAGCAGTCACGCCTTGCCGATGCTGGTCGCATTCGCAAGTGGCTGGAAAACCGCGGTGCTTCGGCATCCTCTGAGCGTTCGGCCAAGCGTAGCTGACCGAGCAGTGCTGGGTGTCGTCGGCCCGATGTCATTAAGCGCGGACTAAGTAGTCCGCGTTTTTTTATTGTGTTTCCCGTTCAAGGCTAATCTTTCATCGAAGCGTCTTCCGATGTCGTGACCTAGATACGACAGCTTGCGCCGACTGATCCGCCATCGGCTGCATCAGCGTGGTCACGCTCTCCATCACTAACGAAGCAATCCCTGTATTCCTTCATCCTCCGCGCATCTGCAACAGATGGAGCGCGCCGTGCCGGACGACTACGACAGTCCCTG
>JBEGNF010000121.1:0-4568 GCA_041182625.1 Pseudomonadota bacterium | reverse complement strand
GCGCGCTGGAAGAAATACGGCCCATACCACGTCACATGAAGACGCGTGGGCTGGAAATCGCTGTAACGCGTCAGCTTTGCAATGATTTCGCGATCCGTCGCCATCTGGAGGACGTGTACCGTCAGATGTGTGCCGCACATGGCGTGCCGACCGGAGAAGACTCCGGTCGCGCCCAGCAGATGATCGTCGTCGGCATGGGCAAGCTCGGCGGCCATGAGCTGAACGTGTCCTCAGACATCGATCTGATCTTTCTTTATCCGGAAGATGGAGAAACAAAGGTCACCGATAATGGCCAACGGTCATTGTCGAACCACGAATTTTTCGTCAGGATGGGAAAACGCCTGATCGCTGAGCTGGCAGAAGTCAACCAGGACGGCTTCAGCTTTCGGGTAGACATGGCTTTGCGCCCGAACGGTAACTCAGGGCCGCTGGCCGCCAGCCTGAACATGCTGGAGCACTACCTGATGGTGCAAGGTCGCGAGTGGGAACGCTATGCATGGGTCAAGGCACGCGCGATCACGGGGGATCCTGAGGATATCGCGCAGCTGAACGAGATCGTGAGACCCTTCGTGTACCGCCGTTATCTTGACTATGGATCCATCAATGCACTGCGCAGCATGCACGCACAGATACGTGCGGAGGTTGTGCGGCAGGAGACGCGCCATCCGGATCGGGCGATGAATGTCAAACTGGGCAGGGGCGGTATACGCGAGATCGAATTCCTGGCACAAGTGTTCCAGCTGATACGCGGCGGGCGTGATCCCGGGCTGCGAGACCGATCGACCCGGATCACGCTGCGCACCCTCGCAGAGCGCAAGCTGCTCGCCGAGACGACCGTTACGCAGCTGCTTGATGCGTATACTTTTCTTCGAAATATCGAGCATCGTATCCAATACCTTGACGATGCACAGACGCATGTACTCCCCGCCTCACCGGAAGACCAGCAGCTTGTGGCCCAGATGGCAGGATTCGATGATGCTGCATCACTCATCAACGCCTTGAATGATTGTCGCCGGCAAGTCGCGCTGCATTTCGACACGATTTTCGTCGACAGGCAAACCTCTGAATCCGGTGATGACGAGCATGCCAGCGGTACAGCACCTGCCCTGGAAAACATCGATGAAGATACCCTGTCTGCCTATTTGTCGACAAATGGATTCGATGACCCCTCGGGTTCTGCGCAACGGCTGCTGAACAGCTGGAACTCGTCTCGGATACAGTCCTTGCCTGAACAGCGTCGCGCTCAGCTGCAAACCTTGATGCGCGCGGCTCTGCCCATCATCCCGCGCCAACCGGAATCCTGTTCAGCCACGCTCAATCGTCTGGTGGATTTTTTTGACACGATCGCTCGGCGTTCGGCCTATCTGGCGTTGCTGACGGAGTATCCGCACACGCTAGAGAGAGTGGTACGAATGATGGCGGCGAGCGATTGGGCTGCAAAATACCTGACTCGACATCCCGTCCTGATGGATGAGTTGCTCGACGATGCTAGCCTGAAAGCCGAACCGGACTGGGATGAATTCGCGCATGAATGCCGGCGTCAGCTGGAAGCCTTCACTGGCGACACTGAACGGCAGATGGATGTGCTGAGAGAACAGCATCACGCACAGCTCTTTCGCCTGCTGGCCAAAGATCTGGGCGGATTACTGACCGTCGAGCGTCTGGCGGATCATCTGTCGCTGCTGGCCGATGTCCTGATTGCCATCACACTGGACGCCGTGTGGAAAACGCTGCCCAATCAGCACAAAGAACATCCCTCGTTTGCGGTGGTTGCCTATGGCAAGCTGGGCGGAAAAGAACTGGGTTATGCCTCCGACCTCGACGTGATTTTCCTGTATGACGATGAAGATCCGGAGGCGCCAGCACTCTATGCAAAACTGGCGCAGCGTTTCATCACCTGGATGACCAGCCACACGCCGGCAGGCATCTTGTTTGACATCGATATCGCCCTGAGACCCGATGGCGCCAGCGGGCTATTGGTATCGTCATTCAAGGCTTTCGAAAAATATCAACGGGAGTCTGCTTGGGTCTGGGAACATCAGGCACTGACCCGGGCTCGCTTCTGCGCTGGAGACGCCGACATCGGCCGTCGTTTTGAAACTCTGCGAACCGATCTGCTGCAACAGCAACGCGATCCGGCGACTCTCCGTGCCGAGGTGCTCAGCATGCGCCAGCGCATGCATGATGCTCACCCTAATCGTTCCGGACAGTTCGATCTCAAACATGATGCCGGGGGCATGATCGATATCGAATTCATTGTTCAATATCTCGTACTCGCGTATGCATCATCGCATCCGGACATGACCGGTGATATCGGAAATATCGCACTCCTGAAGCTGGCAGGTGAATGCCGTCTGATCGATTCAACACTAGCGATCAGCGTGGCAGACGCCTACCGCCAGTTTCGCAAGCTGCAACATCAGATCAGACTCAAGGGGGCCGACAAGGCCAGGGTCGAGCTCGATACGGTGGCCTCGCAGCGCGCCTCGGTAGAGCAGCTGTGGCGGCATGTGATGAATAGCCAGTGAGTGCGTCGCAGAGTTCTCGCGTTTTATCAGATGATTTTTAATTCAGTGGTGAATGACGGCTTTGTCGTTCAGCAACAACACTGTAGTACATGTAGAGGCTAATTTTTTGATTTATTTCTAAAATGATTTGCTGCAAGCTAAATGGGCATCACTGTCGAGCGCTTTGCAGCCCCCGTGTCACTATCCCGGTAATTCATTCTCCTCAACACACTCTGCACCCTCTATGACTCGAACTCTTATCCCCCGGACGATACTAGTCCTCGCCGCCTGCTTGCTCGCTGCCTGTGCCACCGAAAGCTCTCAGACTGTCGCTCCGAAACAAGTTGCCTCAGCGGGTACCACCTACTCTGGACCAAAAAGTACCATCGCCGTTGGAAAGTTCGATAACCGATCGACCTTCTTGCGCGGCCTGTTCTCCGATGGTGTGGACAGGCTGGGCTCGCAAGCCAAGACCATTCTCATCACTCACTTGCAGCAATCAAAACGCTTCGTTGTCGTCGATCGTGAAAACATGAGCGAGATTCAGCAAGAAGCCAAGCTACGCGGTAAAGAGCAAAAGCTCAGTGGTGCCAATTTCGTCCTGACCGGTGATGTGACGGAATTTGGAAGGAAAGAAACAGGCGACCAGCAGCTATTCGGCATCCTCGGACGCGGCAAGACCCAGGTCGCTTACTCGAAGGTGAGCGTCAATGTCGTCAATGCGCTGACCTCGGAAGTCGTGTTCTCCGTGCAGGGTGCCGGCGAGTACGCGTTGTCGAATCGCGAGATCATCGGCTTTGGCGGTACGGCCAGCTACGACTCCACGCTGAACGGCAAGGTGCTCGATCTGGCGATACGAGAAGCGGTGAACCGGCTGGTCGAGGGCATAGAGCGCGGCACCTGGAAACCAGAAAGCTGATGCGTGCGTCGATCATGAATCGCACCCTCCGCCGCCTCTCATTCATCGCATCCGTAGTCATGCTGACCGCCTGCGCCAATCAGCAGGGTCTCTATCAATGGGGCAGTTACGAGGATCAAGTCTACGCGATGTACAGTTCGCCTGGCAAATCCTCGCCGGATGAGCAGATCGCCAAGCTGGAAGCTGACGGCGAAAAAGCGCGTGCGCAAGGTCGCACTCCTCCTCCGGGACATTACGCGCATCTCGGTTATCTGTACTTCCAGACTGGCAAGCTCGATCAGGCCGTCGCATCCTTTGAAACAGAAAAAGTGCTGTTCCCGGAATCACGTCCTTACATGGACAGGCTAATTGGCAGAATAAGCAAGTAAGGAATTCTGATGAGACAACCACTTTATCGTGCGCTGCTGATCGGCCTCGTACTGATACTTGGCGGCTGCGCCACTGGCAGCTCGTATGACTACACGGCTTTCAGGCAAAGCAAGCCGAGATCCATCGTCGTACTCCCACCTTTGAATTTGTCGCCGGACATACGCGCGACTTACAGCATGCTGGCAACCGTCACGCGGCCACTCGCTGAATCCGGCTATTACGTGCTACCTGTGGCGCTGGTAGATCAGACCTTCCGCGAAAACGGAGTGACCGAGCCGGGAGAGATGCATCAGATCCCACCGGGAAAACTGGCAGATATCTTTGGCGCTGATGCCGCGCTGTACATCACCATTGAGGAATATGGTGCTAAATACATGATCGTCAGCAGCGAGGTAATTGTCGCAGCCAGCGCCCGATTGATTGACACGCGAAATGGTCAACTGCTCTGGGAGGGCAAGGCCCAAGCCTCCAGCGGCGAGAACCAGGATTCGAGTGGCGGACTGGCCGTTCTGTTGGTGAAGGCACTAGTTAGCCAGGTAGCCAACAGCATCGGGGACCAGGGATATCCGGTAGCACAGAGAACCAGCTTTCGCTTGCTGACGGCCCGCCCGGGCGGGCTGCTGCCTGGGCCTCGTTCGCCCGAGTATGCAAAGGTGGTGGGGCAATAGATTGCAGCAGCCTCCACTCGGTGTGGCGCAACGAGTGGGGCAGTAGTCCTGCTTACTTCGCACCCATCAAAGCCACCGTGGTATCCAGCATGCGATTGCTGAAGC
>JBEGNF010000120.1:0-4620 GCA_041182625.1 Pseudomonadota bacterium | reverse complement strand
TGTTAATGGTGTTCCAGAGAATTTCCAGATCGACCTTGAAGTAACCGTGGGCCAATGCATTTCGCATTTCTTAGGCGTCGATAAGTGGTAGAGAAGGATTTTGCTTCAAGAAATCCGGAAATCTACGATCTATGTTTTTGCTTGCTTCCTCGATCACTTAGAAATTTCTGATGACTGCGTCTTGAAGCATTTCGTTTTCCAGGAAAGCTACTTCATTCGTATCAGCGCAGTATCGCTGGATCCGCTCAATCGCTGCCAAGATGTGTTTAATGTAATCATCTGGCAGATGCGGATCTTTGCTCATATGCGCTTTGCTTCTGCCAGAACTCGGTGGCGGAAGCTTTCTGGCAGGGCGTTGGGCGTGAGGACGTCGACTTCTACGCCCAGCAAACATTTCAGTTCTCGCCGGATCGCCCCAATATCGAAGAGCGTTGTTTCTGCTGTAGGGTCGATCAGGATGTCCAGGTCGCTGTCTTCTCCATCTGTTCCTTGTGCCACTGAGCCAAAAATGCGGGGGTTGAGGGCGTTATGGCGCTCGACGATCTGGATGATCGCCTGACGGTGACTTTCGAGGGCGGTGGATGGACGCATCATCAAACTATGCTGAGAATGCGGCTTCAGGGCAAGCATGGAGGCTGGCTGTGCATGATCTTGCGTTCTAAAGCGAAAAAGCCCGCAAACTTTCGTTTGCGGGCTTTCGTATTCTCTGGCTCCCCGACCTGGACTCGAACCAGGGACCTGCGGATTAACAGTCCGTCGCTCTACCGACTGAGCTATCAGGGAATAGGGTCAAGATTATGCCCCGGTTCCTGCCGCTTGTCAAATTGTGCAACATTTAACAAGCTGATACCCGTTCAGATCAAAGTACCTTGGCGATCGCGTCCACGACTCGGTCGATGTTGCGGGAGTTCAGGGCTGCCACGCAAATTCTTCCGGTGTCCACTGCGTAGATGGAGAATTCGTTCTTCAGG
This sequence comes from Pseudomonadota bacterium, assembly GCA_041182625.1. Lineage (GTDB taxonomy): Bacteria > Pseudomonadota > Gammaproteobacteria > Burkholderiales > Burkholderiaceae_D > Pernthalerella. Next base: position 3,649 of record JBEGNF010000120.1, on the reverse strand, counting down.
CGCTCGACCTGCGCCTTGGTGAGACCCGAGTATGAAAACATGCCACGCTGGCGAACGACAAAGTCAAAGTCATGACCAGGCGCCTTGGACTTGAGCTGATCAACCATGGCCTGACGCATCGCCTTGATGCGTACGCGCATGCCGGCCAATTCTTCTTCCCATAACTGACGCAATTCGGGAGTAGCAAGGGCAGTGGCGACGACCTGGCCGCCGTGCATCGGCGGATTGGAGTAGTTGGTGCGGATCACGCGCTTGAGCTGAGACATCAGCCGAGCGGCTTCTTCGGCGCTGGCCGCGACGATGGACAGCGCACCCACGCGCTCGCCGTACAGCGAGAAAGACTTCGAGAAAGAATTCGACACGAACAGCGGGCCACCGGCAGCAGCGAACATACCCACCACCTTGCCGTCCTCGGCGATACCATCGCCAAAGCCCTGATAGGCCATGTCCAGGAAGGGCACCAGGCCGCGCTGAGTGATCACCTCGATTACTTGCTTCCACTGCTCATCGGTCAGGTCGGCGCCGGTGGGATTGTGGCAGCACGCGTGCAGCAGCACGATTGAACCCGCCGGCATCTTCTTCAGCGCGTCCAGCATGCCTGCAAAGTTCACACCTTTGCTCGCGGTGTCGTAATACGGATAGTTGTTAACCACAAAGCCGGCTGATTCGAACAGTGCGCGGTGGTTCTCCCAGCTTGGATCACTGATATAGACCTGCGCATCGGGCGAGAAGCGCTTGAGAAAATCTGCGCCCAGCTTCAGCGCGCCAGTGCCGCCGATAGCTTGTGCGGTAATAGCGCGCTTGGAGGTCACGACTTCGCTGCCCGCACCGAAGACCAGCTCTTGCACCGCCTTGTCATAGGCCGCCAGCCCTTCGATGGGCAGGTAGGTGCGCGGCGAGAGTTTTTCCATCAACAGCGCCTCTGCCTTCTGCACGCACTGGAGCAGGGGCACCTTGCCGTTGTCATCGTAGTAAACGCCGACGCCGAGGTTGGTCTTGTCGGGGTTCTGGTCAGCGTTGAAGGCTTCGGTAATGCCGAGGATGGGGTCACGAGGCGCCATCTCGATGGCGGAGAATAGGGCTGCGGATAAGGGTGCGTTCATCGTGCTACCATGAAAAGTTGCTAGAGGGCTTCGCCCGGGGCGAAAACCGCCCAAAAAACCAATAAATCAAGCGAATTTGCGAAACCCGGCATTTTACCAAAGGTCATATTCTGATGGCTGAATTATCCGAAGTTGGAAGCCCTCTGGACGAATCGAAATTCGTGACCTTCCCCGACTCGCCTTTCCGGCTGTACCAGCCATTCCTGCCTGCCGGCGACCAGCCTGATGCGATCGCCAAATTGGTTGAGGGAGTGGAAGACGGCCTGTCTTTCCAGACGCTGCTGGGCGTCACGGGTTCGGGAAAAACCTACACCATGGCCAACGTGATTGCCCGTCTCGGGCGTCCGGCGATTGTGTTTGCGCCCAACAAGACGCTAGCCGCACAGTTGTACTCGGAGTTTCGTGATTTTTTTCCGCAGAATGCGGTCGAGTATTTTGTCAGTTATTACGACTATTACCAGCCAGAAGCCTACGTACCACAGCGTGACTTGTTTATCGAGAAGGACTCGGCGATCAACGAACACATCGAACAGATGAGGCTCTCCTGCACCAAATCGCTCATGGAACGGCGTGATGTGGTGATCGTGGCAACCGTGTCGGCGATTTACGGTATCGGTAATCCGAATGAATACCATCAGATGGTGCTGACCCTGCGCACTAAAGACAAGCTGTCGCAGCGTGACATGATCGCCCGCCTGATTCAGATGCAGTACACCCGCAACGAGATGGATTTTGACCGCGGTACCTTCCGGGTGCGCGGCGATACCGTTGATATCTTCCCCGCCGAACATGCAGAGCTGGCGATACGAGTTGAATTGTTCGATGACGAGATCGACAGCATTCAATTATTCGATCCGCTGACGGGCAGGGTGCGGCAAAAGATTCCTCGTTTCACTGTGTATCCCGGTTCGCACTATGTGACACCGCGCTCCACGGTTCTGCGTGCCATCGAAAGCATCAAGGTCGAGTTACGCGAACGTCTGGAGTTTTTCCGGAAAGAGAACAAGCTGGTGGAAGAGCAGCGGCTGGAGCAGCGTACGCGGTTCGATCTGGAGATGATGCAAGAGATCGGCTTTACCAAAGGCATTGAGAACTACTCTCGCCACCTGTCTGGCGCCAAACCCGGCGAGCCGCCGCCGACGCTGGTCGATTATCTGCCTGAAGATGCGCTGATGTTCCTCGATGAGTCTCATGTGCTGATGGGGCAGCTGAATGGCATGTATAACGGTGACCGGGCGCGCAAGACCAATCTGGTGGATTACGGGTTTCGTTTGCCGTCGGCGCTGGACAATCGGCCGCTGAGATTCGATGAGTTCGAATCCAAGATGCGGCAAACCGTCTTTGTTTCCGCCACCCCGGCAGATTACGAGAACAAACGTTCTTCGCAAGTCGTCGAGCAAGTGGTGCGTCCTACGGGACTGGTCGACCCTCAAGTCATTGTGCGTCCAGCGAGCACTCAGGTCGATGACTTGATGAATGAAATCGCGGATCGTGTCGCCAAGAATGAACGTGTGCTGGTGACGACACTCACCAAGCGGATGGCGGAGCAGCTGACGGAATATCTGAGCGATAACGGCGTGGCAGTACGGTATCTACACAGTGATATCGATACCGTTGAGCGGGTAGAGATCATCCGCGATCTGCGACTGGGTACGTTTGATGTACTGGTCGGCATTAACCTGTTGCGCGAAGGTCTGGATATTCCAGAAGTGTCACTGGTGGCGATACTGGATGCTGATAAAGAAGGCTTCCTGCGCTCTGAGCGCAGCTTGATTCAGACGATTGGCCGGGCAGCGCGGAACATCAATGGCACAGCGATCCTGTATGCCGACAAGATGACCGACTCCATGAAGCGCGCCATTGGCGAGACTGAGCGCCGCCGGACGAAGCAGGTGGCGTTCAACGAGGAAAATAACATCACGCCGGTCGGCGTGAAGAAGCAGATTCGCGAGATGATCGATGGTGTGTACAAGATCGATGAGGCGCGTGAAGAACTGATGGCGGCGCAAGAGCAGGCCAAATATGAGGCGATGAGTGAGAAGCAGGTCGCCAAAGAAATCAAGCGCCTTGAAAAACTGATGTTCGAGCACTCGAAAAATCTAGAATTTGAAAAGGCTGCGCAAGTGCGCGATCAACTGCATCTGTTGAAAGAGCAGTTATTTGGCGCGCCGGGTGAGGATAATGTGGTGTCGATCACGGGTCAGTAAAAAGAGCGGGAGATTTCCCGCTCTTTTGCTTTGCGCTGCTTGCAGCTCATGCATGGTCATCCGCGTTCACGGGTAGATCATTTGCTGCCCTGTCCCCGATCTGCATCACGATAAAATGACAGCTTTTGTGTTCATCGCATGATTCCCGCTCTATTCAACGGCGCTATTGAGCGATCGGATGCTTCGTGGCCTCCGGTCCTGATCAAAGGTCTGGAAGCGGTGAGCGCTGCCGACCCAGCGTATCTGCCAGCACTGTCAAATGACACCTTTCTTCCGACGCAGGGGCGACTCTTCGCCGCCTTCGGCCAGCCATTAGAGAACGTTCGCTACGTGCTGGTG
>JBEGNF010000119.1:0-4731 GCA_041182625.1 Pseudomonadota bacterium | reverse complement strand
CACAAGGAGCGCATGCTCAAGCCCATGATTCGCAAAAAGATCACTGATCCCTGGCAGGAGGTGTCATGGGAAGAGGCGATCAGCTATGCAGCAAGTGAATTCCGCCGTATTCAGCAGCAATCTGGGCCTGACAGCATCGGTGGTATCACTTCATCGCGCTGCACGAATGAGGAAACCTATCTGGTGCAGAAGCTGGTACGCGCCGCATTTGGTAATAACAACGTCGATACCTGTGCGCGTGTCTGTCATTCGCCCACGGGCTATGGGCTGAAGCAGACCATCGGAGAATCTGCGGGTACTCAAACGTTTGATTCCGTGATGAAGGCGGACGTGATCATGGTGATCGGCGCGAATCCTGTGGCCGCACATCCAGTATTCGCGTCGCAGATGAAGCGGCGGCTGCGTCAGGGAGCTAAGCTCATCGTTGTTGATCCGCGTACGACGGACATGGTCAAGGGTGCTCACTACCAGGCAGACTATCATCTGAAACTGAAGCCAGGCACCAACGTGGCGTTGATCTCTGCGCTTGCACATGTGATCGTCACGGAAGGCTTGTTGGATGAAGCCTTTGTCGCCGAGCGCTGCGAGGCTCAGTCCTTCAGCGACTGGAAGACCTTTGTGTCTCGTCCCGAGAATTCTCCAGAGGCGATGGCTGACATTACCGGCGTGCCAGCCGATGTTCTGCGCGGTGCGGCACGTCTGTATGCGACCGGTGGTAACGCGGCGATTTACTACGGGCTTGGTGTGACGGAGCATGCACAGGGCTCGACGATGGTGATGGGTATTGCGAACTTGGCGATGGCCACGGGGAACATCGGTCGTGAGGGCGTGGGCGTGAACCCACTACGCGGGCAGAATAATGTCCAGGGCTCGTGCGACATGGGCTCGTTCCCGCATGAACTCCCGGGCTACCGGCATATCTCCGACACTGCGACGCGATCCGAGTTCGAGTCGCGCTGGGGTGTGAAGTTGAATCCCGAGCCGGGGCTGCGGATACCCAATATGTTTGAGGCTGCTCTCGACGGCAGTTTCAAGGGTTTGTATTGCCAAGGCGAGGACATTGTGCAATCCGACCCGAATACGCAGCATGTCGCTGAGGCACTGTCCTCGATGGAATGTATCGTGGTGCAAGATTTGTTTCTGAACGAAACAGCAAAGTATGCGCATGTGTTCCTGCCCGGTTCATCTTTCCTCGAGAAAGACGGCACCTTTACGAATGCTGAGCGCCGTATCTCGCGCGTGCGCAAGGTAATGCCACCCAAGGCGGGGTATTCTGATTGGGAGGTCACACAGCTGCTGTCGAATGCATTGGGCTATCCCATGAGCTATGCACATCCATCCGAGATCATGGATGAGATCGCATCGCTGACACCGACCTTCCATGGCGTGTCTTTTGAAAAAATCGACCGCATGGGTAGCATCCAGTGGCCGTGCAATGAGACAGCACCCGAGGGGACCCCTATCATGCACGTCGATCAGTTCGTGCGCGGCAAGGGCAAATTCGTCATCACGAAATATGTGCCAAGCACCGAGAAAGTCACGCAGCGCTTCCCGTTGATACTCACCACAGGCCGCGTACTGTCTCAGTACAATGTCGGCGCGCAGACGCGACGCACCGAGAATGTGCAATGGCACAGCGAAGACCGGCTCGAGATTCACCCGCATGATGCCGAGGAGCGCGGCATACGTCAGGATGACTGGGTGGGCATCGAATCCCGCTCCGGCCAAACTGTGTTGAGGGCAACCATCACCGAGAATGTGCAGCCGGGCGTGGTGTACACGACTTTTCATTTCCCGGAGTCTGGCGCGAACGTTATCACCACCGACAATTCTGACTGGGCGACCAATTGCCCGGAGTACAAAGTAACCTCGGTGCAGGTGATGCCAGTGACTCAGCCTTCCGAATGGCAGCGTGAATACCAGCGCTTCAATCAAAAGCAACTCGAATTGGCGAAACTAGAAACGACTGATAACTGAATCGACCAGCCGAATGGAGCACCAGGACCTGGAATCTGAATTGGGGAGCAGCTCTCAGGCTCTGAAACCGGTCAATGTGCTGCGTCTCCGGCACGGCGTACCTGAGCGTTCACAGGATGTGGTCGCAGTCGAAGTGCCCGTCGCCCTTGAGTACAACGGTATATCGCATGCGGTGATGCTCGCTTCGCCCGGTGATCTGGAAGATTTCGCGCTGGGCTTCTCGCTGTCCGAAGGCATCATCGCCGATACCTCCGAGATGTATGAATGCGAAGCCGAGATCACCCCGGAAGGCTGGCAGGTTCATGTGCGCATCGCCGGGGAACGTTTCGCGGCCTTGAAAGAGCGCCGACGTAACCTGGCCGGCCGGACCGGCTGCGGTTTGTGCGGTACGGAGTCGCTGTCGCAGGTGACGCGCTGCGTGTCACCTGTCGCTCACCGATATCAATTCGATGGCATGCACCTGCTCGGTGGCATGCTAGCGATGCAGGCACTACAGCCCATGCAGCAGCAGAGTGGTGCCACCCATGCGGCTGGATGGATGAATGCACTGGGAGAAATCGAGCTTGTGCGAGAGGATGTCGGTCGGCACAATGCGCTCGACAAATTGATTGGCGCGATGGCGGTTGCGGGCAAGGATTTCACGACAGGCGCCTTGCTCATCACGAGTCGAGCCAGTTACGAGATGGTGCAGAAGGCAGCCGTCATGAACGTGGGACTCATTGCGGCGATCTCTGCGCCGACCAGTTTTGCGGTGCAGCTGGCCGAGACCACTGGGGTCACGCTGGCTGGATTCATGCGTGATCAGAGTTATGTGGTGTATGCCCACCCTGAACGCCTGCACACTATCTGAACAGAACGTAATCGACGGAGTTAGCGATGGATGTCAACAACCTGATCACAATGGCGAACCAGATTGGTACTTTTTTCGAAAGCATGCCGGATCGTCAACAGGCAGTGCAGGATATTGCCAATCACATCCGTCGATTCTGGGATCCTCGCATGCGACGAGCTATACTCGATAGCCTTGACCAGCACAATGACGAACCAATGTCGGATATTGTCCGCGAAGCCTTGTCCACGCATCGTCAAATCGTGGCTTGCTGATCTGATCGATAATCGTCGGGAGACACCTTCGGCTGGGGATTTCGGGCAAGGACGGAAGAGCGCTCATCCTTCGTCAGTAAATTATTTTGAATATCGCAATTATGGAGGTGACATTGAACAAGATACCGACGACTGCCATTGCAGCGACAGCAGCTCTCGCGCTGGCTGGTTTGTTTTCCGAGGCACAGGCTCAAACCTCAGGTGACGTGGTACGCATTGGCTTCATCACCGACATGTCCGGTGTATATGCGGATGTGGATGGTCCGGCAGGTGCCGACGCCATCAAGATGGCGATCGCTGACTTCGGGGGCAGCGTGAACGGCAAAAAGATCGAGTTCATCTCTGCCGACCACCAGAACAAGGCTGATATCGCTGCCAGCAAGGCGCGTGAGTGGTTCGACCAGCAAGGACTGGATATGCTGGTCGGTGGATCGAATTCTGCGACCGCGCTAGCGATGGCCAAGGTGGCTGCTGAAAAAAAGAAACCTTTTATCGCGATTGGTCCGGGTACCTCGCGCCTGACCAATGAAGAATGCACGCCGTATACCGTTCACTACGCCTATGACACGGTCGCGCTGGCGCGTGGTACCAGCACTGCGCTAGTCAAGCAAGGCTACAAGGATTGGTTTTTCCTGACAGCTGATTATGTGTTCGGTCAGTCGCTGGAAAAAGATGCGAGCGATGTGATCAAGTCCAGTGGTGGCAAGGTGGTCGGTGCGGTTCGTCATCCGCTGGCCACCTCGGATTTTTCATCCTTCCTGCTGCAGGCACAGACCTCGAAGGCACAGGTCTTGGGGTTGGCGAATGCGGGCGGCGATACGGTCAATTCGATCAAGGCTGCCGCTGAATTTGGCATCCTGAAGAATATGAAAATGGCTGGTTTACTGGTGTTCGTGAATGATATTCATGCGCTGGGTCTGGGAGTCACGCAAGGCATGTATCTGACCGATGGTTGGTACTGGGATCAGAGCGATGAAACACGCGCTTGGACCAAGCGCTTCATGGCTCGCAACAAAAAAGCACCTTCAATGGTGCATGCGGCCGATTACTCGGCGACCACTTTTTATCTGAATGCGGTCAAGGCTGCGGGTACCGATGACGGCGACAAGGTTATGGCCAAGATGAAGTCGACCAAGGTCAATGATTTTTTTGCGAAGAACGGGGTCGTACGTCCGGATGGCCGGATGGTGCATGACATGTTCCTGATGCAGGTAAAATCGCCGTCGGAATCTAAGGGTGAGTGGGATTACTACAAGCAGGTTTCCGTGATCCCGGGCGAACAGGCATTCGTGACCAAAGCAGAGACCAAGTGTGCGCTTTGGAAGTAATTCCTAATCAATAAAAAGTAACGCGGGCGCTATGGCCCGCGTTTTTAATTGCTGAAACTCTTTTTTGCAATTGATCTTTCTCCGAAGCGTCTTCCGATTCCGTGACCTAGATACGACAGCTTGCGCCGACTGATCCGCCATCGGCTGCATCAGCGTGATCACGCTACCCATCACTAACGAAGCAATCCCTGTATTCCTTCATCCTCCGCGCATCTGCAACAGGTGGAGCGCGCCGTGCCGGACGACTACGACAGTCCCTGGAAAGAAGCGATCGAGCGGTATTTCCCCGACTTCATGCATTTCTACTTTCCTGCGGCTTATG
>JBEGNF010000118.1:0-4770 GCA_041182625.1 Pseudomonadota bacterium | reverse complement strand
CAATCAGCGCCGCCGCACGAGCGGCCGGGCTGCCGCTGGCCGCGCCACGCTGCAACTCATCCAGCTTCGCGACATACGCCTTGCGCGCTTCACTGCTGATGGCATCATGCGACCACGCCGGAGCCGGCATCAGTGCGATGAGTGCGACAAGCGCCATGAGCGCCGCCAGCAAACTACCACCGGCGCGGCGTAACGAGCGCGTCATACCGCCTCTGTAGGTGGCATCTCCAACTTCTCACCCAGTGCCGCTGAGCGCGCGCCGGGATGCACACTCATGCCCAGCTGGCCGTCGAGCGGCACACGCAGATGAAGCGGTCTTGCCTCTTCGAGCAAGGTCGCGGTCACAACATAGGCATGATGCAGTGGCAGGTTCTCGCGCGCGACCAGCACATGGGTGCCATTGTCCAGCATGACCTGCATGGGTATCGGTTTGTACTCTTCGAAGCCCGCACCACCGGAGACCATGGCTTTCGCATCGCTGTAGGACAGCACCGCCAGTTTGGCCTGATCAGTCTTCAACAGACTGGCCACACGGCGCATGTCGCGCGCACGGCTGACCATGGCCTGCGACAGCGGAAGCCGCTCAAGCAGCAGCGCTACCCACTCGTCACCGATTGAGTCACCTTCCAGATCACTGCGCGAGGTCAGAATCTGCAAGTGCTTCTTGCGGAAGATGTCCCACTGACGGTAAGGCGAGTGGGCGCGCGCGGCGCGAAACGGTATTGCCAAAGCGGCTGCAACCGATGCAGCGCTCAGTAGCCAGGTTCTTCTATTCATGCGATTCATCTCGGTTCAATTCTCTGCATTCATTGTCCTGCAAAAGAAAAGAGCGAGGACAGGCCTCGCTCTTTCCAATCAACAGATCAGCTCATTACTTCTTGAAGATTTCCATCGGGCAGATCGTGGTCACCGCATAGTTCGGCACGTCCACCACGTTCGATACGCGGAGGTCGCAGGCGACACTGGTCACCACATAGGCTTGCTCGGAAGTCAGGCCTTTGGTTTTCTGCAGCCAGTCGATCATCTGCAGCAGCGAGTTGCGCGCTGCAAGCGTGAGATCGTTGGACAGATTGGTCAGCGGCTTGAGCTTCTCGGCACCCAGGTAGGCCCACTGCGGCGGGATCTCGCCGGCTTCTTTGAACGGGTAGCCAACGGTCGCGTGGAATGAGTCCGGCTCCAGCTTCTTCAGCTGCGAACCGCCTTCAAACTGAGGCTGTTTCACTACCGACGCCATACCCTTGCGGATCTCGGTCTGGATGGTCACGACAGCGCCCATCTCGATCGCGGTACCAGCAACTTCGCCATCGCCCTGTGCGTAGTGAACATCGCCGATGAACACGCCGCAACCGTCGATGAAGCAAGGCAGCAGCAGCGTCGTGCCTTCGACCATCTGCTTGACGTCCATGTTGCCACCGTTCTCACGGGGCGGAATGGTGCGCAAGCACTTGTCCTTCTTGCTGCCATTCGGGCCACAGACTTCCGGCGGACGTGCGCCGGTCGGCTCTGGAGGCAGTGCAACGCCACCGGCAGCGGCGAGCTGGCTTTCGCGAGCGAGCCACTTGTCGACTTCCGCTTCACCCGGCAGCACGCCGACTGAACCCATGAAGCCATTCATCGGAATGCGCACGCCCGGCACTTGCTCGGACACCGCCTCGCGACGGTTCAGCTTCCAGTTGGCGACAAATGGCGAGGTGTACTTGTCCGCCAAAAAGCCAAAGCCAGGAACGATCGTGGTGTAGCCATACTCGTCAGGCTGAATATCGATCAGCTTGATAGCGATGACATCACCACGCTTTGCGCCCTCGATGTAGATCGGGCCGGTCATCGGGTGAACCAGGTTCAGGTCGATGGCGGTAACGTCTTTGGGCTTGGAGTTGATGTTCAGGTTGGAGTCGAGTGCATCACGAGTATGCACCACGATCAGATCGCCCGGCTTGGCCTTGGCTGCCGGCTTGATCGCGGGGTGATAACGGTTGAAGCAGTTCGGGTCTTGCTCGCAGTGAGCGCCCTTCTTCTTCACTTCGACGATGGTTTGGGTTTTTACATCGGTTGTGTCAGCCAACGCGACCGAACCGACGCCTGCTGCGAGAAGCGCAGCGAGCAGAGCTGGGATGAAGCGCATTGCAAATCTCCGGTGATGGGTAAAAAGATCGGGTTTTCATACCGTTGTGGCTTTGATTGATACCGAGCCATCTTTTTATGAACTATTCAGTCCACCTCCATTGTTGCTCTGCGGCATTGTTTTGTCCAGAGAAAAATTAGCGGATTGGTCGGTACCGAGAACAAAAACCCTTTACCTTTTAGGCTTTTTTCTCGCACAGCAAATGACTGTGCACGAAGCTGTGGCCCGGCCCAAAAAGTGAATTTATTTAGCGCTTTAATAGTTTATTGATTCATAGTTTGTTTTTCGCTATACTGTTCAGACTTCACCTCATGCCTCACACGACATGACCGATTCTCTTGCCCCCGCCATCGACCTTCCGACCATGCGTGAGGCGGCTGGTCGCGCGTGCTCGTTAATGCGCGCGATGTCCAACCCAGATCGACTGATGCTGCTCTGCCAGTTGGCGCAAGGTGAACGCCGCGTCGGAGAGCTGGAAGAACTGCTCGACATTCAACAACCCACCCTGTCGCAGCAGCTGGCCGTGCTGCGCGAGGAGGCGCTGGTGGAAACACGGCGCGAAGGCAAACAGATTTATTACCGCATCGCCAGCGAGGCCGCACTGGCGGTGATGGATGTGCTTTACACAGCATACTGCGGCCCTACTGAAGGAGATACTCAACCATGAGCATAGACTGGACCCACTTCACGCCCGGCACATCGCTGGTGGGCGGTTTGCTGATCGGTCTCGCATCAGCGCTGTTCATTCTCGCGAATGGGCGAATCGCCGGCATCAGCGGCATTCTTGGTGGACTGCTTCGGCCAAGCGGCAATGATGTTGTCTGGCGCCTTGCTTTTCTGCTCGGCCTGATCGTAGCGCCCGCGGTGGCTTCTCTGTTTATCGCGACATCCGCGCCGACGATCGATGCCAACGCCGAGATGCTTGTGATCGCCGGCCTGCTAGTCGGTATCGGTACCCGCTACGGCGGCGGCTGCACCAGTGGTCATGGTATCTGCGGATTGTCGAGGCTTTCTCCGCGCTCGCTGATCGCGACACTGGCTTTCATGGCCAGCGGCATGGCGATTGTTTTCGTGATGCGTCATCTGCTGGCCTGATCAGCGGCAACGCTCACCAAACTTTTACACTGGAGACTCTGATGCAAAACCATATGGACACCGTCGCCTCCTTCATTGTCGGACTCATCTTCGGCTTGGGACTGGTCATCGGCGGCATGACCGATCCCTCGAAAGTGATCGGCTTTCTGGATATCTCAGGAAGCTGGGATCCCTCGCTGGCCTTTGTTATGGGTGGTGCGCTGCTGGTCGGCGTGATCGCGTTTCGATTCGCTCGCCATCGCACCGCAAATTTTTTTGGTGGCGCGGTTCGTATGCCCACCAAAAATGATATCGACAAACGCATGGTGATCGGAAGCCTGCTGTTCGGTATCGGCTGGGGCCTGGCAGGCTTTTGCCCGGGCCCTGCGATTACGTCGATGGGCACAGGCAATTCCAAGGCACTGCTATTCGTACTTGCAATGGTTGCTGGCATGGCGCTATTCGAGGGCATAGAACGCTATCGGCATCCGGTGAATGCGGATACACAGCCGCACTAACCCGTGGTACAAAGGTCTGAGCAGTCGATACACTGATTTTTCACCCGACTCTGAAAGGAGCACATCATGAAAAACGTCGGAAACACTGATCGCGCGCTACGCGTGTTCGCTGGCAGCCTGCTGATTCTGCTGGCGCTGCTGAATGTGATCGGACCCTGGGGCTGGATAGGTCTCCTGCCCATCGCCACCGGCCTGCTGCGCTTCTGTCCCGCCTATACCGTGCTCGGTTTGCGGTCCTGCCCGGTCGAGCAAAAGGAAGAGCATGCCTAAGGTGCGCTCGAAGGGATTCTCAAATCCTGCGCAGACCTGGGACGCGCGCTTTTCGACGGACAGCTACATCTTCGGCACCGAGCCGAATGTGTGGCTGTCGCAGCACGGCCATCTGCTCCAACCCGGCTCGCGCGTACTCGCCGTCGCTGACGGCGAAGGACGTAACAGCGTCTGGATGGCGAAGCAAGGCCTAAAAGTCGATGCGTTCGATATCTCGCCAATGGGTGTGGGCAAGGCGATCAAGCTTGCTCGGCAAGCAGACGTCGAGGTGAATTTCCAGGTAGCCAGCGCTGAAGACTTTGAATGGAAGGTCGGCGAATACGATGCGGTGGTCGCCATCTTCATTCAGTTTGCCGATCCGGAGACTCGCACCACCCTATTCAAGCGCATGACATCAGCGCTCAAGCCCGACGGACTGATGCTGTTGCAGGGTTACACGCCAAAGCAGCTCGAGTACAAGACGGGTGGGCCGCCGCTGGTCGATCATTTGTACACGGAGGAGTTGCTACGCGAATCGTTCTCGGATATGAATATCGTCGAACTTGTCAGCTATGAGGATGTGCTGCGCGAAGGCACGCAGCACAGCGGGCAATCGGCCCTGATTGGCCTGGTAGCGCGCAAACCCTTTGGCTGCAATTTCCGCTGAGGCAGTGCTGATCAAATAACACCAGTAACTTTAGTGGCTGGCCACCTACCACTGGGCCCGTCATTTTGCTGGCCCCCGTGTCACACAGCTACGCTATGCGTGCCATATCACAGACAATTACTCAACGTCGGCCCGAGGGT
>JBEGNF010000117.1:0-5052 GCA_041182625.1 Pseudomonadota bacterium | reverse complement strand
AACCATCATGTCCCCCAGATGATTCAGGCACATCAGTCGTCCTCGATAGCCGGTGTCTTTGTACTCGCCGGTGACGACATTCATCGACATGATCCGCGAATGCTCGTTTCCTGTGGCTTCCCAGCCCGGCAATTTTCGAGCTGAGAAAACAATATGATCATTGTCCAACCATGCAATATTCGAACGTATCTTGAAATCACCATGAAGCTCGTACTTCTGATAGCGATCCAGCGCTTCAGTGAAGTATCTACGCTCGGCTTGCGTGAACTCTTTCGACGCTACGCTACCTTCCAGATCACCGAATGACTCTTGAGCTTCGGCGGTGCAGAGAATCGCAGAAGCCGTTATTGTGATGAGCGCCCATCGTTTCATGCGAATCCTTATGGAGTAACTGTGGCCTCTGCATCACTCATGCCTAGCCGAGCCATCAGAGGTTTACTATTTTCTGGATGTACTCAATCTACCGCAGCGGTTTTCTGCGCCGATGTCCCGCACGGTGGAGGAAGAGTGACCGTCATCGTCGATGGATAGTCGAAGCCAGCACCACTGCTTGCGTCGACGGCGTAACCGATGATGCCGCCCGCGAGGATGTTCCCCCAGACGCCACCGTTACTGTTTGATTTGAATTTGCTGGATGCGACCGAGTCACCCTTTTTGCAATCGACCGCAAGATCGCCGTAGGCTTTTTGAATCATTACCGAGCCCGGTGTTTTTACATACCAACTTCCCTTGTCGTTCATCAGGGTACAGCTGGCCTCAACGACTGGTTGTCCGTCGCAGACAGCATTAACAGAGACAGGTTGATTCTTGCTACCCGTGATCGAGGCACAGCCCGTCAGAGTGATGAATAGGCAAGCAAGGACGAGGGAAAGGATCCGACGGATCTGGGATGTTGTGTAGATAAACACGATGCACTCCGTTGAAGAAAGCGCGGAGTATCGATCGTTCGTGTTTTGAAGATCAGAATTTTATTTCTTGAAAAGCTATCGACTGGGTGATCGATGGATGTTGCTTGGATGAAGTGTCTCTGTTACCCACCTTTTCTTTTGTTCAACCACGCATACGCAGGGCTTCGCCTATCATCACCAGCACTGGACCGTGACATTCCGGGAGGCCTTCCGCCATTTGTGCCAGCGTCATCCGCATCACACGCTCGTCTTTGCGGCTGGCGTTTTCAATGCCGATCACCGGTGTAGATCCGGGCTTGCCCGCAGCGAGCAAGCGTTTGGCAGTGGCTATCGCCTCTTGTCCACCCATGTACTGCACCAAAGTGTCGCAGCTCGGTAGCGAGGCCTCGTCGGTTTCTCCGGGGGCAGTGGTGGAGGTAAAGAAGGCGACATTGCGCGCGACGCCGCGCTTGGTCAGTGGCTGTTTGATGGAGGCGGCGGCGGCGAAGGCCGTTGTGATGCCGGGAACGATCTCGTAGGTGATGCCTGCGGCCTCCAGTGCGCTTAATTCTTCGTCGGCGCGACCGAACAGCATGGGATCGCCTCCTTTCAGACGTACCACCCTTGCGTAGCGTCGAGCACATTCAATGATTTTTTCATTGATGATCGGTTGCGCGGTGGATCGTTGGCCGCTGCGTTTGCCTACGGAGACCAAAATCGCCTGTGGGCAGTGGGCAAGTATCTCCGGTGTGACCAGTGCATCGTGCAGCACGATGTCCGCTTCACGGAGCAAGGCGGCGCCGCGCAGCGTGATCAAGTCGGCGGCGCCGGGTCCGGCACCGATCAACCAGACTTTGCCGGGTTGGGAAAGCAGAGGGCGGGAAAGCGGGTCGTGCATGGAGAATCTGTCAGAAAATTCAGTTCACAACGACATTGTAGGGGCTGGCTTGAGCTTGCCGGGGAATCCGGTGTTGAGAGCCATGCTCGCTTCCTCGGGAACCGATGGCGCGCAACGATGGATCCTGACCTTCGTCAGGATGACGGTTCAGGGGACGGCGCGCTTAAATTCGTCATCTTGGCGCGCTTAAATCCGTCATCCCGGCGCTCTTAAGATTCGTTGTCCCGGCGCTCTTGAATTGGTCTTCCCGGCGCCCTTGAATTGGTCATCCCGGCGCCCTTGAATTGGTCATCCCGGCGCCCTTGAATTGGTCATCCCGGCGCAGGCCGGGATCCATACTTGCTCTGGCAGTGACTCGCTTGCGTGCAAGTCGGCAGTGCAAGGCCATGGATGCTGACCTTCGTCAGTGGGAGGGTTCAGGGGATGGCAGGCTATGCCGTTGCCGCCCGGGTGCTGGCGTCGGTCACCCGTGTCAGATCAGACGAATCATGCCTGCCGCGACGGTCTGATGCGAGATCTCGTCAATCAGTATGAAGCTGCCGGTTGCACGAATGTCCTCGTAGGCATCGGCGGCCAGCGGCTGCTGTACGGTGAGCTGAATGCGAGCGATACCATTCAGCTTGAGCTCGGTGCCCTGATCACGCTGCTGGGTATTGATGTCGAGCAGAGAATCGATTGCGGTCACTTTTGCTGCCACCTGCCGGGTGGTGTGCTTGAGCCAGTATTTGCGGCGCAGGTCGAGCGGTTCTTCCGATAGCCAGCAGACATCGGCGCTGAAGTTCTTCACTACCGTTGCGGGCGCACTGGCAGCCGTCATCATGTCGCCACGCGAGATGTCGATGTATTCTTCCAGGAGCAGGGTGATCGACTTGCCGGCAGAAGCGGACTCTAGCGAGCCATCCAGCGTGAGTATGTCTTTGACGGTCGCGGTCTGGCCCGAGGGTTGCACCATGATCTTGTCGCCTTTGCGCACGGTGCCTGCCTCGACGCGGCCCATGTAGCCGCGGAAGTCATTCGCTTCGTGCCCATTGTGGCGGGCGACCAGCTGCACCGGGAAGCGCAACGCAGCGGCATGCTCGTCGTCGTAGACGGAAAGTGATTCCAGCAGCTCGATCAGCGTCGGGCCCTGATACCAGCCCATCTTGGCGCTGCGGGTGACCACATTGTCGCCTGCCAGTGCAGACAGCGGAATCGGATGAATATCCTTCAGGCCCAGTTGCTCGGCGAATTCACGATAGGCGGCGATAATACGGTCGTACACTGCCTGATCGTAGTCGACCAGATCCATCTTGTTGACAGCGACGATCACGTGCTCAATCTGCAGCAGCTTGGCAATCGTCGAGTGACGCTTGGTTTGGATCAGCAGTTCAGCCTTGCCGTGGGCATCAGTCTTTACCTTCGATACGTCCACGAGAATGATGACCGCATCGGCCGTCGATGCACCGGTCACCATGTTGCGCGTGTACTGCTCATGACCAGGCGCATCAGCGATGATGAACTTGCGCTTGGGCGTTGCGAAGTAACGGTAGGCGACATCAATGGTGATGCCTTGCTCGCGCTCGGCTTCCAGGCCATCGGTCAGCAGCGAGAGATCCACCATGTCGCCCACGGTACGCTTGTGACGCGCCCGGGAAATCGCATCCAGCTGGTCGGCGAAGATGCCCTTGCTGTCGAAAAGCAGTCGACCAATCAGCGTGCTCTTGCCATCATCGACCGAGCCGGCGGTAATGAAGCGCAGCAGGCCACGCTCATTGGTGGTGGTGTCTGCCGTGGCGGTGTTCTTGTCGAGTACGGCGTTCATCAGAAATATCCTTCTTTCTTGCGTTTTTCCATCGAGGCTTCCGAGGTCTGGTCATCCATCCTAGTGGCACCGCGCTCAGTGATCTGAGTCACGGCTGTTTCGGCGATGATCTCGCTCACTGTGGCCGCAGTTGATGCGACCGGGCAGGTGCACGAGATATCGCCAACGGTACGGAAGCGCACGGTGCGGGTCTCGATGGTCTCGCCTTCTTTCGCCGGGGTCAGTGGTGTCAGCGGCACCAGCAAGCCATTGCGCGGTATGACCTGACGCTGGTGAGCGAAATAAATCGGGGGTAGTGCGAGTTTCTCGCGGGCGATGTATTGCCAGACATCCAGCTCGGTCCAGTTCGAGATTGGGAACACGCGCATGTTCTCGCCGGGATGTACGCGGGTGTTATACAAGTCCCACAGCTCAGGGCGCTGGGCCTTCGGGTTCCATTGGCCGAAATCATCGCGGAAGGAAAAAATGCGCTCTTTCGCGCGCGCTTTTTCTTCATCGCGGCGCGCGCCGCCGATGCAGGCATCAAACTTGTGCTCCGCAATCGTCTCCAGCAGCGTCACTGCTTGTGCGGCATTGCGTGAGTCCGTGTCCGGATTACGCAGGCGCACCGTGCCTCGCTTGATCGAATCCTCGACCGAGCCCACGATCAGGCGCTCGCCGAGTTCAGCCACGCGCTGGTCGCGGAAGGTCATCACTTCCTCGAAGTTGTGGCCCGTGTCGATATGCACCAGCGGGAAGGGGAATTTACCGGGACGGAAAGCCTTCTCGGCGATGCGCAGCAGCACGACGGAATCTTTGCCGCCCGAAAAAAGCAGTGCCGGATTGCCGCACTCTGCCGCAACCTCACGCATTATGTGAATCGCTTCGGATTCCAGCCAGTCGAGATGACGATTGCTCGCCGCATCGATAAACAGTTTGTCTACAGGGGTGTTCATCTTGCTTGTACCTCTTGAGTTTCGCTCTTGCGTTTCGGTCTTACGCTTCCTGAGCGGCTTTGATTCGGACCAGTTTGCCATCCACGACGTGGAGCCCGCATTCCTTTGACTCCGGCTGTTCCCACCACCAGCGGCCTGCGCGAATATCTTCGCCGGGCTGTATCGCGCGGGTGCAGGGTTCACAACCGATCGATGGGTAGCCTTGGTCATGCAGCGGGTTATAAGGCACGTCATTGCTGCGGATGTAGTGCCAGACGTCTTCCTCCGACCAGTCGGCCAGCGGATTGAACTTTTGCATGCCATGCGAGGGATCGTCTTCCTGCACCGCGAGTTCATTGCGCGTCGTGGATTGCGAGCGGCGCTGACCCGTGATCCAGGCGGCGTTGCCAGCAAGCGCGCGGTTCAGCGGATCGACCTTGCGGATGCGGCAGCATTCTTTGCGCATCTCGACGCTGTCATAGAACGCATTCAGGCCATGGGTTCTGACATAGGTGTCGACGGCAGCGGCATCCGGCTTGTACAGTGCGACCT
>JBEGNF010000116.1:0-5225 GCA_041182625.1 Pseudomonadota bacterium | reverse complement strand
GCTGGCGCATCGCACCCGACAGCGATGCGCCAGAAAGCTGTTCGGAAAGAAGCTGGTCAAAATCCAGCTGGTCAAGCGATAATTCTGACAATGTTGCGAGTTCGACCGCACGGGCCGGACTCGCATCCAGCCAGCGTTTTACAAAGCGGGAGACGTTCGCTGTGGGCAAGGTTGGCACGGGTTTCATCCTGCAAGATAATGGGCAGCGCGCGGGTGCTGCCGGTGTTGATCCAGTGGCTATGATACAAAGGAAGCGGAGACAGCCATGCGAAGGCCAGCGCAGGTCGGCGCGTGAAGAGACCATAAGCGACGCATGTCGAACCAACCCAATCCAATTCAGCGTTCCAGAGAAGCCCTGTCGCCGGTATGGCGCGCGCTCGTGGCATCCTATGAATCGGCCAATCGCATCACGCATCATGCGCTTGGCTGGTTATTCATCGCCGCCATTGCGCTGTATTTTGTGTTCTGTGGTGCTTTCCTGTCGCTGCGCTACCTGATCCTTCCTAATATCGACCACTACAAACCCGAGGTCGAGAGCCTTGCCAGTCATCTGCTGCAGCGACCGGTGACGATCAATGCGATTTATGCGAACTGGGACGGACTGAACCCGCGTCTGCGCCTGGACAACCTGATCGTCTACAACCAGCAGGGAGAACGCGCGCTGGTGTTGCCAGAGGTCGTGGCGACCGTGTCGTGGTGGTCCGCACTAACATTCCAATTGCAGCTCGATCATCTCGAGGTGTCGCGTCCTGATCTCGAGATCGAGCGCGACCCAGAAGGCAGAATCTTTGTCGGGGGCATCTACCTCGATACGGAAAAAAAAGATGATGGCAGAGGTCTGGAGTGGTTGCTGGGACAGCGCGAAATCGTCATACGCGATGGCTGGATCCGCTGGCAGGACAACCTGCGCAATGCGCCCGACCTAGTGCTCAACAAGGTCAGTTTCGTGTTGCAAAATCAATGGTATACCCACCGCGCGGCGCTGCATGCGACGCCGCCCGAGGAGCTCGCCTCTCCAATTGATTTACGGGCAGAATTTGTGCATCCGGCATTTGGACGAAGTTCCGACCCGTCGCAGTGGGTGGGTGAGCTCTATGCAGATTGGGGAAACACGCATCTTGATGCCTGGGCGCCGTACGTCACCTGGCCCTACAAGCTGGCGGGTGGCAAGGGTGCGATACGCGCATGGTTGCGTTTTGATCATCGCGTGGCCGTGAATTTCACCGCCGATCTCGACCTGCGAGATCTCTCATTGCAGCTCGCTGACGATCTGGAGCCGCTCAAGCTGGTCGAGGTCAGCGGACGCGTGTCGGCAGGTGAGATCGCGACAGGCCTGAAGGAGAAACTTTTTTCGTTTGGCGCGCATGGCCACGCCGTTACGCTGTCCAAATTCGCGTTGCGCACCGACCAGGGCGCAGTCCTGCCCTCGACGACTGCGCGTCATCTGTACACCATCTCCCGCGATGGACGCGAACAGCATGAGCTGCTGATTACCGAACTTGATCTGGAGGCGCTTGCCCGTCTGGCCGCGCATCTTCCGCTGAAGGATACCGAGCGCGCGCTACTCGCTGATTTTTCGCCGCGCGGACAACTGCATGATTTCACCGCCAACTGGGACGGTGCGATTCCAGGAGAGGGCAAATACCGGCTGAGCGGCCGCTTTAGCCAGCTGTCGCTGAAGCGACAACCCGCTGTGCCCGGTAGCGAGGCCAAGCCCGCGCGCGAGGCTCTGCCGGGTTTCGACGGCCTGTCTGGGCAGATCGATGCGAATCAGGAGGGGGGCAGTGCAAAATTCGGCGGCAGCAATGTGATCTTTTATGTGGAAGATTTGCTGAACACGCCCACGCTGTCGTTTGAGGAGCTCGACGCCGATACCAGCTGGTCGCTGAAGGACAAGCATCACCTGCTGATGAAAATAGCCAGCCTGAATTTTTCGCAGTCCGGCCTCAAAGGTACGCTGGAGGGCTCCCATCTGCTGCCGCGTCCGCTGAGCAAAGACAAGCTGGGCGAGATTGACATGCACCTCCACGTGCCCGCGCTGGAACTGACGCGCGTCGCCAGCTTTCTGCCCACCGGCATCCCGCAGTCGACCCGTGATTGGGTCAGCGGCGCGCTATCCGATGGCATGGGGCGCGACCTGCAGCTGACGATCAAAGGTCATCTCGATAAATTTCCTTTCAAGCCAAAGCGGGCGGGGGACAAACCCCCTGGTGTGTTCAAGGTCAGTGCCCGGTTGGATCATGCCAAGCTCAATCCTGCGCCCGATGAGCTGTTGCCAGACAAACGTACGCCCTTATGGCACAGGATCGATGACATTCAGGGAGTGTTCACGCTGGATCAAACGCGCATTCATATTCACGCCGACAGCGCGCGTACGGCGGGGGTTCAACTTTCGGCAGTGGATGCGAATATCCCTGATTATCTTGCCACTCGCCCGGTGTTGGAAATAAACGGTGCAGCCAGCGGGCAACTGCAGACGATGGTGAACTATGTGAACAATACGCCGGTTGGCGGATGGATAGACAATGTGATCGACGAGGCGAGAGGCAGCGGTAACGCAAGACTGTCTCTGAAAATGCAAATTCCTTTATCCGACGCCTCCCAGACTGCGGTACAGGGTAATGTGCGTTTCCAGGGTAACGAGATACAGCTTTGGCGGTCGCTGCCCAGCGTGCAAAACGTATCCGGTGACATTGGTTTCTCGGAGCGAGGCTTCCAGCTGAGTGGCCTGCAAGGTAGCTTTCTCGGCGGACCGATGCTGCTGAGCGGCGGTACGCAAAAGGATGGCACGACACAGGTCAGAGCCGAGGGCTCTGTAAGTGTCGATGGCGTGGTGCGTAGCTTTAACAGCGCGCCCATACGCCGTCTCGCGAAGAAGATGACGGGAGGCACACGCTATTCTGCGCAAGTTCGTCTGCGTGCTCAGGGTCCGGAGATTACGATCGATTCCACACTCGCCGGTCTGGCGTTAGATTTTCCGGCGCCGCTGGGCAAGGCGCAGCCCGATGCGATGCCACTGCGCGTTGGCTTGTCCCCTCTGGTGGCGGTCGATCCCACCGTGCAGCAGGAGGAGATCAGAATCAATTTAGGACGCGCGATGTCGGCACGTTACTTGAGGCAGCGTGTGAACGCTAAAAATGCACCCTGGAAGTTGATCAGAGGAGGCATTGGCGTCAACCAGCCGGCGCCTCAGCCAGACACCGGTGTGGCGCTCAATCTCGTGTTGCCCGCGCTGAATGTCGATGCGTGGCGTGCTGCCGTGACCGCATTGTCCGCTGATGCTGGCCCGGCCGCCGAAGCTGGTGGCGGCGGCGGACAAGATATCAGCGGTTTTGTTTCTCCCGACAGCATCGGCATTCGCGCCTCGCAGTTGATCGTGGCCGAGCGCTCACTGGAGAACGCCGTGCTGGGAGCCTCTCGTCAGCGCAGCGGATGGCAGTTCAATATTCATTCCGATCAGGCGATCGGGCATGCGATCTGGGACGATCCCTGGTTCGAGCGCGGCGCCGGAAAATTCAGTGCGCACTTCACGTCGCTGGTCATACCCCGCGCCGAGTCGTCCGACATGACAGAACTGCTCAGTGGGAGACAGACATCGAAGGAATTGCCAGGTCTGGATATCGTCGCTGATGATTTCGAGCTCAGAGGCATGCGACTGGGCCGCCTGGAACTCGCAGCGACCAATGCGATCGGTCCCGGCCGCGAGTGGCGCATCAGCCGGCTGGTGATCAACAATCCTGAAGCGACATTGCGCGCCACCGGCAAATGGCTGGTGTCATCTTCAGATAGCCAATCGTCGATGAGCTATGAGCTGGATATCAATGACGCTGGCAAGCTGCTTGATCGTGTCGGCTTCGAGAAGACACTTCGTGGCGGCAAGGGGCGCATCGAGGGGGAATTCAGCTGGAGAGGATTGCCGACCTCATTTGATTTTCCTACATTGTCCGGCAACCTGAGCCTGAAGCTTGGTAGTGGGCAATTTCTGAAAGCGGAGCCGGGCGTGGCCAAGCTGCTCGGTGTGATGAGTCTTCAGTCGTTGCCGCGCAGGCTCACGCTCGATTTCCGCGATATTTTCTCCGAGGGCTTTCAGTTCGATAGCATCGCCAGCACTGCCTCCATCACGCGGGGTGTACTAAAGACCGACAGTTTCAAAATGCGCGGTGTGAATGCAGTCGTGCTGATGGATGGCACCGTAGATCTGAACGACGAGACACAAAACCTAAGCGTGGTCGTGATTCCTGAGCTCAATGCCGGTGGAGCATCGGTCGTCTACGGACTGGCCGTGAATCCTGTGATCGGCCTGGGTTCTTTCCTTGCGCAGCTATTCCTGCGTAATCCCTTGTCGCAGGCACTCACGCAGGAATATCAGATCACCGGTCCTTGGAAAGATCCACTGATCAAGAAAGCGGCGGTCCGTCGCAAACTGCCGCCGGCGGATAATGACAAGAACGTGCAATAACTCAGATGACGCCAAGAGCGAGACAGCGATGCAGAAAAAAATAACCATCGCGGCGATACAAATGGTGTCCTCCCCCGACCCATCGGAGAACATCCGAGCCGCCGCAATGCGCATTGATCAGGCAGCGCAAGCTGGGGCATCGGTGGTGTTGCTCCCCGAGTACTGGCCGCTGCTCGGTCACACCGAGTCCGACAAGCTGGCGCACGCGGAACAGGCCGGCGACGGGCCTTTGCAGCAGTTCATGTCGTCCACCGCAAAACAACACGGGTTGTGGCTGATCGGCGGCACCATACCGCTGGCTTCGCCGGAGCCGGGCAAGGTGCTGAACACCTTGCTGGCGTACAGCCCCGACGGCAAGCTGGCCGCGCGTTACGACAAGATTCATTTGTTCGGCTTTACACGTGGTCAGGAATCGTATGATGAATCTCGCACCATTGTGGCCGGCCAGGATGTCGCAGTATTGGAAACACCGCAGCTGCGCGTCGGTCTGTCAGTGTGCTACGACCTGCGCTTTCCCGAGCTCTACCGCGCGATGGGACACTGCGACCTGATGGTCGTGCCGTCCGCATTTACCTACACCACTGGCCGCGCACACTGGGAGGTTCTGCTGCGCGCGCGTGCCATCGAGAACCAGTGCTATCTGTTGGCCGCCGCGCAAGGCGGCAAGCACTTGAGCGGACGCCGCACCTGGGGCCACAGCATGCTCGTCGATCCGTGGGGCGAAGTGCGCGCGCAGT
Organism: Pseudomonadota bacterium; assembly: GCA_041182625.1. Lineage (GTDB taxonomy): Bacteria > Pseudomonadota > Gammaproteobacteria > Burkholderiales > Burkholderiaceae_D > Pernthalerella. The sequence goes on along the minus strand of JBEGNF010000116.1, from coordinate 29 downwards.
TGCCGGAAGGCGAGGGCGTGGTGCTGGGC
>JBEGNF010000115.1:0-5323 GCA_041182625.1 Pseudomonadota bacterium | reverse complement strand
CAATTGGGGCTTCAGCAGCCGCGGCGTTGCATAGAACGGTTGGACGATCAACTGTTCGCGACCCAGCACATCTCTGACGACGACGCGCACGTCGCCTTGCCCGGTAATGACAGGGATGTTGTTGATCGAAAATGGTCCGGGCGCGACGTTCGAGCGTGATACCAGCGCATTGTTGACGAAAACTTCAGCGGTAGACGGCAGCGCCGCCTGGCCGGTAATGTTTTGCTGTGGCATAGCGATGAAGCCCGGCTGAACCGCGAAGTTGGTCGCATACTGCAGGCCGGCGAACCGCACCGATCGTCCCCAGGCATTGGCCGGGCGTGTGATCGCATCACCCATACGCCAACTGGCCAGATCAGCTGGACTGTCCGAGGTGAAGGTGGTGTCGAGTCGGATGAATTGATTGTCCTCCGGACGGTGACGCATGACCCCGGTCTGGATGCCAACCCCGAACGAATTGAAGAGGCCCAGCTCCAGCAGCGCCGAAGCGCGCGTACCAAGGCTTCCCCCTTCGCCCAGCAGATCGTAGTTGACGAACAGGCCTGGGCTCGGTTTGACCGGAGACGCGGCGAGCTGCGATTGCAGCATCCAGTGCGTTGGCATCAGTTCTTCCGCTGGTAGCTCCAGCGAGAGCATCTGCTCGGCCTCATCGAACCGCCCTTGGAGACGGGGTAGATCGTCGGTGCGGTAATAGTTCTTACCTTGCCAGACCATTGGCGCGGCACGGCGGACATTGATGCGCCATCTCTTCAGGTCGTCGGCGGCAATGAAAAACATGCCGGTACCGTCTTGCAATGTCGTGATGGTCTCTTCGATCATCTGCGGCTTGAGGCGCACTTGCACCAGCATTTCGTGCAGGTCACTCGCTGCCCTGTCGGGTGAACTTAGCGAGGCAGGAGGCTCGGTGGCAGGCACGCTCACCATGGCAAACGACTTACCCCGCGCGAGCGCAAGGCCAAGCGCAACGATAACGGCCGCTCTAGTCACTGGCCAGCGGCGGCGCTGGTACATGGCCCTCTCGCGCCACGACAATGAAGCTTAGTGGCGTGTTGATTTTGCCGAAGTCGGCTGAGGCTTGCACTCGCAAGTACGACAAACTGGTCGGTTGCGCACTTCCGTTCGTCAACGGCCATCGGCGAGTTGCGCCCGGCAGCACGTAGGCATTAGCCGGCTGCGGCGTGGCGACGATCTGGTCTCCCTGCCAGAAACGGATGTCGGTTAACTGCACATGCGCTGAACCCGAATTCGTGACAACGACTTGGGGTAGCCCTGTCTCGTCGCGGGCCACCGACCATCGCAAGTCGGGACGCAGATCGTTCGTCGTGGCCACGAAAAGCGGCAAATCCAAGCGCAAACTGACTTGCATGCCAACCTGATCCGTCTTGGCCACTGTGGGCATTTCAGTCAGATACAGCCGAAACGTTCCCTCGGTACCCGCGGCTAGCGGCCGGCGGAGGCCGACACGCACGACTTGGCGACCATGGGCAGGGATCCGCACCACCGGCGGTGTCGCAATAACTTGATCAGTCGGCTCATGAATATCTTTCCAGTTCTGCTGCGTCCACAGCATTGGCTGTACTTGGATCACTACCGGCGCATCTCCCTCATTGGTGAGGCTCAGGGCCTGAGTTGGCTTGGCCGGTGACAGTGCGATCCGGATGGGTGAGACATTGAACGAACCGGCCCAGGCAGGCACCGCCGTTAAGAGGAGCAGCGCAAGGGGCGTCAGAAATTTCATCAATGTCTATCTCGCCTGCATTAGTACGAGATCGTTGCGACGATCGTGTCCTGATAGCCGCCGGCATTCACGTTGTATTGATTCTTCGGAATCTTCCCGTACACCGTGTGATCAATGCCGGTGTTGAGACCGATACCCGTGCTGGCGACCGTCATGCCAGCACTCGTTCCCCAAGTGTTCACGAAGGCGCTGTCCGAATACAGGCCGTAGCTCATCGGGTCGGAGCTGGCGAGCGTTAGCGGACCGGTGTAAGTCATCTGGCGAGTGCTGTCAGTGGCGCCGCTGTAGGTGCCAGCGTTCAAAGCAATCGTGTAGGCGGTGCCTTTCGAGCATTTGACAGTGATCGTGCTGGATGTCGTGGCGTCACTGGTCGACAGCGGGTCATAGATGCCGAAGTTCAGCGAAGTCGAACTGACAAGGCAGTTTGAGGCGACCGTAGCGTTGACAGTAAAGCTAGTCGTTACCGAGCCGGCGAGGGCGAAATTTGTAGTGGAGACGGATAGAGTGGCGATCAAGGCAACTCGGTGTTGTGGTTTCATGCGTGCTACTCCTGTAAAAACTGGACTGCAGTGTCTGCGGCGACCGGCGCGACACTGGCAAAGATCGGTTTGCTGACCATGCTGACTTCATTACATCGTCAAAAAAATTTGGTATTGCGGCCTTCATGGCGGCACGCGCAAGCATCAATGCCTTGCTGCTTAAAGAGATAAGCGTGTCATCGCGCGATGAATGGGCCTTCAGGGGAGATGCTGTGGTGTGGTCTACGGTTGTTAGTGTGTAATTGACTATGTCATTGGATCGTGCAGCGTAGCTTTTCGTTCCATCACGGCAAGAATATTGTTGACATGTTGATCCGCTAACGTATTCTTCTTGACGTATTATGTTTCGCGTAAAACTGATCGAGTAATGACTCAGTCGGGCCGGCGCCGCAGATACACAGGCTTTGTTTGAGGGCGCTGGTCTAGAGTGATCTGCGCTACTGAAGGTTGGACATTACGCAAGCAGTGCTTGCTACCCACTTAGGCGTTAGCCGTTTGACGGAAAAAGATCTTGAAGCGGGCAGGACTGAGATGAGGAGAACGCGACGCCATCTCCTATCGCGATCGAACCCAATACACGCAGTGGGCAGGCTCTGCGTAAGCGGCGTGAAAAACGTGAGTCACCCTGCTGAGAAGATGCGCTTTTCTATTGTATGAAATGACCTACCAAGCACGTTGCTATTATTCACATTAAATCAACATGTCTGATGCAAGCTATCGAACCATCCTCAAGCATAAAGTCAGCCAACAGCGCGGCAGGACCTGCAGACACCATCACATCGTCGATACCAATCAGCGCCAATGCATCACGGATTTTAAGTGGCTCAGGGTGCTGCAGACTTAGCGATACTAATGTAATTGGTGATCTATTCAACGATTCTGAGGGGTGAAGATCACCCCATTCAATCAAAGTGGGCACCACCCCAGCGAATGGACGCTGTCCGTCGTCGCGAACGGTAATTGACCACCGCAACATACCCGCTTGACTCGCCCGCGAAGCCTCGACAGATGGGCCGACCTCGATACCTAACTGACGCCAATCTTCAGCAGCTTGAGATATGACTGGCACACTCGCCACCCAGTGAATAAGCTGAGGACCTTCCAGGCGAAGTTGTTCTTGTAGTAGCGGCGAGTCCAGATCAAACCAACGCCTACGTCGAGCGTCAGAGGAATACTCAGCAGACGGATCAATAGCAATAATCTCGAGATACGCCTTCGGATGAGCGACAGAATTCAACCGTAACAGATGATTATGCGTGCCATATCTTGTATGAACGCCGCCGGGCAGCGGTCGGATTCCCAAGTGGCGTTCGCACCACGCAATCCCTTCGTCAAGCGATGTTGCAGCGACAATGAGGTGATCTATAGTAGCCATGACTCTCGTGATGCCTGACGGCCTATTCCATTGGGGGCACACACAAAAAATACTCGCGATGCTGGACTGCCTTGTTGCACCGCTTTGTCGCACCGCTTTGTCGCAGGTTGGTGCTGCCTGCTCAAGGGCGGCTAGCCAGCGGCCTTGGACTTTTCAACAGTCGATGATACTCGCATCTTGTGAAACTGGTCATGCAGATAGCCGACATCCGCTAGCGGCATCTTTTCTGCAAGACGCATCGGATTGATACCGATGGATCGACCAAGCATTGATGCCACCCGAGGCAAAATCCGAAGTTAAACGCTTGGTGGCAAAATTCTAGGAGCAAGAGGTGTGAAGGAGGTGTGACTCTACTCGAACCATGGACCGGCGGATTCATTGAAACCCAAGCTCGTGGGCAGCACTATGAGATTAATAATTTAGCGTCTAAAAATCGACTGGTGTAATACACCGTGCAATACAATAAATTTATCAAAATAGCAAAATTCGAACATAAAGTCCGAGTTTGGATGCTTTGAGAATCGCTTCGTTCACCCCCTCCCCAAAAAACCTGAGCTGACGGTAGCAGGCTTCGCAGCCAATCGCAAAATCTTAGTGCTTTTCTGTCTTGGTTCAGCGCGCCACTCGTTCTGGGAGCGTGAGTGATTGCGCCTTGATACTGAACGTGATGCAGCAGCCCGATGCACGGGACGGGTTTTCATTACCGTTTGATACGATCGATTAGATGACGTACTTGTAGACGGGCATTCAGGGTCTTCGCGTGGCTTACTCGCCAACCTTGGGTTATGCTTGCCTATTGATGTGTAATGCGAGCTTGATACGGGAATCTCAAGCACTGAATTTGATAAGAACATCGAGACGGGTAATGCATACTGTCGCGATATGGCAATATTAAGCAAAGCCACGATAGGAATCTGTTATGAAGCTTTCATCCGCCGCACTAGCCGACGCCAAATTTCATTTTCACCCTTACACCCAGCCACGCGACCTCGAGAAAAATGGCGCGCTCGTTGTTGTGGGAGGCCGCGGCGTCCATGTTTCTGACGAAAGCGGCAAGGAATATATTGAGGGTATGGCGGGCCTGTGGTGTGCAGCGCTGGGTTTCTCTGAATCGCGTCTGGTTGAGGCGGCTTATCGGCAGATGAATAAGCTGCCGTACTACCATACCTTCTCTGGAAAGGTGTCTGGCCCGGTCACCGACTTGGTAGAGAAGATGATGGCGTGGGCACCAGTACCCATGGCCCGTATTTTGTTTGCAAACTCAGGCTCAGAGTCGAACGATACGGCCGTCAAATTAGTTCGCTATTACCACAATGCGATTGGCCGCCCGCACAAGAAAAAAATCATTGCACGCGGCAAGGGGTATCATGGTGTGACGCTGGCAGCGGCCTCGCTGTCGGGCATACCGACTATGCACAAGCATTTCGATTTGCCGCTGCCTGACACTATTCGGGTGAGTTGCCCGCATCCTTATCAGTTCGCACAGCCGAACGAAACGCCGGATGCTTTCGCCCAGCGCCTCGCGCGCGAATTGGAAGAGACTATCTTGCGCGAGGGGCCCGATACGATCGGTGCTTTCATCGCAGAGCCTGTGCAGGGTGCTGGGGGTGTGATTGTCCCGCCGCCGAGTTATTTTTCGCTGATTCAACCTATCTTGAAGAAGTACGACAT
>JBEGNF010000114.1:0-5348 GCA_041182625.1 Pseudomonadota bacterium | reverse complement strand
CCGCAATCGTCGCAAAACTCTGGCGAGAAAACATTTTCGCTGTTTTGTATGCGCGTGACACCCGCTTCGCGAAGCGCGGTGACGATGTGCTGCAAGGGCGATAGTGGCGCTGGCTGGCCGGGACGGCGGGGCAGGTCTGCCTGTAGATCGTCATCAGCGCTCTCTTCATCATACAAGGGCCAGACGACACCATAGTAGACATCAGTGTGGCTGCCCGAGCTGAAGCTGATCCGGTATTCGTCGATTCTCATGCCGTTGGCTGGATCGCCGACGGCCGCGATGATGGCCGATAGCTCTGTGGCCTCGACCCCAAGGCTATTCGTCAGGTAGTGCACTGCGGCGCGCAGCGACACAGCACGCACGGCCTTGTCGGCTTCGCGGCAGGCAACGTAGTAGGCGTCCGGCAGGAGCAGCTCGATGCCGCACCCTGGAAGCATGGGCTGAACATTGGGGCCGGCCTGCGCCTGCCAGTGAGCGAGGGCGGCGCGTCTGCCCGTCTGCGCATTCACGCCGGAGGCTTCCTCTTCCCAGCGCAGCAGAGGCTGAGACGATTCGGCAGCGACGGCCATCAGCAGGTAGCGGGTATCGGCAAGGAAGGGCACGGTGTCAGGTAGCTCGGACGGGAGTTGCAGCGATTTGCCGGTGAGGGCCGCGTCGACCATGCGCCGGGTGAGCAGGTAAGTGTCGCAGTAGCTGCGCGGCAGCTGGTCGATTGACAGCAGCGCGGGAGCCAGCACGGCGCGCGCATCATGCGCCAGCACATGTCCGTGCAGATGCGCGAAAAGGGCGTTGAGCTGCTCGCCGGAGATGGGCCCGGAGGGGATAGAGAAGCGCGTCCAGGCGATCACGGGCACCGCAACCAGCAAACCGTCATAGGTCTTGCCTTCGTGCTCGACAGTGCAGCTGGAGCTGGCTGTTTCAACGCCATCGAGCAGCACATCGTAGCCCGTCAGATCCGTGTGGAACAGATGATCGAGTGCGCTGTCTATCGCCTGCTGCTGATGCTGGCCCAGCATTTTTTGCAAGGAGAGATCGAGCCGACGTTCCCAGTGGCGGCGTTCCAGCCGACTGCCTGACTGCGCGAGCGACTGCGCCAACGACGCCAGGTTCTGGCTGTCGGCGGTGAATTTGCGGGTCGGGGTTTTAGGGTTGCGGCGCATGAGAACGAGTTCAGGCCTTACTTCTTTTCTTCTGCTGTTGCAGGTGCAGTGACTGGCGCCGTCGCGGGTTGAGCCGCATTGTCTGCAGCGGCGGGCGTTGCGGGCGCTGCAGGCGAGGATGAATGCGGTTCGGTATGGCCGCCTGCCTCACCTGCCAAATCGGCCTTGTCACCCATTTTGAACACGACGGTCAGCGCGATTGCAGCGAAGACGATGAATGCAACGAGAATTTTCCACATAGTTGTCTCCGGATGAAAATGGGTCGTTCAGTGACGATGCTCGCTGTCCGCCTGAAAAAGGCCGGACAGCGTCGGGTCAGCCGCTTTATGCCGCCAGCAACTGGCGCAGCACGAAGGGCAGGATGCCACCGTGGCGGTAGTAGTCAACCTCGATCGGTGTGTCAATGCGCAGCAGGAGCTTCACTTGCTGGCTCTGGCCATTAGCGCGCTTGATCACCAGCGTGACTTCCTGCTGTGGCTTGATGTCATGCTCCAGACCGAGCAGGTCGAAGCTCTCGTTGCCAGTGATGTTTAGCGACTGCACACTGTCGTTGCCGATGAACTGCAGCGGCAGCACGCCCATGCCTACCAGGTTGGAGCGATGAATGCGCTCGAAAGAACGCGCAACCACGGCTTTTACGCCCAGTAGCTGCGTACCTTTGGCAGCCCAGTCACGCGATGAACCGGTGCCGTACTCTTCGCCGGCGAAGATCATGGTCGGTACATTGCTGCCGATGTATTTCATCGCGGCGTCATAGATGGACATCTCTTCACCGCTGGGTTGATGAATGGTGATGCCGCCCTCGACACGCGAACCGTCCGGCTGGGCTGGGATCATCAGGTTCTTGATGCGCACATTGGCGAAGGTGCCGCGCATCATGATCTCGTGATTGCCGCGACGTGAGCCGTACGAATTGAAATCCGCTTTCAGTACGCCGTTCGACTGCAGCCATTTGCCAGCGGGGCTGGATTCCTTGATCGAGCCAGCAGGCGAGATGTGGTCGGTGGTAATTGAATCGCCGAATACACCCAGCGCGCGCGCACCCGAGATGCCGGTGGCGGCCGCCTTGGGCTGCATCGCAAAGTCTTCAAAGAATGGTGGCTCGGCGATGTAAGTGGATTTTGGCCAGTTGTAGACCTGACCTTCTGCGACACCCTTGATGTCTTCCCACAGTTTGCCGGGCGCACCCTTCACATCAGCGTAGTTGGCCTTGAAGGTCTTCGCGTTCATCGCATACTTCATCAGCTTATTGATCTCGGCGCTGGTCGGCCAGATATCGCCGATGTAGACATCGCGGCCTTTCTTGTCCTTGCCAAGCGGCTGCGTCATGAGATCGACAGTGACATTGCCGGCGATCGCGTAGGCCACGACCAGCGGAGGCGAGGCGAGGAAGTTCGCGCGGATGTTCGGATGAATCCGCGCCTCGAAGTTACGGTTACCCGATAACACCGCTGCTGCAACGACGTCATTCTTTACGATTGCGTCATTCATCGCCGGTGTCAGATCACCGGCATTACCGATACAGGTGGTGCAGCCATACGCCGTGACGCCGAAGCCCAACTCTTCAAGGTAGGGCAGCAGACCGGCGGCTTCGAGGTACTTGGTGACGACGCGAGATCCTGGAGCGAGTGAGGTCTTGATGTGCCTGGGGACAGACAGACCGAGAGTGACAGCTTTCTTGGCCAGCAGGCCGGCGGCCAGAAGCACGCTGGGGTTGGACGTGTTCGTGCAAGAGGTGATCGCCGCGATCAGCACATCGCCGTTATGCAGCTTCACGCCATCCGAGGTGGTGTACTCGGCATCGAGGTCTTCGGCTTTTTTGTTGAAGCCGTTTTCTGCCACCGGTTTGGCGAACAGCTCTTTGAAGGTGTTCTTCACGTGGCCGATCTCGATACGGTCTTGCGGACGCTTGGGGCCAGCGAGCGAGGGCGCGACACTCGACAAATCGAGCTTCAGTACCTTGGTGTAATCGATCTCACCGGCTTTCGGAATGCCGAACAGGCCTTGTGCCTTGAAATAAGATTCGAACGCGTCGATCTCGGCCTTGGTGCGACCGGTACCGTGGAAGTAGTCGATGGTGGCTTCGTCGACCGGGAAAAAACCCATCGTTGCGCCGTACTCGGGCGCCATGTTCGCGATCGTGGCTCGATCGGTGAGGGAGAGGGTCTCGGTACCTTCGCCAAAGAATTCAACGAACTTGCCAACGACTTTTTCCTTGCGCAGCATTTCAGTGATGGTGAGTACGAGGTCGGTCGCGGTGACGCCTTCGCGCAGCACGCCGGTCAGGTTGACGCCCACCACATCGGGCGTCAGGAAGTACACCGGCTGACCGAGCATGCCGGCTTCGGCTTCGATGCCGCCCACACCCCACCCGACAACACCGATACCGTTGATCATGGTGGTGTGCGAGTCGGTGCCGACCAGCGTATCCGGATAGTAGACGCCGCTGCGCTCATGCACGCCGCGCGCAAGGTATTCGAGGTTCACCTGGTGAACAATACCGAAGCCCGGAGGAACGACGCCGAAGGTATCGAAGGCCTGCATGCCCCATTTCATGAACTGATAGCGTTCGTTATTGCGCTGGAATTCGAGTTTCATATTCAGATCCAGCGCATTTTTCTCACGGAAGTGATCGATCTGCACCGAGTGATCGACCACGAGGTCGACGGGCACCAGCGGCTCGATGTTCTTCGGATTCTTGCCCATCTTGCAGGCGACGCCGCGCATCGCGGCGAGGTCGGCCAGCAGGGGCACGCCAGTGAAGTCCTGCAGCACGACGCGAGCTACCACAAAAGGAATTTCATCGGTGCGGGCCGCGTTAGGCTTCCAGTTGGCCAGCTGACGCACGTGCGCTTCGGTGACTTTCTTGCCGTCGCAGTTGCGCAGTACGGACTCGAGCACGATGCGGATGGATACCGGCAGGCGATCAATCTTCGCGCCGGTGGCTTTTTGCAGCGCAGGCAGCGAATAGAACTTGCCTTTCTTGGCGCCGGACACCTTGAATTCCTTGAGCGTGTTTAGCGTGTTGTGCGACATGTGCTCTCCTTGTTTTCAAATCCAAAAAAATTCTGTCCAGGCAGACCGCTCGGTCTGCTGGTGCGCGTCGAGCGTTATCAGCGTCTTGGCGCAGTGGCAAGCGCCACTTTGCAGTCACTGACAACCGGCGCGCCGCGACGGCTGTCGAGCAGCATGGCTTTGGCCGGAATACCGATCCAGACCAGTCCGCTCTGCATATCCTCAAAGCGATGCGCGCCGGTCGAGGTGCGCACGCGTTCCATCGTGTACGCCCGTCCGCGCCAGATCACCTCGATCACGTTGTCCAGCCGGTGGTCTCCCGTCACCGACATCGGCTGCCCCAGCTCGCAGACCATGTCGGTTCGCGCTGCCAGTGCATGACCCGAGACAAACATCATGACGATAAATACCGAAATCAGTGTGCGCATACGGCCTCCCTTGTGTCATTAACGACTAGAGCAGACCGTGTGCCTCCTTCGGCAGCATCTGCCCGGTTTGCCTTGCACGCTGCAGCACGGTCCAGTAATAGCGATAGCTGGCGCGGTCGTGCAGCTTGCTCTTGTGTTGTATTGGTCCCCAGTCCTTGTCCTTCGCCGCAGACAGTATGGCTGTCGCGTCCTCGATCTCGCCAGCTTCAGGCGCGAATGCCGCCAGTATGTGCCTGATCTGGTCGGGATGGATACTCCACATGCGCTGATATCCGAATTGGCGGCTTGCAAGCGTTGCATCACTGGCCACGACAGACAAGTCCCGGATCTCGGTGCACACATTATGCGACGGTACTTTGCCATTGGCATGACAGGCTGCAGAAATTTCCAGTTTTGCACGGGAAATCAGCGGATGGCTGAACTGGCCTGGGCTGAGCATGGCGTCGCTGGGAATGCCGCCGTAGTGCGCAGAGACGAAATCCATGATGCCGAAGGACAGGCATTCAACCGCAGGGTGCTCGGCGATCTCCCACACCTGATGTAGTGCGCGGTGTGTCTCGATCAGCACGTGCAAGGGCAAATCCGGGCGGCCGGCAGCGGAGGCGTGCCGAGACACCAGCGCCACCGCTGCCTCCAACTGATCGCGGCTGTCGATCTTGGGGATCACCAGGTAGGCGAGACGACGGGCCGCGAGTGCGCAGAGAGTCGCGACGTCTTGTTCGAAATACGGGCTGCCGACGTCGTG
>JBEGNF010000113.1:0-5431 GCA_041182625.1 Pseudomonadota bacterium | reverse complement strand
CGGTGAAGGCCGCGTCGCGCGCAACACCAAGCTCAACGTGCGCATTCCTCCCGGCGTCGACACCGGTTCCCGGCTCCGCTCCAGTGGCAACGGTGAAGCCGGTCTCGCAGGCGGCCAACCAGGCGACCTCTACATCGTGAGCCTTTCCTTCAGCCGCTCGCCCTTGTGCCCGATCAGCATCGCCTTGTGCGCATCACGTCCGACCAGTATCGCGGCAAACACGCGGCGCAACCGGCCTTCCTGCTCGAATTTTTCGATCACGACCGTGCTGGTATAGGGCAGCTCATCCCCGACGAAACGAAAGACTTTTTCTCGCACGATCTCGGCCGCCAGAAAGCGTTCGCTGCGGTCGGTGATGTCATCCTCGCCAAAGATGGCCTCACCTTCGGGAAGATACTGACGGATTTCATCTTCTAAGCGGTCGAGCTGAAAACCCTGACGCGCCGACACCGGAACGATCGCAGAAAAATCGCGCCGTGCGGCGACCTGCTGCGCGTAATCCATCAGTGCCGCCTTGTCTTTTAGCTTGTCTGATTTGTTGATGACCAAAATGATTGGAAGCTCTGCAGGCAAAAGCTCCATCACCTTCGCATCGCCATCACCCCAGATGCCAGCCTCGACCACGAACAACACGACATCGGCGGCGGTGAGCGTGTTGCTTACCGTGCGATTTAATGTCTTGTTCAGCGCATTGTTGTGGCGCGTCTGAAACCCGGGCGTGTCTACATAGATGAACTGCACGTTGTCGCGCGTCTGTATGCCGGTGATCCGGTGGCGGGTGGTCTGTGCCTTGCGCGACGTGATACTGACCTTGGCACCGATGAGCTTGTTCATCAGCGTCGACTTGCCCACATTGGGACGGCCGACGATGGCGATATAGCCGCAACGAAAACCGGCCACTGTCATGACCTCTGTCATGCGGATTGACCATCGCTCGACCGCGTGTCATCCGCATCAAGCCGAAGATCGTCCTGATCGCGCGGGACTGACATGCGCGCGGTCTTGGCCCTGTCGGACTTGCTCTGTGTGTCTGTACGCGGTAGCGATTTGGGCTCAGGTGCGTCAGGCTGAAAAGTCGCGATACCGGCCAGCTTGAGCTGGGTGGTGCGCTGCCGGGTTTTCTTGGGTAGCGCCGGTGATTTGACCATCATGTCCTGCACAGCGTCGAGCGCCAGCTTGGCCGCCGCCTGCTCACCTGCCCGTCGGCTGCCGCCAGCGCCGTACACCTGGATATCGAGCTTGGGGATCAGGCATTCGATCTCGAATTCCTGATTATGCGCAGCCCCATGCGTCGCCACCACGTTGTACTGTGGCAGCGGGATTTTTTTGCCTTGCAGATATTCTTGCAACAGCGTCTTGGCATCCTTGCCCAGTGTTCGCGGATCGACGATCTCGATAATAGGCTCGTACAGCGTGCTGATAACCTGATACGCCGCATCGAATCCCGCATCAAGATAGATGGCACCGAAGAGGGCTTCGAGTGTATCCGCCAGTATTGAAGGCCGGCGAAAACCACCCGACTTGAGCTCGCCTTCACCCAGACGCAAGCATTGAGAGAGCTCCAGGCGTTGTGCGACTTCGTACAAAGACTGTTGCTTGACGAGATTGGCGCGCAGACGAGAAAGATCACCCTCGTCGATGCTGGTAAAGCGATGAAACAGCAAGGAGGCGATCACGCAGTTGAGCACCGAGTCGCCAAGAAACTCCAGGCGCTCATTGTGCAGGCTGCTGTGACTGCGATGGGTAAGCGCCTGCTGCAGCAACCCCGGGTTGCGGAAGCTGTGGCCGAGCCGGCTTTGCAATAAGTCGATATCCATTGGCATCACCGTGGTCATCGGGGGTGTTGGTCGGCGGCGTCGCTGTCCCTGGGCCCGCGATAGGCAATCACCAGACTCGCTGGACCGCTTAGCGGTATTCGCTTCTCGTAGGCAAAGCGAACTTTCATCGCATCGCCCGACCCTTCAATCAACAGATCCTTGCCCTGCACGGTATCGATGTACGCGACAGAAGCCAGCTTGTCGTAAGCGGCGCGCATTTCTGATGGCGTGGTTGACACCGCCGAGGCCGCTTTGACAGCCTTCTCGATCGCCCAGTATTCGATCACGCTGGGGCCAATCTTAATCATCAGCAAGCCAGCGGCACCCAACAGGATGAGCGCGGACAACAAACCGATCAGCGAAAAACCCTGAATGCTGAGATCAGACTGCCGGTCCGGTAAATCGCTCCAGACCGCGGCCCTCATTGAAAGCTTCCAATACGCTTGAGGTTACCGAGATTCATCCAGACAAAAAATGCTTTTCCGACAATATTTTGATCTGGCACGAAACCCCAATAGCGGGAATCCAAACTGTTGTCTCGATTATCGCCCATCATCAGATAATGTCCAGCGGGCACCGTGCACTCAAAACCTTCGAGGTTGTAGCGACATAGCTCATGCTGCGGGAAGGCATCCGGGCTGGCCACATAGCCTGGCACCCTGTCGTCATTCAGAATTTCATGCGGGACGCCCGTCAGGTTTTCTCGGTAGTGGCTGAAGTAGCTGAGCCGCTCTTCATCCAGATAGTCAGGCAACTTGTCGTAGGACACTTCCTGTCCATTGACGATCAAACGTTTGTTTCTGTACACGATGTTATCTCCCGGGATACCAACCACTCGCTTGATGTAGTCGAGTGAAGGATCTTTAGGGAATTTAAACACCATGACATCGCCGCGTTTAGGATTGTTAATGGAAACGATTTTTTTATTAACAATTGGCAGCCGGATGCCATAGGTGTATTTGTTGACCAGTATCAGATCACCGATCTGCAGGGTCGGGACCATGGAACTGGATGGAATTTTGAACGGCTCGAACAGAAACGATCTGAAAAGAAACACTGCGGCGATAACCGGAAAGAAACTTCCGGTATAGGCGACCCATGCCGGCTGGCGCTCAAGCTCGGCGACAAGCTGTGCCCGTGCGACCGGATCAGGCTTCACACCGGTTTCCAGCAGACGCGCACTGCGCGCATCAAATTCTTCGAGTGCGCTGCTCGCATCACGACGGCGTATCGGCGCAAGATAGAAACGATCCAACGCCCAGACAATGCCTGTACCCAGCGTCAGCAGGAACAGGATCAGCGCGAAATTACCAAGTATGGATTGCAAAGTCATGATGGCGTCTGTTGTATTTGTTTGAACTGAGGGCGCTTATTTTTCGTCGACTTGCAGAATGGCGAGGAAAGCCTCCTGCGGTATCTCGACCGAACCGACCTGCTTCATGCGCTTCTTGCCGGCCTTTTGCTTCTCCAGCAGCTTGCGTTTACGGGTGATGTCGCCGCCATAGCATTTGGCCAGCACGTTCTTGCGCAAGGCTTTCACATTTTCGCGCGAGATAATGTTCGAGCCGATCGCCGCCTGAATGGCGACATCGAACATCTGGCGCGGTATGAGTTCGCGCATCTTCGCAGCGACCGCGCGTCCGCGGAACGGAGCGTTCGAGCGGTGCACGATAATGGCCAGCGCATCAACCTTGTCGCCATTGATCAGCATATCGACCTTCACCACATCTGAAGAGCGATACTCCTTGAACTCATAATCCATCGATGCATAGCCCCGCGAGATGGATTTGAGCCGATCAAAGAAATCAAGGACGACTTCACCCATGGGTATCTCATAGGTCAGCTGTACCTGCTTGCCGTGATACGACATGTTGATTTGTATGCCGCGCTTCTGTGTACAGAGCGTGATCACCGATCCCACATATTCCTGTGGCATGTACAAATTGACGGTGACGATGGGCTCGCGAATGTCGTCGATCTTGGATGGCTCGGGCATCTTTGAGGGATTGTCGACCATGATGGTCGTACCGTCGCGCATCTGCACTTCATAAATAACGGTCGGCGCCGTGGTAATCAGATCCATGCCGAATTCGCGCTCCAGACGCTCCTGCACGATCTCCATATGCAAGAGGCCAAGGAAGCCACAACGAAAACCAAAGCCAAGCGCCTGCGAGACTTCCGGCTCGTACATCAGCGCAGCATCATTGAGTTTGAGCTTCTCGAGCGAGTCACGTAGCGCATCGTACTGATTGGCCTCAACCGGGAACAGCCCGGCAAACACCTGCGGCTGTACTTCCTTGAAACCGGGCAGTGGCTCGGCTGCAGGTTTGGCAGCGAGCGTGATGGTGTCGCCCACCTTGGCGGCTTTCAGTTCCTTGATGCCGGCGATGATGAAACCGACCTGCCCCGCCGACAGGGATTCACGAGCCACTGACTTGGGCGTGAACACGCCGACGCTCTCGACCAGATGCTGGGCGCCGGTGGCCATGAGCAGAATCTTTTCTTTGGGACGCAGTGTGCCATTCATCACGCGCACCAGCATCACCACACCCACGTAATTATCGAACCAGGAATCGACGATCAGTGCCTGCAAAGGGACGTCGGGATCACCCTTGGGCGGCGGCACCTTCGCGATCAGTGATTCGAGCACATCTTCCACGCCTAGACCGGTCTTGGCCGAGCAATGCACGGCATCGCTGGCTTCGATGCCGATCACGTCCTCAATCTCGGCAATCGCATTGTCGGGATCGGCTGACGGCAGATCGATCTTGTTCAGTACCGGCACCACTTCAACGCCGAGATCGAGCGCGGTGTAGCAGTTGGCCACCGTTTGCGCCTCGACACCCTGCGATGCGTCGACCACCAGCAGCGCACCCTCGCATGCAGACAGCGAGCGGCTGACTTCATAGCTGAAGTCCACATGGCCGGGTGTATCGATCAGGTTGAGGTTGTAGACCTGTCCATCGCGCGCCTTGTACTGCAAGGCTGCGGTCTGCGCCTTGATGGTGATGCCGCGCTCACGCTCGAGATCCATGGAATCGAGTACCTGCGCTTCCATCTCTCGATCGGACAGTCCGCCGCATAGCTGAATGATGCGATCCGCCAGCGTGGACTTGCCGTGATCAATATGGGCGATGATTGAAAAATTTCTAATATTTTGCATTATTGCGGCAGGTACAAAAAAAGCGCTCTGAGCGGGGCGAGTCCCCAAGCGAGCGCCTTGTTTCGAAAGCTGTTCAGCTGCGCATTTTACCGGATTTGGAGGGGCTTCAGCCGCTGCCGGCAGACTGCGGGGAGTTCAGTCCGCCCTCAGGCCTCGGACAGAAAATCCCGTACTGCGTTTTCATTCAGGAAATAATGGCACAACTGCTGGTCCGGCTGGCCGCCGCGCTGTCCCACCAGTACAGGCACCAGCTCGTCGTAGCGAGCCAGCAGCGCCTCGTTGCCATCGGCATCGATATCGATCACCTCGACAGCCACCGTATCGCCAGCCAGCTGCTTTAGCGCGGACAGCATGTCGTCGCACAGATGGCAGTAGCTGCGGGAGTAAAGGATGAAATGAATCATGGGCTCATACGTGACAACGCCGCAATCTCGATCTGGTCGAGATTGCG
>JBEGNF010000112.1:0-5795 GCA_041182625.1 Pseudomonadota bacterium | reverse complement strand
CAACGCCGCCTACCTGATGGGCAGTAATTCGATCGATGGGCGGGGAGTGCGGGGTAATACCTTCCGTATGCAGCTCGAGTACGAGTTCTGATTATTCCTACCCCCTCAGTTCGGAATGACGCGCCCCCCAGCGGGGCGCTTTGCCTAGCAACCTCAGCCACATCCCCCTTGCGGTTAAAATCTGCCAAATCCAACACATTGCAAGGAGCAGTGAATGAGCATCTCAGCCCGACAGCCATCACGCCGTACCTTCCTGAAGCAATCCGCCGCGCTCACCGGCGCTTTCGCCTATGGCTGCTGCGGGCAATGCGCCCGAAGTCACGCACTGGGTCGTGATTCAACCGGATGACACCGTCATCATTCGTATCGCACGCTCCGAGCTCGGTCAAGGAACCTTCACCGGACTTGCGCAGCTGGTCGCTGAGGAGCTCGAATGCGACTGGAGCAAAGTACGCCCGGAATATGCAGATGTAAACGAACATATGCGCCGCAAGAAAATCTGGAAAGACATGTCGACCGGTGGCAGCCGCGGCATCCGCGACTCGCATGAATACGTGCGCAAAGGCGGCGCCGCCGCTCGTGAAATGCTGATCGCAGCGGCAGCCAAGCAATGGAGTGTGCCGGCATCCGAATGCAAGGCTCACAACAGCGTGGTGACGCACCCGTCAGGAAAGCAAGCGACCTATGGGCAACTCGCATCGCTGGCCAGTAGCATGCCAATACCTGAAGACCCCAAGCTGAAGGATCCCAAAGACTGGAAGATCGCTGGCACCTCCCCTGCTCGCTTCGATATCCCTGCCAAGGTAAATGGCTCGCAAATCTATGCCGTGGACGTGCGTCTACCCGGCATGCTGCATGCGTCGATACTGCAAAGCCCAGTGTTCGGCGGTTTTGTGAAACGCATCGATGACAGCAAGGCGAAGTCCATGCCCGGCGTGAAGCAGATCGTCGTCAGCGAAGAATGGGTAGCGGTCGTCGCCAGCAACTGGTGGCAGGCGAATCAAGCCGTCAAGGCGCTGAGGGTCGAGTGGGAAAATGGCGCCAAGGGCGAGATTTCCAGTGCGACGATCATGAACAAGCTGAAACAGGACATTGCTGCACCCAGCCAGCCCGTGGCACGCAAGGATGGCGACGTGACACAGGCTTTCGCCAATGCCCACAAGTTACTCGACGCTGAATACACCACCGGTTATGTAAACCACGCCACGATAGAACCGCAGAATGCGACAGCGCTCTACACGCCGGACCGACTGGAAGTCTGGGTCGGTACGCAAAATGGAGAATCATCCATTGCCGCTGCCTCCGAGGCCTCTGGCCTGCCACTCGAAAAAATCCAGATCCACAAGATGCATGCGGGCGGTGCGTTCGGGCGCCGTGGCCCACATCAGGATTACACCAAGCAGGCGGTGAAGATTGCGATGGCCATGCCGGGCACACCCGTCAAGCTGCTCTGGTCTCGTGAGGAAGACATGCGTCAGGGACGCTATCGCCCGGTGTCACTGGTAAAGCTGCGTGGTGCAATCGATCGTGACGGTAACTGGACCGCGTGGGAGGTGCGGCAGGCGGATCAATCGATCGCCATCACGGTATTTCCGCAGTTTGTCAAAGACGGCATCGATCAGATCAATACCCGCGTATTCCGCGACAATCCGTATGCGGTGCCGAATTTTACGAATGAATACGCGTTGAATGAATTCCATGTCCCGCCGGGTTTCTGGCGAGCGGTTGCGCATACCAATAATCCTTTTTATCGCGAATGCTTCATTGATGAGCTGGCGCACGCAGCGGGCAAGGATCCGTATGCGTTCCGCCGTCCTCTGCTACAAGGTAAAAAAGACCTGGCCGTGCTGGACGCTGCGGCAAAAGCCATCGGTTGGGACAAGCCTGCGAAAAAAGGTATTCATCGCGGCATCGCCGTCGTAGATTCTTATGGCAGCTACACCGCAGCAGCAGTCGAGTTATCGGTCAAGGGCTCAGTGATCGATATCAAGCGTGTCGCCGTCGCGATCGACTCCGGTCACGTCGTGCATCCCGATGCGGTGAAGGCACAAATCGAAGGCGGCGTGATCTGGGGACTCTCTGCACTGATGTTCGAAGACATCACGATCGACAAAGGCGCGGTCAAGCAGAGCAATTTCGGCGACTACCCACTCGCCCGCATCACACATGCCCCTGAGGTGATCAGTGTGATCGTCCCCAGCGGTGGCTTCTGGGGCGGGGTTGGCGAGCCGCCTATTGGCGGCGTGATTCCGGCGGCGATGAATGCCTTGTTCAGCGCAACCGGCAAGCGTATTCGCTCGCTGCCCTTGAAGCTGCACGGTTTCAGCTACAAAGCCTGACAGGACGGGCAGTGTCTGGCCGCAGCGTCATCGCTTGGCGGCCAGCTGCCTGAAATCCCGCTCGTAAGACACGAGCCTGTCGCGGGCGCGAAGGCGCTGCTCAGCACTGCTCAACTGATGCAGTGCGGCGAGGTTGGCACAGGCTTCCTGCTGCAAGGCGCGCTGCATGGCAGCCATGCGCGGGTCGTCTGGCCGCAATGAGCGATCTATCAATCCTTGAATCTCGACCTCCGCCTGCGACTGACTCGGGCGCTGGCGAATGATTTTTTCCAGCGTGACCACGATCTGTTGCTGCCTCGCCTGTCGGCGCTCCCAGCTCAGCTGTGGATCCCAGGAAGAGCGCTGCACGGCCTGGAAAATAAATTCGCGCTGATCCCGCTTGAGGCGTCCGTAGTACGACTCGGCTCGCTCGGTCCAATCCTCCGCGCGCTGACGCGACCGCTGATCGCGAGGGGCATCGAGCCACTTCTCACGCCATGCGCGATCCTCCTCTGCAAAGCGGCGTCGGAGTTGCTGCAGTTGCTGCGGTTCGAGCTGACGCGCAAGACCTGCGAGCAGGGGCACGGACTGGCGCAGCAGCAGATCGAACTGAGCGAGCGCTGAATCCATGTTCTCGCACACCTTGTCCGGAGAGATATCGTCCAAGCTCTGGCGCGCCATGGCCGCTGCGAGATCCGCATAGTCAGGCAGCTGCGTCTGTCGGTGCCAGAGATGAAACTGCCGCAGCTCGTCCTTCAGCCAGCGTGCCTGCGATGCGTCCAGATCAAGATGGCGATCCACCCACCAGCGGAGCAAGGGCTCCGCCTGGTCGTAGCCGAGGCGGACAGTACTGCAGCCGCCCAAAAGCACCGACACCGCCAGAGTCGCTACAATCAGGCAACGGCAAGCTCTTTGCATGCTGGCGTTCACAGGGTTCCCTTAATGGCAATCAATGTTCTTGGTACTCCGCTCAAACTGTGCTCAACCGACCCGATGACGGGCTATTTCCGCGACGGCTGCTGCAACACGGATGACACGGACCGTGGCTCGCATGTCGTGTGCGCTGAGATGACGGAAGAATTCCTCATTTTCTCAAAACAACGCGGGAATGACTTGTCCACTCCACGCCCCGAGTTCCGCTTCCCCGGTCTGAACCCCGGCGACCGCTGGTGCCTGTGCGCGCTGCGCTGGAAGGAAGCCTTTGACGCCGGCGTCGCACCGCAGGTAATCCTTGAATGCACCCATGCCAATGCGCTCAAGTATGTCGATATCAGGCATCTGCTGGAGTATCAGCGACAGGCCTAGCCACCGGTGCGGCATTGCGTTCAGGTACAGTGACACCGCAGGCTGTCGAGCTTACCCAACGTTTGCTGCGATGCTTGCCTGACTAATAACAACGGCTGCAATGCAAACTCTCCTCTCTCAGTATTTTCTGATGCTGGCCGCTGTCTCGTTTGGTCTGCTGCTCGCGTCCCTGCCCTACCTCGGCAGCCGCATAGAAGGCAGGGCTCATCCGCTGTGGGCGCTATCGCTGGCCATGTTTGCGTCATCGCTGGGTCTGTTCGCATGGCTGGTCCCGAAAATGACGCAACTGGATGTCGCGCAATTCGGGCTGACCACCTTGGCCAACACCCTGCTCTTTGCCGCCGCCTTGCTCCAAGCGGCGTTCTTCAGTCACCTGAATGCCAACGACAAAGCACCCCCCTACAGTTTCATCGTGAGCGTGATCGTGATCTTCGCGATAGTGTTCGATTGGGTTCGCGTGAACCTGGGCTTCGATAATCGCGTGATCCTTGCCGCCGGTGCCGTTGCACTGACTCTGAGCTGGCAGTTACGTGAAATACACCGGCTGCGCCTTACTGAACCCACCTATCAGATCGGACTACTTTGGTGGATCACAGCCGGCGAGCTCGCCTGTGCCATCATCAGGGTCTGCTCTGCGGCGAGCAACGCAACACACGTATTCACCTTTGATCAGATCCCAGCGATTCTGATCGTTTTCACTCTGCTTAACTGCTTTTTAAACATGTTGTCTTATGCCGGTATCAGCAAGTACTGGGCTGAAAAAATCTCATATGAAAAAGCGCATGCCGAGTTGGAGAGCGCCGAGATTCGCAAACTGGTAGCAGAAAAAAATACGCTGATACTTCAACTGATGGCTGCCAACAAAACCGCTGCTACTGGCGCACTCTCTGCAACACTTGCGCATGAACTGTCTCAGCCGCTCACCTCTCTGCGTATCAATCTGGTCGCGCTCAAGCGCGAGTCGTCCTCGCAACAAGCACCGCTCAACCGGGATCATCTACTTGATCAGTGTCTTGACAGCGCCCGGCGACTGAACGAGGTTCTCGGCACACTGCGCAGCATGTTCATTGACAAGAGCGCGCCTGATCAGATCGTCATCGTCCGCCAGGTCCTCGACACCGTGCGCGACCTGATCTCGCAAGAGGCCACACGCTCAGGAATTGAACTGCGCATCAAGTCTGAGGACAAATTACGATTCCGGGGGCGACAAAGCGAGCTGCAACATGCATTACTCAATCTCGCCATCAACAGTATCCAGGCGCTTCACGATAACACAGCAGAGGATAAGACGATCATCCTGTCGGCACGCACTAGCGCGGAAGGTTTGCACATTGGAGTGGCAGACAATGGCCCGGGAGTGAAAGATGAT
This sequence comes from Pseudomonadota bacterium, assembly GCA_041182625.1. Classification (GTDB taxonomy): domain Bacteria; phylum Pseudomonadota; class Gammaproteobacteria; order Burkholderiales; family Burkholderiaceae_D; genus Pernthalerella. The sequence goes on along the minus strand of JBEGNF010000112.1, from coordinate 803 downwards.
CACCTCCCACGTCTGTTCGAGCTGATGAATTCCGAAAAACCTGATGGTATGGGCATAGGTTTGTGGATTTGCCGGCATATCGCCGAAAGGCACCAGGGGACCATTACTCACCACCCCAACCTTCCCCGAGGAGCACTATTTGAAATCACTTTACCGCGCGATTCAATCCAAGACTTACCTGCCTAGAGGATGTCGCGCACTTATTCCAGTCGCTGAGTAAGGATCTCAGCGTATTACTGCAAGATTGAATTTTTTCAAAAACAAAAAAGACTGCGCGAGTGATCTCGAGCAGTCCTTTTAGTAAGCACAGCGATCAGCGTTTTTTGATCAGCGCCGCTTCCAATTTCCCAATCTCTGCCAACTCTGCAGCCCACAACGGCATCCGACCACGACCGGTCCAGGTTTGCTTTCTGTCGTCGGGGTTTCGATACTTTGGTGCGATTTTTATTCCTGCCAGCTTGCTCGAGCGCTTTGACTTCGTGCCAGCAGGACGTCCGCGTTTTTTTACTGGCACGGAGGATGTCGCAATCGTATGCGCAGCCGCCACTGCCTTATCAATTACTGCGACGATACGGTGGAGATTTTTTCTCGTTTCTTTGTCGAGAATGACTTGCTCTAATTGCGCAATAACAATTTTTTGTTTTTGCAATTTTTTGAACTGATCTTCTACAGATAATCTGGCCATGGAGAACTCACTGCTGAAAATGAGGGCTCATACTAAATCATTCAGAATGTATTTGCACTCGCAATTTGTCAGTTCTTTATTGCCATTCAATTAAAAACTTTGCGAGTATCGAAATGCA
>JBEGNF010000111.1:0-10021 GCA_041182625.1 Pseudomonadota bacterium | reverse complement strand
GGATACACTGCGGCGATTCTCGTCTTTACTGGCTGCGCGGCGGACGCATCTTGGCGCGCACGGTCGATCACTCGCATGTGGAGCGGCTGATCTCGACTGGACGGTTGCCGCCTTATGAGAGCGCACGTCATCCCGACCGCAACAAGCTCTACAACTGTTTAGGCGCGCCGACCTTGCCGGGCATCGACCGGTCGGGCGCCGTGCCGCTCAGGGCGGGTGATCAGTTGCTGCTGTGCTCAGACGGTTTGTGGAACAGCATTCCCGAGCATCAGCTTGCCTATCGGCTGTCCGTCAGCCCGCTCGAGCAAGCGGTGCCGGAGATGGTCTCCAGCGCGGTGATCACCGGAGGAAAAACCGGCGATAATGTCACCGCGCTGGCCTTCACCTGGCTAGAGTCCGGCGACGCAGGAGCCCATGCCAGCGACAGTTCGCTGCTGACGGATGGCATGCCGCACGATCGCGTCATCACCAGCATTCAGAGCTCACCGCCCGGTGCGACAAGCACTGACAGTGGAGATGCGCTGGCCGAGATCGAGCGCGCACTGTCGCGCATGCGCTCTGCCTGAACTAAGGCCGCAGGTATGAAAGTCGTGCGGACGTCAGTCGCAGGGCCGCACCAGTCGATTCAAGCAATACAATCCATACAACCACTACAACCAAAATCACTTCCGAGGACAACGTGTCGAATTCTCATCAAGGACGCCCCAGTGGCCGAGTGCCCGGCGCACTGCGCGAGGTCCGCATCACCCGCCATTACACTCGTCATGCAGAGGGCTCTGTACTGATTGAATTTGGAGACACCCGGGTGCTGTGTACCGCCAGCATCGATGAAAAAGTGCCTTCCTTTCTCAAAGGTCAGGGCAAGGGCTGGATGACGGCAGAGTACGGCATGCTGCCTCGTTCGACCCACACGCGCATGGATCGAGAGGCGGCGAGGGGCAAACAGTCTGGACGCACGCAAGAAATTCAGCGGCTGATTGGCCGCTCGCTGCGGGCTGCATTCGATCTGCACGCCTTTGGCGAGCGCACCCTGCAACTTGATTGCGATGTGCTGCAAGCTGACGGCGGAACTCGCACCGCATCCATTACCGGTGCGATGGTGGCCGCCTATGACGCTTTCAGCAAACTGGTCGCGGCCGGCGCCTTACCGGCTATCCCCCTGCGCCATTTTGTGGCGGCGATCTCGGTGGGGGTATATCAGGGAACACCCGTGCTGGATCTGGACTATATCGAGGATTCAGGCTGCGATACCGACATGAACGTCGTGATGAACGATGCCGGACACTTCATCGAGCTGCAGGGCACTGCCGAGGGTGATGCCTTCGACCGCACAACGATGAATCAGCTGGTGGATCTCGCCGACGCCGGCATTCGTGAGCTGATCCGTTTACAGAAACAGGCACTCGGTCTCGCCGCGTAACGGATGACTCAGCACGATGGATAACGCAGCATCATGAGTCGCGATCTGGTCATTGCGTCGAACAACCCGGGCAAACTGGCAGAGTTTTCTCGGTTGCTGGGGCCGCTCGGTTACCGTGTGCGCACTCAGTCCGAACTGGGTATCGGTGAGGCCGAAGAGCCGCATCCCACCTTTATAGAAAATGCGCTGGCCAAGGCGAGACATGCATCGCGCGCCAGCGGTTTGCCTGCGCTGGCCGATGATTCAGGTATTTGCGTGCCCGTACTCGGTGGCGCGCCGGGCGTGCAGTCCGCGCGCTATGCAGGTGAGCCCAGATCCGATGACGCAAATAATGCCAAGCTGGTGCAGGCCCTGTCATCCCATACTGACAAATCGGCGTACTACTACTGCGTGCTGGTGTTTGTCAGGCATGCCGAAGACCCACAGCCAGTCATTGCCGAGGGGTGCTGGCAGGGCGAGCTGATCACCAAGCCGCGCGGCGAGGGCGGCTTTGGCTATGACCCGCATTTTTTGTTGCCTGCGCTGGGCAAGACCGCTGCCGAACTCTCCGCCGAACAAAAGAATGAGCTATCGCACCGCGGGCAGGCGCTTCGGGCGCTGATGGCGAAACTGTCTTAGGCGCTGCTGATGATCCCGATTCATCCCGCGCCATTGCAAGCCATTCCCGCTCGCGTGGCGGACAACTACCTGAAGCCGGGGCTATTGAATCTCACGGCGTTGCCGCCGTTGTCGCTGTATGTGCACTTCCCCTGGTGCGTGCGCAAATGCCCATACTGCGACTTCAACTCGCACGAGGCCAACGGCGACTTGCCTGAGGAAGCGTATCTTGCTGCGCTGCGTGCAGATCTGGAACAATCGCTGCCACTGATCTGGGGACGCAAGATTGTCAGCGTGTTCATCGGTGGCGGTACCCCCAGTCTACTGTCTGCCCGGGGGCTGGATACCTTGCTGTCTGATCTGCGTAGCCTGCTGCCACTGGAGGCTGATGCAGAGATCACCATGGAAGCCAACCCTGGTACCTTCGAGGCCGATAAATTTCGATCGTTTGCCTCCAGCGGAATCAACCGCCTGTCGATCGGAATACAGAGCTTCAACCACTCGCACCTCAAGGCGCTGGGCCGAATTCATGACGGCGAGGAGGCAAGAAGAGCCATCGGGATCGCACGCGAGAACTTCAGTAATCTTAATCTTGACCTGATGTATGCGTTACCACAGCAAACGCTGCAACAGGCCGAGGAGGATGTGCAGACCGCGATGAGTTTCGAGCCATCGCACCTGTCGCTGTACCACCTGACCATGGAGCCGAACACGGTCTTCGCCAAATATCCGCCAGACTTGCCCGATGACGATATCAGCGCCGAGATGCAGCAGATGATTGTCGACACCACAGCGGCGGCAGGTTATGAGCACTACGAAGTGTCTGCCTACGCCACAGCGGGACAGCGCTCGCGGCACAACCTGAACTACTGGCAGTTTGGCGATTACCTGGGTATTGGTGCCGGCGCACACTCCAAGCTGTCTTTCCCGCACCGGATCGTCCGGCAGGCGCGATATCGCCAGCCAGCCAGTTATCTTCAGCAGGCGGCCGCCGGTAACGCCGTGGCCGAAGAAGCAGAGATCAGCCGAGAGGCGCTGGGCTTCGAGTTCATGCTCAATGCGCTGAGGCTGACGGAGGGCTTTGAGGTGCGATTGTTCATGGAGCGCACGGGGCTCTCATTCAACCTGATGGACGCGACCTTGAATGCAGCGGAGGCCAAAGGTCTTTTGCTTCGAGACCATCTTCGCATCGCGCCCACCCTGCTGGGTCAGCGTTTCCTGAATGATCTGCAGCAGATGTTCTTGCCCGATTGAGTATAATTGCACGCTGTGCAGGAAGCGTGGCCGAGTGGTTTAAGGCACCGGTCTTGAAAACCGGCGAGGGTTTGCGCCCTCCGTGAGTTCGAATCTCACCGCTTCCGCCACTCGCACTGCCAACGACTATTCCGCATAACCCGGATTCACACGATCCAGCACCCGCATCATGGCCTCGAAGTACAGGCGCTCGCGCTCGTGAATCGAGTGTCTGTCTTCCGGTGCTCGCTGCAAGACCTCGGCGATGACCGATTCGCTCATGACCTCAAGCGGCTGTCCGCTGCTCATGGCCAGCACCTGCGTCTGGCACGCTTTCTCTAGCTTGTACAAGCGCCGATAGGCTTGCGCCACCGTGTCGCCGACGGTGATGACACCGTGATTTTTGAGGAACATCACCTGCTTGTTCTGCAAGAGACCGGCCAATCGCTCGCCTTCAGCCATGGTTTTGGCAAGCCCCTGATAGTGGTCGTCGTAGGCGATTCGGTTATGGAAAAATGCGGCGGTCTGACTGGCTGGCAGTAATCGATTGTTCTTTAGCATGTTCAATGCCGTCGCCCAGGGCTGATGCGTGTGTAGCACCACCTTGGCGCCGGTGAGACGGTGCATGGGTGCGTGAATGCATTGCGCCGATAGCTCGACCGTGCCTTCGCCCTCAAGGGTCTCTCCGGCGTCATTGAAGACGATGATGTCACTCGCACGCGCTTCTGACCAATGCAGGCCATAGGGCAGCAGCAGATACCGATCGGTCGTGCCCGGCACGATCATCGTGAAATGATTGTCGATGCCCTCTTCAAGCCCGTCGAGCACCGCAAGGCGCAGGGCAGCGGCCAGGTGCACCTTGGCCTGCCAAATCGGGTCGGTTGCGTGGTGAGTGTGAATAAGTTGGGCTGACATGGCAAAACCTCGATTCAATGCCCTATGGTAGCAGTGGTCACCGATTCGACCCGAGCCCCCTGATGGGCTGATTTAACTCGCTGAAAACTTTTCTAGTTTCTGGGATAATTCGCCGCGACTTCCTGACAAAAACCTGACAATGCGTCCATGCGTCTTGGTCAAACCTTCATTTATTATCTAAATTGAATCCTTTTCATACTCCGAATTCGTTCCGCTGGTGCTCAGCGAAGTTGGCGGCCAAGTGCTTTCTCGGTCTTGGTCTGGTGCTGTCGAGATGTCCTCATCAAGGGCGGACAACACCGCGCCATCGTTCACGATTGACCAGTTGGTGTCCTTCGTGCTCGCCAACAGCCCGGCGCTCGAAGCAGGGCGCCGCTCGGTCGAGCTAGCCACGGCGGGCGTGATTACCGCCAGTGCGCTACCGAATCCGCGCTTTGAGCTCGACGGTGGCCGCACCAGTGCGAGCGCGACGACGTCTGCGGGCAACCTGAGCTCGGTCGGCGTCAGTCAGCTGATCGAGAATCCTGAGTTGAGGGGTGCACGCATTAATTCTGCGCTTTACGCAGAGCAGACCAGTCTTCAGTCGCTGCGGCTCGTGCGCAACGAACTCGTCGCGCAGGTCCGGGTGCGCGCCTACGAGTACCTGTTGCGCAAGGAAGAGGCGCTAGCGGCGGCCGATGCACTCGCATTGCTTGAACAGATACGCGAAAGAGTGAAATTGCGCGTCGAGACCGGCGAGGCAGGGCGATTCGAACTGATCAAATCGGATGCCGAGATCGTCATTGCCCGTCAGCGCGAGCAGTCCGCACGGCTACAGATCGCTCAGGCAGCTATTTCGATCAATCGGCTTGCCGCAGGGCGCTTACCGGCCGGGTGGACTTTAGCAGCTCAGCTATCCGAAGGCGTCGAGGTACCGCCGCTGGACGCGCTGAAGGAGGCCGCAAGGCGCGAAAACCCCGAGTTGCGCGTGCTGGAATCTGATCTCGAGCGTAACCGATCCCGCATCAATGAAGCGATCGCCAGCCGCCTTCCCGGCGTGGAGCTCCGGTTGCGTCAGTCGCGAGAGCCTGATATCCGCCACGACATTATCGGCATCAGCGTGCAACTCCCCTTGCTCGATCAGAAGCGCGGCCCGCGTGCTGAAGCCATTGCGGATCGCGAACGCACGCTCGCCCGTCTCGAGGGACGTCGCGCAGAGCTGATGCAACAACTTGAACTGTCAGCGACCTCTGTCGAGATCGCGCGCGTGCGTATCAAGGCGCTGTCCGAGGGCGCGATGCGCGATGCGGAATCGGCGCTCAGGGTAGCTGAGGCGGCTTATCGCTTCGGCGAACGCGGCATCCTGGAGGTGCTCGATGCGCAGCGTGTGTTGCGCTCTGTTCGGCAGGAATTGCTGCTTGCCCGTTATCAGTTGCAGGCCTCGCTGATCGAGCTTGAGGCGCTGGCTGGCCGCTATGCCGATGCCCGTGAATAGGCCATTGTTCTGGCCTGCCGATCCCAACTTATCCATCTCCTAATGCTCATTTCATCATGACGAACCTGATTACACGCCGAGGTACTACCACGCTGGTGCTGATCCTTGCCATGTTCGCCGCCGCTTGCGGCAAATCCGGCACGGAGGCCGCGAAACAGCCTGCAAAAGCAGTGCCGCGCACCGATCCCATGGAAGTTCAGCTCACGCCCGAGATGGACAAGCATTTCCAGATCGAGCCGGCCGCCATGGCTCAGGTGTCGGTCAAACAAAAAGTCTCCGGCCGCATTGAAGCCAATGAGCAGCGCACTACACGCATTGGTTCAGCCGTGACCGGCCGAATCACTCAGGTGTTGGCAGAGGTCGGTGACCGCGTCCGGGCCGGTCAGCCACTGGCTCGACTATCGAGCCCAGAGCTGACCGCTGCGCAGCTGTCCTTCTTGCGCGCGCTGTCTGCCACCAAGCTCGCAGAGCGCTCGGTCGAACGCGCGCAACAACTGGTCACTGCCGATGTGATCGGCAGTGCCGAGCTGCAGCGCCGCGAGGTCGAGCTGTCGGTGGCGCGCGCCGAGCTTCGCGCGGCCTCTGATCAGTTACGCCTGATCGGACTGAACGACCAGATGATCCAGCGCCTTCAAGAAACGGGCGCGCTGACCTCCGAGGTCGCCATTACCGCATCGCGCACTGGCATCGTCGTGGAGCGTAAGGTCAGCCAGGGTCAGGTAGCGCAGCCCGGTGATCCGCTGTTCACGGTCGCCGATCTGTCCAACGTCTGGGTGGTTGGTGCCTTGCCGGAGCAGGATGCCAACTCGGTACAGCTGAACCAGCAGGTCGAGGTTGAAGTCCCGGCACTGGGTGCGCAGAAGCTCAAGGGACGCATCGTCTTCATCAGCGACACCGTGCAGCAAGACACTCGTACGGTGCCCATTCGAACTGCGGTGGAAAATCCGCGCTTTGAATTGAAGCCTCAAATGCTCGCTACGCTGCATCTGAACGGCGCCTATGTGAAGCAGCTTGCCGTACCCTCTGCGGCCGTGATTCGCGAGAATGACAAAGACTACGTGTTCGTCAAGGTGGGCGACCATCGCTATCGCCTGACCGAGGTGCAGCTGGATGCCGCCGCTGGCGAGCTCAGGCCGGTGCGCAAGGGGATCGATGAGGGTACCCCCATCGTGGTCGATGGCAGCTTTCATCTGAACAGCCAGCGCAAGCGCGCCGAACTGGAGTAATCCCATGATCAACGGCCTGATTCGCGAGGCGCTTGCCCAGCGCCTCATCATGGTGGTGATCGCATTGGCGCTCGTGGGGTTTGGCATTCGTGCGACCACCAAGCTGTCGGTCGATGCTTTCCCGGATGTCACCAATATCCAGGTGCAAGTCGCGACCGAGGCGCCGGGACGTTCGCCCGAGGAAGTCGAGCGCTTTGTCACGGTGCCCCTGGAAATCGCGATGACCGGCTTGCCCGGACTGACCGAGATGCGTTCTCTGAACCGCAGCGGGCTCTCGATCATCACGCTGGTATTTACCGACCAGACGGATGTCTACTTTGCCCGCCAGCTGGTGATGGAGCGGCTGATGGAGGCGCGTTCCCGCTTGCCGGAGGGGATAACCCCTATTCTCGGGCCCGTATCCACGGGTCTCGGCGAGGTCTACCAGTACACCATCGAGCACCGGGACGACGGCAAGCGGGCGCTTTCCGAGGCCGAGCTGATGGAGCGTCGATCAGTACAGGACTGGGTGGTACGTCCGATGCTGCGCTCTATCAGCGGTGTGGCCGAGATCAATTCTTTCGGTGGCTTCGAGCGCCAGTATCAAGTGCTCGTGAATCCCGATCGACTGCGCCACTACCATATGTCGATGGAGGAGGTGCGGACCGCAATTTCCGCGAACAATGCCAACTCGGGCGGCGGTATTCTGCCGCAAGGGGCGGAGCAGTATCTGGTGCGCGGTGTCGGTCTGACCCGTACCCTGGAAGATATCGGCAACATCATTCTTAAGGAAGAACGCGGCATACCGGTGTATGTACGGGACGTCGCGCAGGTGAAAATCGGGCCAGCGGTCAGGCAGGGCGCGCTGGTCAAGAACGGTGACACGGAGTCCACCGGCGGCATCGTGATGATGCTGCGCGGGGGTAACGCCAAAGAGATTGTCACGCGCATCAAGCAGCGCGTGGACGAGATCAACGCCAAGGGAATGCTTCCCGGCGGGCTGCAGATCGTGCCATTTTATGATCGTACCGAACTGGTCGATGCGTCACTCTGGATGGTCGGGAAGGTGCTGATCGAGGGGGTGATCCTGGTCATCATCGTCCTGTTCATTTTCCTTGGCGATCTGCGCTCGAGCCTGGTGGTCATCGCCACGCTGGTGATCACGCCGCTGGTCACGTTCATGATCATGAACCGGATTGGCTTGTCCGCCAACCTGATGTCACTGGGAGGGCTGGCCATTGCCATTGGGTTGATGGTGGATGGCACGGTGGTGGTGGTAGAGAATGTCTTCCACAAGCTCGGGCATGCCAAACCTGAAGAGCGGGTCAAGGTCGTGCTCGAGGCCACGCTGGATGTGGCCAAGCCGACGATTTATGGCATCTCGATCATCATCCTGGTTTTCCTGCCGCTGATGACACTCACTGGCATGGAAGGCAAGATGTTCTCGCCGCTGGCGCTGACGATCGCGATTGCGCTGGCGGTGTCGCTGGCGGTGTCGCTGCTGCTGTCGCCGGCGCTGTGCGCCTACATCCTGAAGGGTGGCGCCGATCATGACACCCGGCCGATTGCCCTGATGAAGCATGTCTACGAGAAGCTGCTCGGCATGGCCATGGCGAATCAAAAGCTCACTGTCTTGTTGGCGGTGTTGCTGCTGCTGAGTTCTTTCATGCTGGTGCCCTTCTTGGGAAAGAGCTTCATTCCCATCATGAAGGAAGGCTCGATTACTCCGACCATTATTCGCATGCCGAGCATCTCGCTGGATGAGGCGGCCAAGATCGATCTCGAGGCCATGAAGCGTATCAGCGCGATCCCCGGCGTCCGTATGGCGGTGGCCAAGCTGGGTCGGGGTGAGTCGCCGGCCGATCCCTCCGGTCCGAATGAATCAGATCCCGTGGTCTCGATTGATCCTGCCGCCGAGCGCAGCCAGACGCAGATCGAGGATGATATTCGCCATGCGCTGGCAGACATGCCGGGTGTGCAAATCGTCATGAATCAGCCCATCGCGCAGCGCGTGGATGAGATGCTCACAGGCGTACGATCGCAGCTGGCGATCAAGATCTTTGGCGACGACCTAGCCGAGCTCAAGCGCCTGGCAGAGCAGGTCGCCATGATTGTCAAAGAAGTGCCCGGTGCGAGGGACATTCGGGTTGATCGTCTGTCGGGCCAGCAAACGCTGACCATTGACATCGACCGTCGTGCAATCGCCCGATACGGTATCAACGTGGCCGATATCCACACCATCATCGAGACCGCGATCGGTGGTAGCGAAATCAGCCAGTTGTACGAAGGCGAACGGCGATACGCGATTCTGCTTCGTTATCCTGAAAGTTATCGTAATTCGGTCGATGTCATTCGCGAGACGATGCTGCGCACAGTGGACAATGCGCTGATTCCTTTGGAAAGCGTCGCGAAGATCTCTCTGGTCGACAGCCCGCCCATGGTCAATCGCGAGACCGGCAAGCGCCGGGTTGTGGTGGGTGCCAACGTGACCGGACGAGATCTCGGCGGCTTCGTGGCCGAGGTGCAGCAAAGGGTGGATGCCAAGGTGAAGCTGCCCGAGGGTTACTATTTTTCGTGGGGCGGGCAGTTCGAGAACATGCAGCGTGCGATGAGCACGCTCATGGTGATCGTTCCGCTGACGGTGGTTGCGATCTACTTCCTGCTGTTCCTGATGTTCAATTCGGTGAGGCTCGCCGGTCTGATCATCACGGTGCTGCCCTTTGCGTCGATCGGTGGTGTGTTTGGTCTGGCGCTGACCGGCGAATACCTCTCGGTTCCAGCGTCCGTAGGGTTTATCGCCTTATGGGGTATCGCGGTGCTGAATGGCGTGGTGCTGATTACCTATGTGCGACGCCTGCGCGAAGAGGGCATGGCGCTTGATCTGGCCTTGCGCGAGGGATGCAAGCAACGCTTCCGTCCTGTGATGATGACAGCGACGGTCGCTTTGCTGGGCTTGGTGCCTTTCTTGTTTGCGTCTGGCCCTGGTTCCGAAGTGCAGCGCCCGCTGGCGGTGGTAGTGATCGGCGGGCTGATCACCTCGACCTTGCTGACACTGGTGGTGTTGCCCGTACTGTATCGCTGGTTCGAGCCACCTGTCGTGCCTGCTGGGGGTCAGTCGTAGGCCGTTGTCGCCGATGGCAAGTGACTTAACGCCTCGATACTGGCATGAGGAAGATG
>JBEGNF010000110.1:0-5637 GCA_041182625.1 Pseudomonadota bacterium | reverse complement strand
TTTCTATACTCGTCCCACATTCGCTGATGAAATCGTGGAGACCATGGAACTCGTCGTCCATCCGCTGGAGCGCGTACTGCAAGTACCGACCGGGGCTAATCTGCTCGAGACGCTGCGCGCCCACGATGTACCCATCTCCTATAGCTGCATGGCGGGGCGCTGCGGTACCTGTCGGTGCAAGGTGGTCAGCGGAAGCGTGATCGAGACCGGGCGCGAAGCGAAAATTACCAATCCCTCCGAGGGCGACTATGTTCTTGCTTGCACCAGCGTGCTGACGGAGAGCTGCGCCATTGAGATACCTGAGCCGGATGAAATCGTCACGCACCCGGCACGCATCATCAAAGCATTGGTAACAGCCATTGTCGATGCGACGCATGACATCAAGATCGTTCGGCTCAAGCCTGCAAAGCCGTTGTCGTTTTCACCGGGGCAGTACGCCACACTGCAATTCACACCCGATCACATTCGCCCTTACTCGATGGCTGGCTTGTGCACTGACGACGAACTGGAATTTCATGTGCGGTTGGCACCGGATGGTCGGGTCAGTAGCTACATTTTCAATCAGCTCAAGATAGGCGATGCAGTGCGTGTGAGTGGTCCGTTAGGTACAGCTTATCTTCGCACGCGTCATGAAGGTCCGATGCTCTGCGTGGCGGGTGGCACGGGACTGGCTCCGATACTGGCCATCGTGCGGGGTGCTATCGCCGCTCGGATGGATAATCCGATTCATCTTTATTTCGGTGCGCGCTCCCCACAAGACATCTACGGTATGGCTCAGCTGCAGTCGCTTCAAGCAGTTCATCCACCGTTAAAGATGGAGGTCGTTGTCACTACCAATGAAACGCTCGATTCAAAGCATCGAGTCGGACTCATTACTGAGGCAATCGCACAGGATATTCAAGGGTTTCATGGCTGGCGTGCCTATGTCTGTGGTGCGCCGCCCATGGTGGAGGCTACTGCGACTTTACTCAAACAGCGTGGTATCGATGAGCAGCGCGTCTATGCGGACGCATTTTACGCCAGCAGTACCTGAAACAAGCTATCGAGCAAGAAGCAAACCGGGAGTGATGATCATGGGTTCAGTAAGCACCACGGAAGTAAACGCGAAGCAAGGGAATCTGCGGCAGGCGTACTACGACCGCATCGCGAAAGATCACATGACGCCATTGTGGGAAGTACTGGGCGCTCTGGTACCTAAGCAGCCTAGCAGTCCGGCACTGCCCACCCTGTGGCGCTACGCCAATCTGCGCGATCAGGTGATGGAGGCTGGCCGTTTAATTACAGCAGAGCAGGCAGAGCGGAGAGTGCTGATTCTGGAAAATCCGGGTTTGCCCGGGCAGTCAGCAATCACGCAGTCGCTGTATGCCGGCCTGCAGCTGATCCTGCCTGGCGAGGTCGCGCCCGCGCACCGGCATACACAGTCCGCCCTTCGGCTGGTGATGGATGGAGAGGGCGCGTATACCGCCGTTGATGGCGAGCGAACCACCATGCGCCGCGGCGACTTCATCATTACGCCGTCGTGGACATTTCACGACCACGGGAATCTCGGCGACCAACCGGTGGTCTGGCTCGACGGTCTGGACATTCCCACCGTGCGATTTTATGACGCCGGATTTGCCGAGCACGGCCAAAGCACCTCGCAAGATACTGTGCGCCCTGAAGGGGATGCGCTGGCCCGCTACGGCAATAACATGGTTCCTGTCGATTTTTATCAGGGACCTGCTGAGCCCACGCGTGTGTTTGTCTATCCGTATGCACGCACCAAAGAATCTCTCGACCAGATCGCCGCTGGTCAACCTGATCCGCATTTTGGCCACAAGTTGCGCTTCGTGAATCCAGCGACGGGGGCATCCCCCATGCCAACCATCGGCGCTTTTGCGCAGCGTCTGCCAGCGGGTTTCGAGACCCGTCCATACCGCTGCACTGATGGAACCGTTTATGTGTGTCTGGAAGGTGAGGCGGCGGTAGCGGTCGGGGATCAGGAGTGGCAGCTGCAGCGCGATGACATCTTTGTCGTGCCCTCTTGGCAGTCAGTGAAATTCCTTGCCAAGCGCGATACCACTTTATTTAGTTATTCCGATCGCCCAGCGCTGCAGTCACTCGGGCTGTGGCGCGAAGCTCGTCTCTGATGTCAACTGACAGGAATCTTTATGAAATACGCTATCCCCTTACCACCAACATATACCTTAACCATTCAGGGCAGCGATGAAGCATTTCCGGTGAATCGTGTGTTCTGTGTCGGACGCAATTATGCGGCGCATGCGCGCGAGATGGGCAAGGATCCCGATCGCGAACCGCCATTCTTTTTCATGAAGCCTGCCTGTGCAGTCGTTCAGGCCGGAGAAAAAGAAATCACGATTCCCTACCCGCCAAAGACAAGTAATTTTCATCACGAGATTGAGTTGGTCGTTACCCTGGGTAAGGGCGGTAAAGATATTTCTATAGAACAGGCACTTGATCATGTCCATGGTTATGCTGTTGGCCTAGACATGACGCGTCGTGACCTGCAATTGGATGCACGCGATAAGGGACGTCCATGGGAATTCGGAAAGTCATTCGCAAAATCAGCGCCGATTGGCCCGATCCGCACAGCAGACAAGATCGGACATCTGTCATCGGCCACGATCTCTTTGACGGTCAACACACAGCCGCGCCAGTCCTCTGACATTGAAAAACTCATTTGGTCAGTTGCTGAATCGATTTCCTATTTATCTCAATATGAGACGTTGGAGCCAGGCGACGTGATCATGACAGGCACGCCGGAAGGCGTAGGTGCCGTCGTGCCCGGCGATGTCATGCACGGCCATATCGATGGCTTAGTTGACATCGTGGTCAGTGTTGGCAAATAAATCCTGGCAAGGAGAATCAAATGGTTAACACACCAGAAGTATTCAGCCAGCCGCATGTGTGGGAATCGGAGGGAACCAGTCGCATCCCGTTCTGGGCCTATACCGACGAGTCGATCTATAAAAAAGAGCTTGATCGCCTTTTCTATAAAGGCCACTGGTGTTACATCGGCCTTGAGGCTGAAGTACCTAAGCCCGGTGATTTCAAACGCACGGTAATAGGTGAGCGTTCGGTGCTGATGACGCGCGATCTCGATGGCCAGATTCATGTTGTCGAAAATGTCTGCGCCCATCGAGGAATGCAGTTTTGCCGTGAACGTCATGGCAACAAGAAAGAACTAGTCTGCCCCTACCATCAGTGGAATTACTCTCTAAAAGGCGATTTGCAAGGTGTTCCCTTTCGACGGGGCGTGAAGCAGGATGGCAAGATCAATGGCGGTATGCCGAAAGAATTCAAGATTGAGGATCATGGCCTTACCAAGCTCAAGGTGGCAAGTCGTGGCGGAGTGATTTTCGCGTCGTTCGATCATGATGTTGAACCGTTCGAGGACTATCTTGGCCCGACGATCCTTGCCTACTTTGATCGTTTGTTCAATGGCCGAAAGCTGACGCTCCTTGGCTATAACCGCCAGCGCATTCCGGGGAACTGGAAACTGATGCAAGAGAACATCAAGGATCCTTATCATCCTGGGCTACTGCATACCTGGTTCGTCACCTACGGGCTCTGGCGTGCAGATAACAAGTCTGAGTTGAAGATGGATGACAAATTTCGTCATGCCGCCATGATCTCTACGCGTGGTACCGGGGGCAAGCAGGAAGAGGTGACGCAAGGCGTGACAAGTTTCAAGGAAAACATGGAGATCCAGGACAAGCGGTTGATCGACATCGTCCCCGAGTCATGGTGGAACGGTCCTACTGCCGTGATGATGACGATTTTCCCCAGTGTGATCATTCAGCAGCAAGTCAATAGCGTATCGACTCGACATATTCAACCGAATGGTCACGGTTCATTTGACTTTGTCTGGACCCACTTTGGGTTCGAGGATGATACGCCGGAAATGACTCAACGACGCTTGATACAGGCGAATCTGTTTGGTCCGGCAGGATTTGTGTCAGCTGATGACGGAGAAGTCATCGAGCTCTCGCAGTGTGGATTTGAGCAAAAGCCCTCGCACCGCGCAGTTGCAGAACTTGGCGGGTATGCGTGTGAGAACACCGATCATATGGTGACAGAGACACTCATACGAGGCATGTATAACTACTGGCGAAAAATGATGGAGATCTGAAGCCATGACAACGACTACTGACGCTCGTACAGTCTTTGATCTCATCCAGCTTTATAGCAAGTATGCCGCTGCTGTCGATGGTGCCCAATGGGACAAGTGGGTCGATTTTTTCGCCGAGGATTGCGAATACAAAATTCAACCTCGGGAGAATTACGAGCGAGGATTTCCTTTGTCTACACTGGCGCTGCTGAGTAAGAACATGTTAAAGGACAGAGTGTACGGTATTCATGAAACGCTTTACCACGACCCATACTATCAGCGGCATGTGGTAGGTCTGCCGTTTATCCATGAAGAAAAGAATGGCGTGATTTTTTCTGAAGCGAGTTACGCTGTATTCCGTACCAAATTATCAGGCGATTCGACGGTGTTCAATGTGGGGCGCTACATCGATAAGATTAAGCGCGACGCTGGCGAGCTGAAGTTTGTATCGCGCTTGTGTATCTATGATACTGAGATGATTCCAAATTCAATTATCTACCCCATCTGAGAGAAATATGAACGATCAATGGATTGATGTGGCTGCATCTGGCACCCTTCCTGAGGGAGATGTGATTGGTGTTGATGTGGGCGGTAAAAGCATCGCACTATATCAAATCGATGGCGAGGTCTATGCGACAGATAACATCTGCACGCACGGCAATGCAAGGCTGTGCGATGGATTCCTCGAAGGGCATGAAATTGAATGTCCTCTACACCAAGGCAAATTTGACATCCGAACCGGTAAGGCGCTGTGCGCGCCGCTGATTGACGATATAAAAACCTATCCGGTGAGGATTGAGGGGAATCGTGTTTTTGTCGCCCTCTAAGTCGCGATGTAGTCCAGATAAGAGATAAAAATTCCACTATGTTGACACTGCATAACTATTTCCGAAGCTCGGCAGCCTATCGTGTTCGCATTGCTATGAACCTGAAGGGCCTTGATTATGACTATGTGCCAGTCCATCTCACGCGTGATGGGGGTATGCAGTTCAAGGAACCGTACAAATCCCTGAATCCCCAGCAGCTCGTTCCACTTCTCGATGATGACGGATTTCAGATAAGCCAGTCTCTAGCCATCATTGAATATCTCGATGAGAAATTTCCGAATACCCGTCTCCTGCCAAAGTCACCCGAAGGACGGGCGAGGGTGCGACAGATCGCGCTGGCGATCTCATGCGACATTCACCCCCTGCAGAATCTACGCGTACTGAAGTATCTGACTGGGACGCTGGGCGCGTCCGAAGAGAGCAAGACCCAATGGATCCATCACTGGCTGAGCGAAGGCTTGGCGGCACTCGAAGCTGATTTATCCCGGGCGCCGACGCGCGGCCGCTTTTGTTTTGGCGATACCCCGAGCATGGCAGACTGCACTCTGGTCCCACAAATGTTTAGCGCCGCAAGATTTAATGTCGATACGGTGCCTTATCCGACGCTGCGCGCGATCTATGAAGCGTGCGAAGCCATTCCAGCGGTTGCCGCTGCCCATCCATCTCGTCAAATGGATGCTGAATGATTTTAGGTAGTCT
>JBEGNF010000109.1:0-5693 GCA_041182625.1 Pseudomonadota bacterium | reverse complement strand
GCCGTCAAATAGGCGTGAAGGTCGAGGATATGTGCATTCACCGCAGGTTCGCCCTGCCACCCGGGCATCTCGATCGGTGGCTCACCGCGGCGTAATATGTCTTCAATACGGGTATCGACGGTCGATTGATTTTTCGAGTCCTCAGCGAACCCCTTATCCAGGTCGTAACGCTGGAGTACTACCGCCGCAAACCGACGCGGGCTGAGCTCGCGAACGATAGGCAATAGGTCAGGTGCGCGCTCACCGCCGGTGGCTGCGGCACCATGGCAGCTGGCACATTTAGCCTGGAATACACGCCAACCTGCATACAGATTATCGGTAGGTGGCGGCGGATTCAGCTCGCGTGCTGGTTTGGCGTTGATAAACTCCGTCTGGCATCCACTGATACCTATTTGCATGGCCATCAGCAGCAGAACCAGTACTGTACGAATGGTTTGTGCCGCGACAGGTATAACGGACGTCTTCATTCGGATAATTATTGCGAGTCAGAGAAACACCATCGTTACGCCGTGTGCGTCGGAGTCAGTACTCCGCCAGCACCAGGGCGCTGCCCTGTGGGGACTTATGGACACAGAGGAGGAGGTGGTCCAGAGATGACCTTTAAAAAAATCCCCAACAACTGAAGCCTGTCATTTTTATGCAGAGGCGTAGTTGATGTTTATCAATTTATGGTTTTTTATTCGCTTGGCCTAGTTAATAAAACAGCCAATTATGCAGTTTTCAAATGACATTGAGCGGAGGAGGAAGGGTTAAGCGAGATAGGCCGAGGGAGCCGGGTGAGCTGGGCGAGCTTCAGTTTGCGTGGAATTTTTTTCTGTGCCCGAAAAAAGCCAATTCATTTAAGGTCGGGTAGCGGCAGACTCCGTAAACCTATGCTGCTGTCGAAACAGATGTTCAAACACGGGCAGCGGGAGTGGCGGGCTTAACAGATATCCTTGATAGGACGAGCAGCCCAGCTCTTTCAGAAAATGCTTCTCTTCTTCGGTTTCCAATCCTTCGGCGATGACATTCATTCCCAAGCTATGGGCCATGGCGATGATGGTTTTGACCACGATCGTGTCGCCCGAATTCGACAGCATATTTCTAATAAAAATCTGATCGATTTTTAGCTGTTCGAGAGGTAATTTGATGATACTCGCTAGCGATGAGTAACCGGTGCCGAAATCATCCAGAGAAAATCGGATACCAAGCTCGCGAATCTTTTCCATTTTTTCGCGTACTTGATCGATGTCGTGCATCATGCTTTCAGTTAGTTCCAGCTTCAGCATAGAGCCGTCGATCCCACTGCTCTGTACTAACTGAAATGTTTTTCGTACAAAATTCGGGTCCTGAAACTGACGTGCGCTGACATTAATGGCAATTTGCAGCTTACAAAGCGCGGGGTCGGATGCCCAGCGCCGTATCTGTTCGCAGGCACACTCAATGACCCAGAAGCCAATCGGCACAATAAGACCAGACTCTTCGGCTATTGAAATGAATTCGGCAGGTTCAAGCAATCCCCGGTCTGGGTGAAACCAGCGAAGCAGCGCCTCAACCGACAGAATGTCACCTTGATAGTCGAATTGTGGCTGAAAAAACAAGGCAAGCTGCTCGAATTCCATCGCACGACCAAGCTCTTGCTCGAGATTGGCATAGGCAGTGGCTGATGCCTTCATCGAGGGGTCGTAAAAACATAGAGAGTTTCGCCCGTTCTTTTTTGCCTGATACATCGCCATATCGGCATGCTGAAAAACATCTTCGGCAAGGTCGCCGTGACCAAAGATATTGATGCCTACGCTTGCACTACAATTAAATTCAAAATCATCCAGCTTATACGGCTGTGCCAGTACGTTGAGTATCTTCGTGCCGATGGTATTTGCCTGGTGCGAGGCTTCCGCAAGATCCGCACTCAGCTCGCCGAGCAACACCACAAATTCGTCACCGCCGACGCGAGCGACCGTATCGCCTTCGCGTACCGTGCGCTGTAAGCGATTGCCGACTTCGATCAGCAGCAGGTCGCCGGCAGCATGACCCTTGGTGTCATTGAGCGATTTAAAGTTATCCAGGTCAATGAACAATACGGCGCCATGAAAATGGCTGCGGGGGATAGTACTTAAGATCCGGGCTAGCCTGTCATTCAGCTTTCTTCTGTTGGGCAGCTGAGTGAGAGAATCAAAATAAGCCAGATTATGAATTTCTTCTTGGGAGACTTTGCTTGCGGTGATGTCATACAGGCAGCAAACATAATAGGAATCCAGATTTCCTTCTGTGGGGACCTTCGATATGTTCATCCATCCAGTAAAAATGCTGCCATCTTTCCGCACATCCCGTATTTCACCTTCCCATTCCCCTTTAGCAGATAGTGCTTCGTGAATCGTGGCTTTCAGGATAGCGTTGTCGGGTAGTGAAAACAAGAAATCAAAAGGCTTTTTCCGGAGATTATTGAGCGAGTGCCCGGTTACTTTTGAAAAGGCGCTATTCGCCTCTAATATCAAGCCAAACGCATCAGCAATGCATATGCCCATTTGTGATTCAAAAGCAATAGCTGCTATCCGCTGACGCTCAGCGTGTCGCTTGTGTTCGGTAACATCGAAGAACACCGACCGGTGGTACGACAACCGATGGTCCGGTGCGGAAGTGCTAGGCAAAAACTGGAAAAACTGCGGGTGACCGCGTGAATCGGTCAGGTCGAATTCAAAGTTGTCTAACAAATTGATGCTGCGTTGGCGGTTATATTCTTGCAGTTTTTCCCAATTTGCAGCAGCGACGGGTTCTGACGGTTTTTTCTTCCCGAGAATCGCTTCGCGCGGACATCCTAGCCATTTGAGTGCCTGACTATTAATGCGGGTACAGGTGCCATCCTCGGTAATCGTATAGGCACCGAAGCGGCTAAGCTCAAACAAATCCTCAATCTGATTTTCGAGATCAGCCAGCAGACTGTTGAAGTCTGCATTGACCGTACCGAATTTACTCGTATCCAAATCGCTTGCCGTCAATTCTTGTTTCATGAATGACTTTCAAGAACAGAAGCGTGTTGACATGCGCTTGCGGCGCAAGGCTTGCACATGTTGCCCCTGCAGCATATGAACAAAGCGCTAGATCAGAAGTTTCACTGGCGCTTCAGCGTTTTGGCAACCTCGGTGGCTTTGTGTGCCATATCTGCGGCTTCGGCAGCGGCCTCAGTAGCTCTTGCGGTCGCACGGGCAGCTTCCGCTGATGCCTGGATAGAAGATTCTTCGGCCTGCAAGGCAGCGGCGGCCGCAGCAGCAGCCGCTGCGGCGGAAGCAGAGGCTGCAGCTTCGGCTGAGGCGATTGCCGCAAGGCTGGCTGATTCGGCGGCAGCATGGGTGGCGTCGATCACGTGCGCGTTGGCGGAGGTCATCGCCGCTTCTGTGGCGCGCCTGCAGGCTAGTGCGGCTTTTTCTGCTGCCGAGGCAGCCCGTAAAGCGGCTTCAAGCGATGACTGAGTCAAGTGCTTCATCGAATCAAGCGTGTGTGAATACCGCTTGTTGATAACCATGTAGCCGTCGCGCAAAACAGCAATATCGGCTTGAAGCTGCGCAATCTTTGCGTTGATTAGCTGTTCAGATGCTGGATTCATCAGTTCACTATGGCACGTATTGAGCCTTATGCCAAGATAATAAGGATATTCTATGAAATTAAGTGCGGAAGCAGGATTCTTTTGATTTGCGAGACCCGGCTGAGGTTCGCGACCAGTGAAAAAAAGTGTGCTGCCAATGAGTGGGTTACATCACAGGAGACAGAGCAATCCGCGGGCAGATGACAGTGATGTAACCAACAGGGAAGCCGGAGCATGGTACGGTCGGGTGCAACGGGTGGGATGCTCACGCGCGCCGTTAAGCGCTACGGCATTCTACCAAGTCTCAATGACCCGGCTGTCATCGCGCAAGCCCAGGCCTCTCTCGGCTGCCTGACAAAAGCGTGCATGGGCAATCTCTAGCAGGGGCAGCTGTGCTCCGCAGGATGCTCCGGCGTTTGCCACCAGTCCGCTATCTTTCACGAAGATGTTGATCGTGCTGGTCACCTGCACCTCCGTTCCTTCCAGCATGCGCGGGCCGCGATCTGAGAGCATCCACGAACCTGCTGCACCTTTTTCGACCAGCGCCAGGACATTGGCCGGGTCTAATCCCAGCGACTGCGCGAGGCTGAGCGCTTCTGCGGCGGCTGCCAGATGGACCGAGCACAGGTGCTGATTCACCACCTTGATGCTTTGGCCGTCGCCCAGATGTTGACCAGTGATATGAACGGTGCCCATGCTTTGCAGGACCGGCATTGCCGCCTCAATGTCGTGTGTATCGCCGGCAGCAAAGATCACGAGCGACCCGGTCTTTGCCCGCGCGACACCCCCTGTGACGGGCGCATCCACCACCCGCAGACCCAAGCCCCGCAAGCGCTCACCCTGTTCGCGCATCGACTGGGGCCCTACCGTGGACATGATGATCCACGGCTGCCCGGGAACAGGATTCGTGATTTGCCCGACCAGCGTGGCTAGCTGGTCCGGTGTCGCCACCATGACCACGACCCGATCGGCGGTGGGCGCGTTTGACATGCCGAGGACCGTGGGCAGTCCATTGGCTTGCGCATGGGCGACGATGGTTTCTGATACATCGACACCGGTGACCTGATGGCCGGCGCGCTGTAGTTGCAGCGCCATCGGCAATCCGATCGCACCCACACCGATAAAATTGATATTCATGCGGATTCCGTCTCGATCATTTCAGCCATGTCTTGATACGCGCCGCGAGCGCATCGCGGCTGATGCCATAGCGGTCGTGCAGCGTGGGCAGTGCGCCAGCGTCGAGGAAGGCGTCGGGCAAACCCGCCAGCTCGAAGCCAGCGGGGGACGCACGGTGACGTAGCAATACGCTCGCAACCGCTTCGCCAAGACCGCCGATCACCGAATGATTTTCTGCGACGACCACTAGCCGTGACTTGCTACGCACCGCATCAACAATGGTTGGCTCATCCAGCGGCTTGATGGTCGGGCAATGCAGCACAGCGACATCTACTGCGTCAGCAGCCAGCACATGGGCTGCCTCCAGTGCGCGCATCGTCATCAGCCCGCTGGAGATGATCAGTACATCAGCACCATCTCGCAGCAGCTTGGCCTTGCCCAGCTCGAACTGATAGCCGCTTACCTCATCCAGTACGAGCGGCACATTACCGCGCAACAGACGCATATAGACCGGACCCTTGTGGCGCGCTATCGCTGGCACGGCTTGTTCAATATCCAGCGCGTCGCAAGGATCGACAATCGTGATGCCCGGCATGCCACGCATCATCGCAATATCTTCGATCGCCGCATGGCTGGGGCCGTAGCCGGTGGTCAGGCCGGGCAGTGCGCAGCAGATTTTGACGTTCAGGTTTTCCTCGGCAATCACCTGATGGATGAAGTCATAGGCACGACGTGTGCCGAAGGCGGCGTAGGTCGTGGCAAACGGCACCAATCCCTCTTTGGCCATGCCGCCGGCCGCTGCCATCAGCAGCTGTTCGGCCATTCCCATCTGGTAGAAGCGCTCGGGATAAGCCTGTGCAAACAGATGCAGATCGGTGTACTTGGCCAGATCGGCCGTCAGCCCCACCACCTCAGGATGAGCCGCCGCGTAGTCGACAAGTGCCTTGCCAAACGGAGCCGCCCGGATGCGCTGATCGTCGGAGGCGATGGAGGCAATCATGGCCGAGGTGGTCAGTCG
>JBEGNF010000108.1:0-5720 GCA_041182625.1 Pseudomonadota bacterium | reverse complement strand
ACCGTGGATTTTGCGTTGAAATAGCGCAGTCATAGCGCAGTAATTTGAATTTTTGCACTATAATGCACAACAAAACCTAAACAATTCGCTCCACTTTGGCAAAATGAACGGTTCAAATAAGCACCAATACAATATTGGGGCGGTAGCGCGCCTGACCCAGATCCACCCCGAGACAATCCGAGTCTGGGAACGGCGGCACAAGATCGTCACCCCCCAGCGCAGTGACACCGGAAGGCGCTTTTACTCCGACGAAGATGTTGAGCGCCTGTTGCTAGTCAAGCAACTCACCGACGCAGGTCACACCATCAGCAGTCTGGCGCCCCTCGGCATCCAAGAACTGAAGGAGCGACTGGCAACACAGCAAGCGAGAGGCTTGAGCGCGCTTGAGCGCAGCGATTTGGTATGTCGGGTCTTGTTTCTGGACGAGTCTTTAAAAATTCGTCTGGGACGTGATTTGCGCGCCTACCCCGATCTCGAGGTGGTGGACCAATTTTCAAGGGCCCGCAAAGAGGATAAAGATTCTCGGCACCACATACTGATCATGGGCGTTGCCACCATCAATGCGAATACGCTGGCTAGCATCAGTGCAGAAATTCAGCACCATGGAGGCGAGTCCGCTATCGTTGTCTACAACTTTGGTCAACAAGCCGTTGTCAGAGACATCGAGCGTCATGGCGTGATCTGCCTCAAGGCTCCGGCCACACCGTCAGAAGTTCGAGAGGCGTGCCGCTCGCTCGCGCAAGGAAAAAAGACGACATCTGCAGCAGTGGTCGACCAGGTCAGCCCGCATCGCTTTTCTGCTGAACAACTGGCCAAAGTGGCGACTATCTCAGGGTCTATCGCCTGCGAGTGTCCCAACCATCTGGCTGAGCTGATTATTAATCTCACTGCTTTCGAGCAGTATAGTGGCGAGTGCGAAAACAATAATCCTGCCGATGCACTCATTCATGCTCAGTTAAAACACTCCACCGGAAAAGCGCGAAATCTTCTTGAAGAGAGTCTGGCTCGCCTGATAGAAATTGAGGGCATCAAGATTTGACAGCCTGCTGTCTCGCAATCTCGTCCGACTGCTGGCAAGCCTACTGGGGGCTTGTTAAAAGCGGCTTATCAGGAAGATTGATTACCAGCGGCTGGCTCACTGCCACTGGTTGCCACTGGTTGCCACTGGTTGCTACCGGCTGCTACCGGTAGCAACCGGTCGTTCATGGCTGCCGCGGATATTTGTCTAATACGATCAGTTTTCTCCGGCAGATGCCCAGCTCTTTGGCATTCACCAGCCCACCCACATAATCATGTCCGCAGGCCCTGATCAGGTTCTCATAAATAGCGTTTCCGTCCGTGTCTTTTTTCAGAAGAACTTTCAGCGTCGGATCGACTGCCTCGTAACACTGCAGCGCTTTGTACGGGTGTTTTTTTATGAGACCGTAGCACTCGTTGGTCTCGTTATCGCCTTTGCCATGCCCGTCATGATGGGCTGCCGCCGCATGCGAACCGGATGACTCCGCAAACACCTGAGTGGTCGCACCAACGGGCAAGGCGAAAATTAGAGTAAAGAATAATTTGGCAGACGACGACAAGGCGATCTCCCCGATGGGCGCGGATTTTTGACATTACTTTATCAAA
Organism: Pseudomonadota bacterium; assembly: GCA_041182625.1. Taxonomy (GTDB): domain Bacteria; phylum Pseudomonadota; class Gammaproteobacteria; order Burkholderiales; family Burkholderiaceae_D; genus Pernthalerella. The sequence goes on along the minus strand of JBEGNF010000108.1, from coordinate 4,097 downwards.
AATCGCGCGAACCCAGCCCAGGCATCCGATCAGGTGAGCATATCCGGCTGCGTGGCCTCCAGCTGCTCCCAGATTGGCTGGAAGTGCAGCCATCCTATGTATTCGCTACCGACATGCTCACGGCTGTAGATGGCTCGGTCATGAGGAACCAGCGTGGGCTTGTGCCCTGCCGCCTCGATCATCAGCTGCTGCTTGCAGCAACGCTCTAGTGCGATGAACCAAAACGCAGCCGCCTCGATGCTGTGCCGACTAACGGTTAGCAGTCCATGATTTTGGTGAATCGCCGCACGCACATCCTTGAAATGTGATGCGACGCTCAGTCCCGCCTTGGTTTCCACGGCGACCTGCCCTGCCTCGTCCTTGATCACCACATGGTCTTCGTAAAACGCGCAAGCATCCTGACTGATTGGGTCAAGCGGTCGGCCCAGTGATGCGAATGCCGTGCCGTATTCGGTGTGCGCGTGGCACATTGCCACGATATCCGGATGCTCTTCATGAACTGCCGCATGCAGCACGTAGCCCGCGCGGTTGATCGCATAATTACCCTGGACGACGGTCCCGGTATGATCGGCCAGAATCAGGTTGGACACCTTCACGCGCGAAAAATGGACGCACATCGGATTCGTCCAATACAGATGAGGATGCTCCGGGTCGCGGACGGTCAGGTGCCCGGCAAATCCGTAATCAAGATTAAATAAAGCAAATGCGCGGCACGCGGCAACCAGCCGCTGCTTCAGATAATGCCGATGCTCTTCATGCGAGCGAAATTCGGGAATACTGGGAAATATTCTTCCGTCTTGTTCGGGTTGATAGATCGATACACGGTCTTGCGACAATCGATTTTTTTCCAGCTGGCCAGGACGCGAATTCATGAATGCCCTCTTGTTAGGTAGTTGTGGGGTGGTTATTGTTATTTTTGCGCGCTGCCCAGACGGTCGTGCCTTCGTCTCCGTAGGTCTCGGCATGCATCACACCGGCTAGCACATGGTAGGTATCGCCTGACCTGAGCGTGCGCGGTGATTCGCCCGTCACCAACAAATTCATCACGCCGCTGACCACGATCCCGTTGGCTTCAAAAGGATGGCTGTGCTCTTCCAAACGGGTCTGCGGTGGCCACGTGCGCTCAATGACCTCGTCATAGCCGGCGGCCAGCATGAGCGATCGAAATTTATCAAATGTTAACTGCATGCGGGGTTCATTATAGGGATCAGGACAGGGGCATATCGTGGGATTAACGAGGCGATTTGTCCAGAAAAAAAGCCCGTGCTTCGCATGCTCGCGAGACCAGACACCCAGGGCTCAGCACCAGGGCCCCGACCATGCATCGCAGCATAATCGGTTGGCAAACTCGTTGATCAGTGATTAACCAACAATCAGCCCCTGTGGTGCGGTGCGCAACCCCTCGATGTTTGCCGAATCTACCGGCTACCGGAGGGCTTTTGCGCAGAGTATGATCGGCACCAGCACTCAACACAGGGGACACTGCGTGTCGATTCTCCACAGCGTGCGCAGACGCACACCATGGTTCTTAGTACTGCTGCTGGCGGCATTGTCGGCCAGCGCACGAGAGCCCCTGCCGCTGTTTGATGCGCACATTCACTTTAGCGTTGGTGCGACCTCGGTCTATACACCCGCCGCTGCGATGCAGATACTCGATTCGGCCGGAGTCCGCACCGCAATCCTGTCCAGTACGCCCAATGATGGCACGCTGGCCCTGCACGCTGCCTATCCCACTCGCTTCATTCCCTTCCTCCGTCCTTACAGAAAAACACGCAATCTCTCGGAGTGGAGCGAGGAACGGCGTAGCTGGTACACAGACCCGCAGACCGTGCCATTTCTCGAGCAGGAACTCAAACGCGGCATATTTCGCGGTATCGGAGAATTTCATGTCGATGGGCATGAGGTCGATACGCCGGTGATGCGTGAACTTGTCATGCTTGCGAAAAAACACCGGCTCTGGCTGATGGCTCACTCTGACGCTGACGCGATCGAAAAACTCTTTACCTTCGACCCGACAGCAAAAATCCTGTGGGCACACACGGGTATGGGCGAGCCCCCAGAGCGCGTCGCCCGGCTGCTCGAGCGCTATCCTCAGCTGTATGGAGAGCTCTCGTATCGGTCTGGGGTCAGTGGCGGGCTGTCGGACGAATGGCGTGCACTGCTAGTACGGTTTCCTGAGCGGTTTGTGTACGGATCCGATACTTGGGTACCTTCGCGCTGGGCCGAGGTGAAATCACTGACATCAGACGCGCGCGATTGGCTGGCCACCTTGCCCGCCAGCGTTGCCGAGAATATCGCGCACAAAAATGCCGAGCGCTTGTTTGGACCGATGGGCACGCCCGCCAAACACTGAGCTCGCGACTGCGCACGAGACTGCGATCACGGGTTCAGATTCTGTTAGTCTTTGCTTTCCTGAATAATAAATACAATAAAAGGAGATTCGTCGCATGCTTCTCAATGACAAAGTAGCCGTCATTACCGGCGGCGCGGGCGTCCATGGTCTGGGCTTTGCAACCGCTCGCGCCATGGCTGAACAAGGCGCCATCATCGCGATACTCGACCTTGAACGTGCGGATCCGGCAAGCGCCGCTGCATCATTGGGCGACAAGCATCTTGGTCTGGTCACCGATGTCACCGACAAAGCCGCCTGCGAGGCAGCCTCTGCGGCGGTCCTCAAAGCTTTCGGTCGGATCGATATTCTCATCAATAACGCCGGCATCACTCAGGCAGCGCAGACACTGGACATCACGGCCTCCGACTACGATCGTATTCTTGATGTGAGCCTGCGCGGTACGCTGCAGATGTCTCAGGCCGTGCTTCCGTTCATGCGACAGCAGAAATCCGGCGCTATCGTCTGCATCTCTTCTGTCTCTGCCCAGCGCGGCGGCGGCATTCTGGGCGGGCCTCACTACTCGGCGGCCAAAGCCGGCGTGCTGGGTCTGGCGCGAGCGATGGCACGCGAGTTCGGGCCGGAGGGCATACGCGTCAATTGCATTGCGCCGGGACTGATCGAAACGGACATCATTCAAGGCAAACTCAGCACCGAACGCAAGCAAGAGATTGCCAGCACCATCCCCCTCGCCCGACTGGGCCGTGCGTCTGATGTGGCGGGTGCCTGCGTATTCCTTGCCAGCGATTTGTCGGCTTACTGCACCGGCATCACGCTCGACGTCAATGGTGGCATGCTGATTCACTGAATCAGCACGACCGCCTCAGCCAGCGCCGCACAACCTGTTTACCGGAGATTGCTATGTCTGATCTCTCGACGCTTGAGAAAAGCGCGTATCGCATCCGACGTCTCGCCCTGCTCATGGGTGAAGTACAGGGCCAGGGCTACATCGGCCAGGCACTTGGCTGGGCCGATGTGCTCGCCGTCGCCTACTGTCACGCCATGAAGCTTCGTCCGGCCGAGCCCGAATGGGAAGACCGCGACCGCTTTCTTCTCTCGCACGGGCATTATGCGATTGCACACTACGCAGCACTGATCGAGGCCGGCATCCTCGATGAAAAGGAATTGGACACCTATGGCAGTGATGACAGCCGTCTGCCCATGTCTGGCATGGCTAGCTATACCCCAGGAATGGAGATCTCGGGCGGCTCGCTGGGACAAGGGCTGGCGATTGGCGTGGGTATCGCGCTGGGCCTAAAGCACAAAAAGAACCCGGCCTTCGTCTACAACTCGATGTCGGATGGTGAGCTGGACGAGGGATCAACCTGGGAAGCGGCCATGGGGGCGGCTCAGTACCAGCTGGATAACCTGATCTGTCTGGTAGACATCAACAATCAGCAGGCGGATGGTCCGTCGAGCAAGGTGATGGGATTCGAGCCTTTGGCGGATAAATGGGCGGCGTTTGGCTGGCATGTGCAGCGCGTGAATGGCAATGATCTGCCAGCGGTGGTCAGCGCTTTCGATACCGCGCGTCATCTCGCCGACGCCCAACCTCGTGTGATCCTGTTCGATACGCTGATGGGCAAAGGCATCCCTTTTCTTGAGCAGCGAGAGAAAAACCATTTCATCCGTGTCGATCCGCCCGAGTGGAAGCAGGCGCTGGCAAATCCGTATTTCTTGAATAGCTTAACCGTTACTTAAGTAACGG
>JBEGNF010000107.1:0-5955 GCA_041182625.1 Pseudomonadota bacterium | reverse complement strand
TCGCACACCGTGGTACCAGTGGCAGCGTCAAACACGGCACCCTCGGGGCACAGCGTTTCATGGGGAAGTACAACGATCTGGGGCACGACTATCCTTTACTGTTGATCTTTGCTTTCGGCCCTTCAGGCCACTTCATCGAGCTTCTTGCCTGTCAATGCGGCTCGTACGCTGCGATCCATGCGGCGCGCCGCAAAATCCTCGGTGCCATGCGCCAGCGCATCCACCGCCGACTTGATCGCCTGATGGTCGCTGCCCTTCGCCGATTCGCGCAAGCTTGCGATCAGGTGGTCAATGTCCGCGCGCTCTGGCGGTGACAGCAGATCGGCATCTTGCGCCAGCGCCGAGCCAATGGCCAGCAAGATGCGTTCCGCCTCCACCTGCTCTTCGCGCAGCGCACGCTGCTTCATGTCGTCTTCAGCCGACTGGTAAGAGTCTTGCAGCATGCGGGCAATGTCGTCATCGCCCAGCCCATACGAAGGCTTGACCACGATCGACGATTCCACACCAGAATGCGTCTCCCGCGCAGACACCGACAGCAAGCCATCGGCATCCACCTGATAGGTGACGCGTATCCGTGCCGCACCCGCCGCCATTGGCGGTATGCCGCGCAGTTCAAACTGCGCCAGCGAACGGCAATCAGAGACGATCTCACGTTCGCCCTGCACCACATGCACGGCCATCGCAGTCTGACCATCCTTGAAAGTAGTGAATTCCTGCGCACGCGCGCACGGGATGGTGGAATTGCGCGGGATAACTTTCTCGACCAGTCCACCCATCGTCTCTATGCCCAGCGACAGTGGGATCACATCGAGCAGCAGCCAGTCATCGCCGGGAGGACGATTACCTGCAAGCAGGTTCGCCTGTACCGCAGCACCGAGCGCGACGACCTTGTCGGGGTCAATGTTTGCCAGCGGCAGCGTCTGGAAATAATCACCGACCGCCTTCCGCACATGCGGCATACGCGTTGCGCCGCCGACCAGCACGACGCCATCGATATCATCCGGAGTCAGGCTGGCATCGCGCATCGCCTTGCGGCAGGCGGTGATGGTCTTGCTGATCAGATGCTGCGTCATGGCTGCGAATTCAGTCTCGGTCAGGGTCAGCCTCACCTCTTCGCCGGAATTCAGCACCGCATCGATATGTGTCTCGCTTTGCGTAGACAAAATCTCTTTTGCTTCGCGCGCCTTGACCATCAGCGTGCGCGTATCCTCATCCGACAGCGGCGCCAGATTGGCCTGCTCGATGATCCAGCAGAACAGGCGGTGATCAAAATCATCGCCGCCCAGCGCCGAATCTCCGCCAGTAGAAAGTACCTCGAACACTCCCTTGGACAACTTGAGAATGGAAATGTCGAACGTGCCGCCACCCAGATCGTAGACCGCATAAATACCTTGCGAGCCATGATCCAGTCCATACGCGATAGCTGCCGCAGTGGGCTCATTCAGCAGGCGCAGTACATTTAGCCCGGCCAGTCTGGCCGCATCCTTGGTCGCCTGCCGCTGCGCATCATCGAAATACGCAGGCACGGTGATCACCGCACCCACCAGTTCGTCGCCGAGCGCATCCTCGGCACGCTGGCGCAGCGTGGCCAGAATCTCTGCCGATACCTCCACCGGGCTCTTTACGCCGGCGACGGTCCTCAGCTGCACCATGCCGGGTGCATCGACGAAATCGTAAGGAAGGTTTTCTGCGTAAGCGATATCTTTCAGCCCGCGCCCCATGAAGCGCTTGACCGAGACAATCGTGTTTTTCGGGTCACTGATTTGTGCGGCCTTCGCTTTGTAGCCAATGTTTGCGTAGCCATTCGACAGATAGCGCACAATCGACGGTAGCAGCGGGTGTCCGTCTTCGTCATTCAAGACCTCGGGTATCCCATGTCGCACGGTGGCTACCAGCGAATTGGTCGTGCCGAGATCGATCCCTACCGCCAGCCGGTGCTGGTGCGGGGCGGTGGACATACCCGGTTCGGAAATTTGCAGCAGTGCCATCGTGCTTGAATACTTTCTTGTCTCTGTGTCCGGATGGGACGCCTCAGGCTTCGATCGCCTCGAATACCCGGCCAACATCCTCGCCAAACTTTTCCAGGAACATCAACTGTCGGACCTGTGCACCTGCCTCTTGATAACTCTCTGAACGGAAGAGCTCACTGAGCTGTGCCAGCCGTTCGCGGCGGACTCCTGCCAGCTCGCGCTCCAATACTTCCAGCGCGCCGACATCCCTCGCATCGCGCGCTTCATCCAGCGCCTCGCGCCATTCCATCTGCTGCATCAGAAAGGCCGACGGCATCGCCGTGTTCGACTCAATACCCAGATCCACGCCATGCAGCTCGCAGAGATAAGCAGCGCGTTTCAGAGGGTGCTTCAGTGTCTGGTAAGCCTCATTCGCACGCGTTGCCCATTGCATGGCCACCCGTTTCTCGGCGTCAGACGCTGAGACAAATCGATCCGGATGCACTCTGCCCTGCAGCTCCCGGAAAGCCGCATCCAGCTGTCCGATATCGATATCGAAACCCACTGGCATCTGGAACAGCGCAAAATGATTGTCCATGTTTCAAAAACAAAAGCCTGTCATCAACAACAGGCTTGGTGGTGGTTGCTGCGGTCGGCTCAGATGCGGAAGCTCTCTCCGCAGCCGCATTCATCCTTCACATTCGGATTGTAGAACTTGAAGCCTTCATTCAAACCCTCGCGCGCAAAATCCAGCTCGGTGCCATCAATATACGGCAGGCTCTTCGGGTCTACGAACACCTTGATGCCATGCGACTCGAACACCTGATCTTCATCGGCGCTTTCATCCACATACTCGAGCTTGTACGCCAGCCCGGAACAACCCGTGGTACGAACACCAAAGCGCAGACCAATACCTTTGCCGCGCTTTTCAATATAGCGCGACACATGTTTCGCCGCTTTTTCTGTCAGGGTGATTGCCATCACTCGCTCCGTCAGGCTGCCTGCTTGTCCTCGCCGCCGTGGCGCGCCTTGTAGTCAGCTACTGCGGCCTTGATCGCGTCTTCGGCCAGAATCGAGCAATGAATCTTCACCGGCGGCAGCGCCAGTTCTTCCGCGATCTGCGTATTCTTGATCGACAGCGCCTGATCCAGCGTCTTGCCCTTGACCCACTCCGTCACCAGCGAGGACGACGCAATGGCCGAGCCGCAACCATAGGTCTTGAACTTGGCGTCTTCGATCACGCCATTCTCGCCAACCTTGATCTGCAGTTTCATCACATCGCCGCAGGCTGGTGCACCGACCATGCCCGTGCCAATGGTGTCATCACCCTTGTCAAACGCGCCGACGTTGCGGGGATTTTCGTAGTGATCGAGTACTTTATCCGAGTAAGCCATGATGATGCTCCTTGCTTAGTGTGCAGCCCATTGGATCGAGTTAATGTCGATCCCTTCCTTGTACATATCCCAGAGCGGCGACAGATCGCGCAGCTTCTGGACCTTTTTCTTGATCAGGTCGATCGTGAAATCGACGTCTTCCTCGGTCGTAAAACGGCCAAAGGTGAAGCGGATCGAGCTGTGCGCAAGTTCATCGCTGCGGCCCAGCGCGCGCAGCACGTACGACGGCTCCAGACTGGCCGAGGTACAGGCCGAACCCGATGACACAGCGATGTCCTTGATCGCCATAATCAGCGACTCACCCTCGACATAATTGAAACTCACGTTCAGGTTATGCGGCACGCGGTGTGCCATGTCGCCGTTGATGTAGACCTCTTCGATGTCGTTCAGCCCTTTGGCCAGACGGTCGCGCAGTGCCTGCATGCGCGGGACTTCAGTCGCCATCTCTTCTTTCGCAATACGGAAAGCCTCGCCCATGCCAACGATCTGATGGGTAGCCAGTGTGCCCGAGCGCAATCCACGCTCATGACCACCCCCATGCATTTGCGCCTCGATACGCACACGCGGTTTGCGACGAACATACATGGCGCCCACACCTTTGGGACCATAGGTCTTGTGTGCGGTGAAGGTCACCAGATCCACCTTGGTCTTTTCCAGGTCGATGGGTGTCTTGCCAGTCGCCTGCGCAGCATCGGAATGAAAAATAATCCCCTTGCTCCGGCACAGCTCACCAATCGCATCAATGGGCTGGATGACGCCGATCTCGTTGTTCACCCACATCACCGACACCAGAATCGTGTCCGGTCGGATTGCAGCTTCCAGCTGCTCGATCGTGATCAGCCCATTCGCGCCAGGCTCCAGATAGGTGGCCTCGAAACCCTGACGCTCCAGTTCGCGCACCGTATCCAGTACCGCCTTGTGCTCGGTCTTGACGGTAATGATGTGCTTGCCCTTGGTCTTGTAGAAATGCGCGGCACCCTTGATCGCCAGGTTATTACCCTCGGTCGCGCCAGAGGTCCAGATGATCTCGCGCGGATCGGCATTCACCAACGCCGCGACATGGCCTCTCGCCTCTTCCACCGCTTTTTCTGCTTCCCAGCCATACATGTGGCTGCGCGAAGCGGGGTTACCAAACTGCTCGCGGAGGTAAGGAATCATCTTGTCCGCGACGCGCGGATCGACCGGCGTGGTCGCCGAGTAGTCCAGATAAATCGGAAAATGTGGCGCCCGGATGGTGTCCATCAGGGATTTTGCCAGCGGTGCGTTCATTGCTTTACTCCGTTCATTCGATGCTGCTGCGGTACTTTGTTACTCATGCGGCATGATGCGAGCGCTGCATCACCACGACAGGCTTCTGCTCGACAGGCTTGTTCTTTTGCTGATCGACCAGATCCTTCAGAGAGACCGAATCCAGATAGTCGACCATCTTTGCGTTCAGCGTCGCCCACAGATCATGAGTCATGCAACGCGTGCCGTGCGATTCGCCATCGCTATGGCAATTTTGCTTGCCGCCACATTGCGTTGCGTCCAGCGGCTCATCGACGGCGATGATGATGTCGGCCACGGTGATGTCCTCAGGACGACGCGCGAGGTTGTAACCACCGCCCGGCCCGCGCACCGATTCCACGATCTCGTGGCGGCGCAACTTGCCAAACAATTGTTCAAGATAGGACAGCGAAATCTCCTGCCGCTGACTGATGCCAGCCAGCGTGACCGGCCCGGAATGCTGACGCATGGCCAGATCAATCATCGCGGTAACTGCAAAACGACCTTTGGTGGTGAGGCGCATTGGCTTCCTCCAGAAAACGACGCGTTATTGCGGAAAACATTCAGAAGCCCCAAGAAAGGAATCCCAAACATTTTGGTCGAGTATACCAAAGCTGACTGGAATTGTCAGGTATTGAATTGTCACGGAACTATTTGCTTAATTGCGCCAATGGCAATTATTTTGCCCGGAGTAGGTGCATCGCCCCGAAAAGCCGCTGCATATCAGGGTTTTGGATGAATGACAGATTGTAGGGATGCTCAGCCACCGCCTTCGGAAAGGCAGACAATGCCGGCAAATCCTCCAGCCATTGCGCGATTTTTCCCCAAAGAACCAGCGTCGGCGCGGGCTGACCGGGCCGGCTGGCCAGCGCCTCCAGCACGATTTCCAGAAACGGCCGCCAGGCCTTGGCCTCCTTAACCGGCGGCACATGGGCGCGAAACACCAGCGCCGCATTTAATAGCAAGAAACCCTGTCCGACGAGCTTGCTTTGTAGATCGGGCAAGGTCTGGATAAAACCCGAGCCCGGCAACATCGCGTTAACGGCGACTCGTGCGACCGCTTCCCCCGTGGTCTGATCGGGTTTCAGCAAGCCATCCGCCACCATCAGCATCTTCATGAAATTACGCAGCGAGGTCGCGCGGTTCACCTGCTTGGACAGACCCTGCGTTGACCACAGTTCGCGTACCGCACCATCCATGAAGCAAACGCCCGTTGCGCTCTCTTCGCGAGGGTATGGCCCCTCTCCCACCAGCACGTAGCGAACGTTCTCTAATGGCTGGCCGAAGGCGGCGAAGAGTCGCCCCTGCGTCGGAAGAAAGGTGTCATTTGACAGTGCTGGCAGATA
>JBEGNF010000106.1:0-6935 GCA_041182625.1 Pseudomonadota bacterium | reverse complement strand
GCTCGCTCTGCTACTGCCGCCATACCTTGCGCTTCAGCGACATGGCGCAATGCCGCAAGTAATGCTTCACGGCCGCCATCTTGATTGGCCTCTTCCATCGCGGCAGCAAGATATTCGTCTGCGAATGACGGGTCTTCACGCAGCAGCTCTATTATCGCTTCATCGTGTGCACGGCCTGCATTATTCATGATGATTTCTCCGCTTCCAGTCTCTCAAATAGGCAATAGCGGTCTCAATATCGACCTGTTGCTTTCGCTTGTCACCACCCACAAGCAACAAAATCAGTTTGCTACCGACTCGCGCGTAATACACCCGATAGCCCGGGCCGTAGTCGATACGCAATTCACAGACCCCATCCGCGAGTTGCTTGTAATCTCCAAAATTGCCTGAGGCCATGCGTTGTACACGCACCAACACTCGAGCCCTTGCTTGCCGGTCCGAAAGTCCTCTGACCCATTCTAAAAATGGGTCGACCCCGCCTCGAGTGAGGTAGTCAACAATTTCGTACATGTTTTTGTGGATTATACGTTACAAATTAAAAAGCTCAAGCTCGCAGTCTTATTTCTTAGCATTTTTATAGCAAGCTTTGTTGACGAGATAGGCGCAAATCGCAACCAAGGCATAGTCAAAACTGCCCGGGCGCGCGCATTTGTGCGGCGGTGAAGAATTTGCGGAGGTGGAGAACACGCAGAAGAAACATGTTCTGGTGCGAATTGTTGCGCGTGAGGAGTTGCCCAGAAAGAGCAAAACTTTTCGGGGTCACCTCAGCGCCACGTCACTTCAGAGCAATGATGTGACGCTAGGGTTCTATGCCGATGAAATTGTGAACGACCAAAATTTGGGCAATAAAAAACTGGCGTCCCCACGGGGATTCGAACCCCGGTACTCACCGTGAAAGGGTGATGTCCTAGGCCTCTAGACGATGGGGACAATGATCTGTCCTTACTACCGACCTATTGATTACCGCAGCTGCACTCGGTGTCAGCCAGGTGGTGGAGGTAAGCGGGATCGAACCGCTGACCTCTTGCATGCCATGCAAGCGCTCTCCCAGCTGAGCTATACCCCCCTGTGCAGCAGAAGCGGGATTATAGCTGAATCTTTTCTGAACTGTAAATTGCCCGCCAAAAGTTTTTTTAAAGATATCGCCGAATCCGCTCGAGTACGGCCTTGCGACCGAACAGCGCCAGCACCGCGTCGACCGACGGCGTCTGCAGCTGTCCGGTCACTGCGAGACGCAGCGGCATGGCTAGCTGCGGCATTTTCATCTGATGGTCGGCGAGCACCTGCTTCATCAGCGCCGCGATCGGCTCCTTGCTCCAATCGATCGATACCGCCGCTTCCGCAAACTGCGCAAGTGCCGCGCGCGCGGCATCAGTCAGGTGCTGTGCGAGCAATGTGGGATCGGGCTTCGGCTCGCGATAAAACAGCATCGCGGCATCAGCCAATTCGTTGACGGTATTGGCCCTGTCCTTCAGCAGCGCAATGACGTCGACCAGTGGCGGCGCACCTTCAAACATCGCGCCATCACGTTCGAGTTCTGGCATGGATAGCTCGGCTAACCGCTGATTGTCGGCTTGTTTGATGTAGTGATTATTCAGCCATGCCAGCTTCTCGGGATTGAATTGCGCCGGCGACTTGGTCAGATTATCCAGATCGAACCAGCGACAAAATTCTTCCAGGGAGAAGATCTCATCGTCGCCGTGGCTCCAACCCAATCGCGCCAGATAATTCAGCATCGCCTCCGGTAAATAGCCCTGGGCCGGGTACTCCATCACGCTGACCGCGCCATGGCGTTTGGAGAGTTTCTCCCCATCGGCGCCGAGGATCATCGGCACATGGCCATAGATCGGCAGCTGCCCTCCCAGCGCTTTCAGAATATTGATCTGTCGCGGCGTGTTGTTCACATGATCGTCACCGCGAATCACATGCGTGATTTGCATGTCCCAATCGTCGACTACCACGCAAAAATTGTAGGTCGGTGTGCCATCCGGGCGCGCGATGACCAGATCATCCAGTTCGCGGTTCGCAATGGTAATCCGCCCCTTGACTGCATCCTCCCAGCTGACCTCGCCATCCAGAGGGCTCTTGAAACGTACCACGGGCTTTCTTCCCTCTGGCACGGGCGGGAGGGTCTTCCCCGGTTCCGGACGCCAGGTACCGTCATAGCGCGGCTTCTCGCCCGCAGCGCGCTGACGCTCGCGCATTGACTCAACCTCTTCGGGCGAGCAATAGCAATGATAGGCCGTACCTGCGGCCAGCATGTGCGCAATGACTTCGCGGTAGCGATCCATGCGCTTCATCTGATAGAACGGTCCCTCGTCGTGGTTCAGTCCCAGCCACTGCATTCCGTCCAGAATGGCTTGCACTGCTTCTGGCGTGGATCGCTCCAGATCCGTATCTTCAATGCGCAGTATGAAGGTGCCGCCAAAGCGGCGTGCATACGCCCAGGCAAAGAGCGCCGTGCGGGCGCCGCCCAGGTGCAGATATCCGGTGGGGCTGGGTGCGAAACGGGTGCGTACGGTCATGAGATTGGAGAGAGAGCCCTCACGGGCATGGAAAACCGCTATTTTAGCGGCTGGCACGTGGGCAAGGCCGCACTGATAAAATCCTGCTTTTGTTTTACCAAGTCGAAACACTCATGAGCGCCGCCCCCTCCAGCGCAAGCCCCCGCAAGCTGTTCGTCACCACTGCCCTGCCGTACGCTAACGGTGCGTTCCACATCGGCCACATCATGGAATACATCCAGGCAGATATCTGGGTGCGCTTCATGCGCATGCGTGGTCATGAGGTGCATTTTGTCTGTGCCGACGATGCGCACGGTGCGCCTATCATGATCGCTGCCGAGAAGGCGGGTGTCACACCGCAGGAATTTGTGACTGAGATTGCCGCTGGCCGCAAGCAGTATCTGGACGGTTTTCACATCGGATTTGACAACTGGCACTCGACCGATGGCGAAGAAAACCACCAACTGTCAAAGGATATCTATCGTCGTCTGCGCGATCAGGCAAAGCTGATCACCACGCGCACGATCGAGCAGTTTTATGACCCGCTCAAGAACATGTTCCTGCCTGACAGGTACATCAAGGGCGAATGTCCGAAATGTGGCGCAAAAGATCAGTATGGTGATTCCTGCGAAGTCTGCAGCGCGGTCTATGCGCCGACCGAGCTGAAGAACCCCTACTCGACGCTGACTGGCGCCGCGCCAGTGATGAAATCCTCCGAGCATTACTTCTTTCAGTTGTCCGATCCCAAGTGCGGCCAATTCCTGCGCGACTGGGCGCTCGACCCGTCGCGCCTGCAGCCCGAAGTGGCGAACAAGGCACGGGAATGGCTGGAGAGTGATTCTGGTCTTGGCGACTGGGATATCAGCCGCGATGCCCCCTATTTCGGCATCGAGATTCCCGATGCGCCGGGCAAGTATTTTTACGTGTGGCTGGACGCGCCGATTGGATATCTGGCCTCGCTGAAAAACTACTTCAACAAAACCGGGCGCGATTTTGACGCCTTCATGGCGGATCCCTCGACCGAACAGTATCACTTCATCGGCAAAGACATCACCTACTTTCATACGCTGTTCTGGCCCGCCATGCTGCACTTCGCTGGCCTGAAAGTACCGAACAATGTGTTCGTCCATGGCTTCATCACGGTCAGCGGCGAAAAAATGTCCAAGTCGCGCGGCACGGGTATTTCTCCGCTGCGTTACCTTGATATCGGCATGAATCCCGAGTGGCTGCGCTATTACATCGCAGCCAAGCTGAACGCGCGCGTCGAGGATGTCGACTTCAATCCTGAAGATTTTATTGCTCGGGTTAACAGCGATCTGATCGGCAAATACGTCAATATTGCCAGCCGTGCGGCAGGTTTTATCGCCAAAAAATTCGACGGTAAGCTTTCAATGGTCTGGGCGACTGAACCTGATGCCTTCCTCTCTGCATTGCGCGCGGCCGGCACCGACATCGCCGAGCTCTATGAGGCGCGCGAGTACGGCAAGGCATTGCGGGTGGTGATGGAACAAGCCGATGCCGTGAACGCTTATGTCGATGCGAACAAACCCTGGGAACTCGCAAAAGACCCCGCTAACAACCCACGGCTGCAGGAAGTCTGCAGCCGGTTGTTGGAAGCTTTCCGTATTCTTTCGATCTATCTGAAGCCGGTGCTGCCCGCGCTGGCAACTCAGGTGGAACAGCTGCTGAACCTCACACCGATGTCATGGACGGACGTGAACATCGCAATGCCACACCAGCACGCTGTCAACCCTTATGCGCACCTAATGACGCGTGTGGAGCCTGTGATGCTGGACAAACTCTTTGAACCGACACCCGAAGCGCCCGTGCCGTCTGCCACCGAGATTGAGCCACTGGCCGACGAGATCAAGATTGATGATTTTGCGAAAGTCGACCTACGCATTGCGAAGATTGTCGATTGCGAGGTCGTTGAGGGCTCCGACAAACTGCTGCGCCTGACGCTGGATGTTGGCGAAGGTCGGATGCGTAATGTTTTCTCGGGTATCAAGTCAGCTTATCGACCCGAAGATCTGAAGGGCAAGCTGACTGTGCTGGTGGCCAACCTCGCGCCACGCAAGATGAAGTTCGGCGTGTCCGAGGGCATGGTGCTGGCAGCGTCAGCGGCCGATGAAAAAGCCAACCCCGGACTGTACGTTCTTGAGCCCTGGCCAGGTGCGGAACCGGGTATGCGCATCCGCTAAAAAGGCCTCGCGGCGCAGGGAATCCCCACCTCGCGCGGGGTAGAATAGCGCGCTACACCCCATTTGTTTTCAATCTTGCAGCAAAACTCATGAACCTGTTCAAGAAAAAAAGCGGCTACGTATCGGAATTCACCCAATTCCTCAACGATATGAAGGCGAAGAATCCCCGGATCGAAGAAGGTCAGCTCGCGGGCCGCTCACGGCTATGGGACAAAGAGCCGCAGGATCTGGACAGTATGCGTCGGGCCGGCGAGTCACGCGTCAAGCAGCAGGCCTACGTCTATCAGAGCCATTAAGAAATAGTCCCCAAGGGTTCCCCCAACGAGCCAATCGACCCGACGCTCACCCACCCAGCGAATACTGACCATCGTGAACACCAGCGCCGAAACTGTCGTTGACAGCACCCCCGAAGTCGTCGATGGCATGGCCTTCGCCAAGCTCTACGGCGAGCCGCTGTTCAAGCTGCCGAACGACCTGTACATCCCGCCAGATGCGCTGGAGATTTTTCTCGAAGCTTTCGAGGGCCCGCTCGATCTGCTGCTTTACCTGATCCGCAAGCAGAATTTCAACATTCTCGACATCCCGATGGCTCAGGTCACGCACCAGTATCTGGAATACATCGAGCAGATTCGTCAGCGCAATCTCGAGCTGGCAGCGGACTACCTGCTGATGGCCGCGATGCTGATCGAGATCAAATCACGCATGCTGCTGCCGATGAAAAAAGTCGAGGGTATCGAAGAACCGACGGATCCGCGCGCCGAGCTGGTACGGCGTCTGCTGGAATACGAACAAATCAAGCTGGCTGCGTTCCAGCTCGACACGCTGCCGCAGCTGGGCCGCGACTTCGTCCGTACACAGATCTATGTCGATCAGACCGTGATCACTCGTTTCCCCGATGTGAACGTGCTCGATCTGCAAACCGCTTGGAATGATATCGTTCGCCGGGCCAAGCTGACCGCAAAGCATACGATCACCCGTGAAGAACTGTCAGTGCGCGAGCACATGACGAACATCCTGCGCCGGCTGCAGTCGGCAAAGTTCGTCGAGTTCCACGAGTTATTCGATCCCTCTCGTGGGGTGCCCGTGGTCGTGGTGAACTTCATCGCCTTGCTGGAACTGGCCAAGGAAACCCTGATCGAGATCACCCAGGCAGAAGCCTTCGCGCCCGTCTATGTGCGGCTGGCCTACTCGCCCAACTGAGGCGCTGCCCCTTGCAGTGATGTATGAAAGGTCGACTTCAGCCCGCCGCGATTGCATGACTGCGGGGTTTTGATTACCTTATCCGCCCACATGATCGCCGACGCGGCAATGACGCCGCCGGCACCGACTCTCCCGAAAATTTCATGAAAATCATCTCCTCGATTGCCGAGCTACGCGATCAGTTGCGCGGTCAGCTTCGTACCGCCTTCGTGCCAACGATGGGCAATTTGCACGATGGCCATTTGTCGCTGATGCGGCTCGCCCGCAAGCACGGCGATCCCGTGGTGGCCTCTATCTTCGTCAACCGCTTGCAATTCGGACCGAATGAAGACTTTGACAAGTATCCGCGCACCTTTGCCGCCGATGTCGAAAAACTCGAAAAAGAAGGCGTCTATGTGCTGTTTGCACCGACTGAAAAAGATCTGTACCCGGAACCGCAGGAATTCCGAGTGCAGCCTCCCTCGGATCTTGGCAACACACTGGAAGGCGAATTCAGGCCGGGATTTTTCAATGGTGTGACGACAGTCGTGCTGAAGTTGTTCTCTTGCGTGCAGCCGCGTGTTGCCGTGTTCGGCAAAAAAGATTACCAGCAGCTGATGATCATCCGGAATATGGCAAGACAATTCGCGCTTCCCACCGAGATCATCGCCGCCGAGACGTATCGCGCCGAGGATGGCCTCGCGCTTTCATCGCGCAACAGCTATCTCTCTGACGCTGAGCGCGCGGAGGCGCCCACACTGTATCAAGAGCTACAAGGCGTGGCAGAGGCTGTCCGAGGCGGCAACCTTGATGTCTCGCTCATTGAAAAAACATCAATGAACAAACTGGCGGCGCGCGGCTGGAAGCCGGACTATGTATCGATCAGAAAACGCATCGATCTGCAGCCCCCCACCGCCGGCGATCTCGCTCAGAAAGAGCCTCTGGTCGTTCTGGCGGCTGCCAGACTGGGGATCACCCGGCTGATCGACAATCTGGAAATCTGATGCCAGTCCGGCCAGGCAAAGTTGCCATGCAGGTCGCAGCCCTGCTC
>JBEGNF010000105.1:0-6244 GCA_041182625.1 Pseudomonadota bacterium | reverse complement strand
ACTTGTCAGCTATGAGGATGTGCTGCGCGAAGGCACTCAACATAGCGGACAATCCGCACTGATCGGATTGGTTGCACGCAAAACCTTGGGCGGTAACTTTCAGTAGCCTTTCAGTTTCCTCGCACCCAAGGTGTTAACGCCTCATCCGCCCTGCTTACCCTGCATCCCCAGCCGCTTTAGCAGCGCTCGGTCCTGCTCGACTTCCGGATTACCCGTCACCAGCAGCTTATCGCCATAAAAAATCGAGTTCGCTCCCGCCAGATAGCACAAGGCCTGAATACCATCACCCAGCTCGCGGCGACCGGCGGAGAGGCGTACTCTCGCCTTCGGCATCGTGATGCGGGCCACTGCAATCGTTCGCACGAATTCGAGTGGATCGAGCTTTTGCTGATCGGCCAGTGGTGTGCCCTCAACGGCGACGAGATGATTGATGGGCACTGACTCCGGATAAGGATTCAGGTTCGCGAGCTGCGAGATCAATCCCGCGCGGTGTTCGCGTGTCTCGCCCATGCCGACGATGCCGCCGCAGCAGACCTTTAGCCCGGCCTCTCGCACATGGCCCAGGGTATCGAGACGATCCTGATAGTCGCGAGTACTGATGATGTCGCCGTAAAACTCGGGCGCGCTGTCGAGATTGTGGTTGTAATAATCGAGACCGGCATCGGCAAGGCGCTGTGCCTGCTGTTCTTTCAACATACCCAGTGTTGCGCAGGTTTCCAGTCCCAGCGCCTTGACCGCTCTCACCATATCTTCCACCGCATCCAGATCGCGGTCTTTGGGCGAGCGCCATGCAGCACCCATGCAGAAGCGGGTCGCGCCGCTGTCTTTCGCCGCTCGGGCAGCTTCGACGACTTCTTCGACGGCCATCATTTTTTGTGCGTCGACACCGGTGTCGTAGTGTGCCGATTGCGGGCAGTAGCCGCAGTCTTCCGGGCAGCCACCGGTCTTGATCGACAGCAGCGTCGCCAGCTCGACTTCATTTGCATTGAAATGCTCGCGATGCACTTGCTGCGCCTGCCATAGCAGATCATTGAAAGGCAGCTCGAACAGCGCAAGCACATCAGCGATGGGCCACACGTCGCGCGCGGCCGCGAGCTCGGTGACTTTCTTGCGCGCGGAATGCAGGGTAATGGGTTGGGCGAGAGTGGAGGACATTCGGTGTTCCCGGTAACTGAGTTCAATAAATTCTGGCGATATCAAGCAAACCAATGGGGACGACATCAGCGCGGTGCCGGCCAACCCGGCAGGCGCGACGCATCGATGCTGGCCGCCGCCTCGGCTGCAGACGCCACGGGCATCCATCGCACCACACCCAGGAGTGGCGCAGGCAGGCGCTGAGACAATGCATCGAGGTTGGCTGCCTGATGCGGCATGGCAGGATCGATCTGATTCGCCACCCACCCGGTCAGTGTCAGTCCGCGCGAGGCAATCGCTTCTGCGGTCAGTAGCGCATGATTCAGGCAGCCCAAGCGCAAGCCGACCACGAGGATAACACCAAGCTGCATCTCGACGGCCAGGTCGGCGGTATCGAGATCGTCGTCCAGCGGTACCCTGAAACCGCCGACGCCCTCGACCACCAGCGCATCGACCTGTGCCGATATTTGACGATACGCCCCGATCACGGTAGAGATGTCGATGTCGCGGTCTTCGAGCGTGGCCGCGATGTGCGGCGCGGCGGCCTCGCGAAACATCAACGGACAGACCAGCTCCACCGGCAGTGATACGCTCGATTGTGCGCTCAGCATCGCCACATCCTCATTCCAGAGCTGTCCCTCGCGCAGCTCTGCGCCGGCAGCAAGCGGTTTCATCCCCGCCGCACGCAAGCCAGCAGCCGCCAGCTTGTGCACTAGCGCCGCAGATACCAAGGTCTTTCCAACGCCGGTGTCAGTACCCGTGACGAAGCAGCCGAAACGTAGACTCATGCACCCTCCTTCATCGTTCAATATCGGCAATCGCTGCCATCAATCCATCCAGCTGAACCTCGGTGTGAGCCGCGGACAGTGTCACTCGAAGTCGCGATGTGCCTGTCGGCACCGTGGGTGGCCTGACCGAGCCGACCCAGTAACCGCGCTCGCGCAAGGCCCGTCCGGCGACCATGGTGGCTTCATTGTCCCCGATAATCACAGGCTGTATCGCGGTCGATGAGCGCCGCGGCTGCCAGCGCGACAGCTTCAAGTCTTGTCGCCACTGCGCGATGCGCTCGGCCAGCATCTGACGCCGCTGCCTGCCCTCGTCGCCGGCAATGATCTCCAGACTGGCCAGCAACGCATGCGCCAGCGCGGGGGGCGATGCGGTGGAGTAAATGTAAGGACGCGCGCGCTGCACGAGCCATTCAATGACGGTCTCGTGCGCGGCGACAAAAGCGCCGGCAATACCGGCCGCCTTGCTCAAGGTACCGATCAGCACGATCTGCGGCGATTGAAGCGCAAAATGGTCGAGCGCGCCGCGTCCCTGCTCGCCAAGCACACCAAAACCGTGGGCATCATCAACGATCAGCCATGCACCGTATCGCTCGCACAAGGCCAGCAAGCCGGGTAGCGGCGCGATATCGCCATCCATGCTGAACACGCTGTCGGTGACTACGATCTTACTGTGCGCGGTGCTGGCGAGCAGCAGTTTTTCCAGTGCATCCAGGTCGCAGTGCGGATATACGCTGATCTTTGCACGCGACAGCCGCGCGCCATCGATCAGTGACGCATGATTCAGCGCTTCTGAAAAAATCTCGGATTGCTTGTCTGCCAGTGCCGTGATCACTGCGAGATTGGCAATGTAGCCGCTAGACAGGTACAGCGCGCGACACTGCACCAGGTGCGGTGACATGATATGGGCGAGCATCTCTTCCAGCGCGGCGTGGGCCTTGGAGTGGCCGCTGATCAGATGCGATGCGCCGCTGCCAGCGCCATAGCGTGATGCGCCTTCGGCCAGCGCCTCGGCGATGCGAGCATCACCGGCGAGGCCAAGATAATCGTTGCTGCAAAAAGCGGATACCGTGTGTCCGCTGACCGTCAATTGCGGACCGCAGGCCGATTCGACCGTACGGCGCTGGCGGATCAGGTGCTGCTGCGACAGCGCATCCAGCCGCGCACGCAATGCGCTCAACAGCGCGACATCACTACTCATGCGATCCCGTCAGCCAGAATGGCTTGCGCTTGTTCAAAAAAGCTTGAACACCCTCGCGTCCCTGCTCGGAACTTCGGATCTCGGCAATACGCCGCACCGTGTCGGCGATCAGCTCATCATCAATGGGTTCGCAAGAGACATCATGTATCAGTCGCTTCGCCTCATCCAGCGCATGCGGGCTGCAGGCTAGCAAAGCATCGGCGAGCCTGGTGGTTTCTTTGTCCAGCGATGCGTCATCGACGACTTCATGAACGAGACCGATTCGCTTGGCTTCGGCGGCGTCAAATCGTTCTGCGGTGAGAAAGTAACGGCGCGCGGTGCGCTCGCCGATTGCACGGATCACATACGGCGAGATCGTTGCAGGAATCAGACCTAGCCGCGTCTCAGACAGGCAAAAGCCTGCGTTGTCGGTCGCTACGACCATATCGCAGGCCGCCACCAGGCCAATGCCACCGGCATAGCAGTCGCCCTGTACGCGAGCAATCACCGGTTTGCTGCACCGATAAATGACTTTCAGCATCTCGGCCAACGCACTGGCATCGGCGAGGTTTTCCTCATCGGTGTGGCCCGCCATTTTTTTCATCCAGTTCAGGTCGGCACCCGCACAGAAGGCTTTGCCTCGTGCGGCAAGCACGATGACCCTGGTGTGACGATCCTGATCCAGGTGACGAAAGGCGTGCGTTATCTCGGCAATGGAGACCTCGTTGAACGCATTACGTACATCGGGACGGTTCAGCCAGACGGTGGCCAGTTGCGCGTGATGCTCGATCTCGAGCGTCTGATAAGCCATAGAATCTCCGACGGTGCTCCAGATTTACTGCGTATATGTCAGGCCATCAACCACGCGAGGTACCCGGCTTGATCATGTCTTCCGGGTTATCGAGTCGCAGCCGAGCCCGGTCAGGTTCGACAGCGGTTAATGGCGCTGTTTCCTTCAGGTCCCGCATGCAGCGCACGGCCAGTTGCTGATACTCCACCGTGCCGCGACGCTTCCACTCAATCTCTTCGTCCGACAAAGTGCGCGCGACTTTGGCGGGCATGCCCATCACCAGGCTTTTGGGCGGCACCTGCATGCCGGTCTTCACGAATGACATCGCCGCGACGATCGAAGATTCGCCGATCACCGCCCCATCCATCACTACCGCATTCATACCCACCAGCGCGTTGCGACCAATGCGCGCGCCGTGGATCACGGCGCCATGTCCAATATGCCCATCGACTTCAATCACGGTATCGCTGCCCGGAAAGCCGTGCACAACACACGTGTCTTGCAGGTTCGCGCCCTCTTCCATGATCAAGCGCCCGAAGTCGCCGCGCAAACAAGCCAGTGGGCCAACGTAGCATCGCGGACCAATGATCACATCGCCGATCAACACCGCCGTTGGATGCACAAAGGCGGTCGGATCAATGACCGGTGTCAGGCCCTCGAGCGAATAGACTTTGGCCACGATTGTCTCCAGTCCTTGTCTGTCCCGATCTCAGCGGCGCGGCTGGATGACGATCTTGCCGGTCACCTTGCGCGATGCCATGTCGATCAGTGCCTGAGACGTCTCTGCCAGTGCGTAGGTTGCGGATACGTGCGGACGGATCTTGCCCGCGCTGTGCCACTCGAGCAGTTGATGCATCGCCTTGTTATGCGCTTCCGGTTCGCGGCGTGCGAAATCGCCCCAGAACACACCCACCACGGATGCGCCTTTCAACAGCGGCAGGTTCAGCGGCAACTTGGGAATGTCGCCGTTCGCAAAACCGATCACCAGATAACGGCCGCGCCAGGCGATGGAACGAAATGCCGGCTCAGTGTAGTTGCCGCCCACCGGGTCGTACACCACATCCGGGCCCTTGCCATTGGTGGCATTCTTGATAGCTTCTCGCAGGTCGTCATTGCTGTAATTGATCAGTAGGTCCGCGCCGTGCTGCTTGCACACTGCCAGCTTGTCATCGGTCGAGGCCGCAGCGATCACGCGCGCGCCCAGCGCTTTGCCAATTTCGATCGCGGCAATACCCACTCCGCCGGCGGCGCCCAGCACCAGCATGGTCTCGCCGGCTTTGAGCGCTGCACGATCAACCACCGCGTGATAAGACGTACCGTACGTCAAGGTCAATGCGGCAGCAGAATCAAAATCCATCGACTCCGTCATGGGGAATACCGCGGATTCAGTCACCGCAATCTGCTGCGCAAAGGCACCGTGCGGGACAAACGCAAACACTCGGTCGCCTACTTTGTATTTCGACACGCCCTCGCCTGTCGCGCGCACCACGCCCGCCAGCTCATTGCCAGGGGTGAAAGGCAGCTCCGGCTTGAACTGGTATTTGTTCTGGATGATCAGCACATCCGGGAAGTTCACGCCGGCGGCAAAAATATCGATCATCACCTCGCCAGCTTTGGGCGAGACTTCAGGAAGCTCTTCGACGACCAGCGTCTCGGGCAGGCCCCAGGCCTTGCATACCACGGCTTTCATGTTGCTCCTCTTGTTATCGTTAATGCGGGTTGCTCTGCGCAGAGAATTTATCCAAACTTCGGCGCGCGTTTCTCGATGAATGCGCGTACGCCTTCCTTGCCGTCAGCACTCTCGCCAGATGCATACATGGCATCGCGCTCGGCCTCGAGCTGTTGCTCCAGCGTGCGATGGTTCGCATGATCGATCAACGACTTGATGCGTGCCTGCGCAGCAGCCGGACCCTTCGCCAGCTGATGGGCGAGCTTCAGCGCAGCTGCATGCAACTCGTCATCCGGATGCACGGCATCGACCAAGCCAATGCGCAGGCATTCCTCTGCGTTGAACGGACGATTGGTGAGATAGATCTCTTTCGCGCGCGCCGCACCTGCACGGCGCGTGACAAACCAGGAACCACCGACATCGGGCGTGAGGCCAATTGCCGAGTAGCCGCCGCGCAGCTTCATCGAAGCTGCCGCCAGCACCAGATCGCCGCACAAGGCAAGGCCGATGCCACCGCCGCCGACCGCGCCATTGAGCGCACAGACTACTGGAAAACTGAATGATTTCAGCACCGCGATCGCTGCATGTACAGGTTCGAGCAATTCTCGCAAGGTATCCGTCAACGGACGCGATGCATCGGCCATGCTGTTGACATCGCCGCCGACACAGAACTGCTTCCCCTGCGC
>JBEGNF010000104.1:733-7142 GCA_041182625.1 Pseudomonadota bacterium | reverse complement strand
CCTGAATCTCAATTCACGCTGAAAAGTCGATAACGTGCGGTTAACTTCGATAAAGCTTTCCGGCTTCAAGTCCTTCGTCGATCCGACCAATTTCCAGGTGCCCGGTCAGCTAGTGGGTGTCGTCGGTCCGAATGGCTGCGGCAAGTCCAACATCATCGACGCCGTGCGCTGGGTGCTGGGCGAATCCAAGGCATCCGAGCTGCGCGGCGAGTCCATGCAAGACGTCATTTTCAATGGCACGACCAGCCGCAAGCCAGCCGGCCGCGCCTCGGTTGAGCTGTTGTTCGACAACAGTTCCGGAAAGGCTGCGGGACAGTGGAGCAGCTTCGCCGAGATCTCGGTCAAGCGCATACTCACGCGCGACGGTACCTCGACCTACTACATCAACAATCAGGCAGTGCGTCGGCGTGATGTGCAGGATATCTTCCTCGGCACCGGTCTGGGCCCGCGCGCGTACGCCATCATTGGTCAGGGCATGATCTCGCGCATTATCGAAGCCCGTCCCGAGGAGCTGCGCATCTTCCTCGAAGAAGCCGCCGGTGTCTCCAAGTACAAAGAGCGCCGCCGCGAGACGGAAAATCGTCTTCAGGATACGCGCGAGAACCTCCAGCGCGTGGAGGACATTCTGCGCGAGCTGAACGCCAATCTCGCAAAGCTTGAAGCGCAGGCGGAGGTCGCCTCCACTTACCACACGCTGCATGCCGAGCAAGAAGAAAAACAGAGACTGCTATGGCTGCTGCGCCGTAATGAAGCCAGGAGCGAGCAGGAAAAATTCCTTCGCGACATAGAGAAATCGCAGACCGATCTGGAAGAGCAGACAGCCAAGCTTCGCCATATTGAAACCGAGCTTGAGCACATGCGTCAGGCGCACTATGCGTCGGGTGACCGCATGCATCAGGCGCAGGGCGCGCTGTACCAGACGAACTCCGAGATCGGCAGCCTGGAAGCGCAAATCAAGTTCGTGATCGAGTCACGCTCTCGATTGCAGACACAACTGAGCTCGCTGTCCGCGCAGCGTGATCAGTGGCAGCGTCAGGGTACGCAGTTTCAGGATGAGCTATCCCAGGCTGAAGCCGAGCTGGAAGCCCATGCAGGCCGCGTCGCTGAGGCAAGGCAGGCAGTCGAGCACAAAGAAGCCGAGATGCCCGCACTCGAAGAAGCCTGGCGCGCGGCGCAGATGGCCAGTACCGAATCGCGTTCGCGCATCATGCAGGTGCAGCAACGCATCGAACTCGAATCTTCGAACCAGCGCAATGCATCGAATATTCTCGCCAGCCTGACACAGCGCCGCGAGCGTCTGCAGCAGGAAAAAGGCGGCATGTCGCTGCCCGACACCCATCAACAATCAGAACTGAAAGCACAGGTCGAAGAGAAGCGGGCGCAGCAGGAATCAGCGACGGCTGCCCTCGAAGACGCCCGTCAGCGACAGCCCATGCTGGAGCAGGAGCGTCGCGATGCGCAAGAGCAGGCGATCCGGCAGAACGCCGCGCATGCGCAGCTTGAATCCCGTCTCGCCACCTTGAAGCAATTGCAGGATAGCTTGCAAGCCGAGGGCAAAGTCGCGCCCTGGCTGGAAAAGCATGAGCTCGGCAAGCTGCCACGTCTTTGGCAGAAACTGCAGATTGAGGCCGGCTGGGAAAACGCCCTTGAGTCCGTGCTGCGTGAACGCACGGGCGCTCTGGAGGTCTCGAATCTGGATTGGGCGAAGGCCTTCTTCAGTGATGCGCCCCCCGCCAAGCTGTCACTATTCTCCTTGTCGGGCACGGCTGCCAGTACGGAGGGTGCCGCTTCCGGGCTCAAGCCGCTGCTGTCGCTGCTGCAGCTGAACGATCCTGGCCTGCGCGCGCTGATGCAGGATTGGCTGCATAACGTGTATGTTGCCGACGATTCGACTGCGGCCATGGCGGACCGTTCGCGTCTGCCGGCGGGTGGCTGCTTCGTCACCAAGCAGGGCCATCTGATCAGCAAGCTGTCGGTACGTTTTTATGCGACCGACTCTGAACAGGACGGCATGCTGGCACGCCAGCAAGAGATCGACAATTTGGGTCGTCAGGTCAAAGCCCAGCAGCTGCTCGCCGACGAGGCGCGTCAGCGCTCGGTGCAGGCCGATGCAGCGCTCACGCAGGGCACGCAGAAGCTGGAAGAACTCACCCGCCAGGTCGCATCGCTCACCGATTCGCTGCATGCGCTGCAAATGGATCTGTTGCGCCAGAATGAAGTGATCGAGCGTATCAGTCAGCGTAGCACGCAGATCGACACCGACCTTGCCGAGATCGCCGCACAAGAAGCCGAGCAGAACCAGATCCGTCAGGAAGCCGAGATGGCCCTGGAGCAGCTGGATGTGGAGCTGGGTGAGGTGCAGGAAAAGCATGAAGACGGTCAGACCGTTTTTCTGGAGCATGAGCAAAAGCTCAATCAGGCACGCGACGCTCTGCGCGAGCTGGAGCTGGCCGCGCAGCAGGCCGAGTTCGCCAAGCGTTCGCAGGAAAACCGCATCGAAGAACTCAAGCGCAGCATCACGACAGCGCTCGAGCAATCCGCGCAACTCTTTGCCAGCATGGAGCAGGGCCAGCTTGAGTTGGAATCACTGGATGACCAGGCGGCACAGGCTGGATTGCAGAGCCTGCTGGAGCGACGCAGCGAGCAGGAAGCCGCGCTGGCGAATGCGCGTCACGAGCTGGATCAGCTGACGCAGCGTATGCGCGGACAGGAAGAAGCCAAAATGGCCGCCGAGCGCGCACAGCAACCAATGCGCGATCGCATCGTTGAATTGCAGCTGAAGGAGCAGGCGGCTCGTCTGAACCAGGAGCAGTTTGCGCAGCACCTGGCCGAGGCCGAGGTGGACGAAGCAGCGCTCGCGGAGAAACTGACTGACGACATGCGTCCGTCTTATTTACAAGGCGAGGTAACCCGCCTGACGAATCAGATCAATGCGCTGGGCCCGGTCAATATGGCAGCGCTGGACGAACTTGCGCAGGCTTCGGAGCGCAAGAATTTCCTCGATGCGCAGAATGCTGACCTGACCGAAGCGATCACGACGCTGGAAGACGCGATCCAAAAGATCGACATGGAGACCCGTGGTCTGCTGCAAGATACCTTTGACAAGGTCAATCATCATTTCGGTCAACTGTTCCCCGAGCTGTTCGGCGGTGGCAATGCGAAGCTGGTGATGACTGGCGAAGAGATTCTGGATTCAGGCGTGCAGGTGATGGCCCAGCCGCCGGGCAAAAAGAATGCGACGATTCATCTGTTGTCAGGTGGCGAAAAGGCCCTGACGGCGACCGCGCTGGTGTTCTCGATCTTCCAGCTTAATCCGGCACCGTTCTGTCTTCTGGACGAGGTGGATGCGCCGCTGGACGACTCCAACACCGAGCGTTTCTGCACGATGGTCAAGCGCATGACCGCGCAGACCCAGTTCCTGTTCATTACCCACAACAAGATCGCGATGGAGATGGCGCAGCAGCTGATTGGTGTGACCATGCAAGAGCAGGGCGTATCCCGCATCGTTGCAGTCGACATGGAGGCCGCTGCCAATCTCGCGTCCGAGGTGCAAGCGGCCTGAGGGCTTCGTCCGTCTGCCGAGTGGACTGCGACAGACAGGCGATGACCTCAGCGGTTTGTTTGTTTCAGTCCCACAGAAGTGCAGAGCGGGCCAGCGCGGCTCGCTTTTGGTAGTAGGCTTCGTTTTCTTCTGCCTCGCGTGCGCGGGCTTGCTCGACAGCGGCACACATCAAATAGTGCTCTTCAGTCCGCTCCAGCCACCAGCGCCGCAAGCGGCGTACCAGGGGCTTCAGCGACAGCATGGTCAAACTCTGCAGCTTGATGTCGTTGATGTCGGTGGTTTCATGCACGGTTGGCCCTCCTGAGCGCAGTGATCGTGCAGTTATCTTAATGACAATAAATTCTAATGATTTTGACATCTGTCAATAATGCGATTTGGCAAGAGCATGCTGAGAAGTCGCGTCGACCTCAGAAAATGCCCAGGCGCGGCAATCAAGGGATGCGCATCTCTTACAATGGCGGTTTGTATCGAGACGCAGTATCGGTCGCGACAGACCGCGAGCAGTTATCGAAAATTTCTTGAACGAAAGCCGGAGAACGCGCAATGACTGAGTTGCAGGCGAGCCTGATCGGCATTGGCAGCGCCATTGTGGTGGGCGTGGTGTCATACAACAAGTGGCAAGAGTGGCGCGCGCGACGCTCGGTGGAAAACGCGTTTTCACCACTGGAAGAAGATGTGCTGATGGGCCCCAAAAGCACCGCTGATCGTCAGGAGCCTGTGCTGGGCGTCATGAGTCCCGACGTCGCAGCGCTCGATGCTCGCGAGTCTGGTGTCGCCGACGATCAGCATGACGGGCACGAGGATGCTCATGGCCATGCGGGCGTGCCCTTTGTCGAGACGGCGCCCAAGCCTTTTCCGCTGGATACCTTCATCGATTGCGTAATACCGCTCGCGCTGGGGATGCCGCTGCGCGGTGAAAAAATCACGACGGCATTTCAGAAGCTCAGGCTCGTTGGTAACAAGCATGTCGAAGTCATTGGCGAGACCGAGACCGGCGACTGGGAAAAAGTCGCGGTCGCGGGTGTCTATCATGCGCTTCAAGTCGGGGTGCAGCTGGCGAATCGTCATGGCCCGTTATCGGAGCTGGAGTATTCGGAGCTGGTGACCGGGCTCAATCAGTTGTCCGATGAGCTTGATGCCACGCCTGAGCTTCCGGAGATGTCCGAAGTCATGACGCTGGCCAAGCGCTTGTACCAGCTGATCCACGAGTTTGATGTGCAGCTGTCCATCAATGTACGCGCAAAAGAAGGCCCCTGGTCGCTGGCGACCATACGGCCTGCGCTACAGCGTCAGGGACTGGAGCTTCGCCCTGATGGCCGCATGGTGATGCAGGACGGCGAGGGCAGCGTGCTGTACTGGGTGCTGACGAATGCCAATCCGGCTGACGATACCAGCAGCCTGATGACGCTGCTGTTACCCGTGGCAACGGTAGCGCCCGAACGCGACGGCTTCAAATCCATGACCGCCTTCGCTCGCTCGCTCGCGAATCGTTTGTCGGGGACGGTGGTCGATGATGCAGGGCATCCGCTAACCGACGAATCGCTGGCTGCCATTTCGCAGCAGATTCGTTCTTTCTACGGTGCGATGGAGCAGACCGGCATTTCACCGGGATCGCCCCGTGCGCAGCGGTTGTTTGCCTGATGTCGCAAAGCGAGCTGTTCAGAGGCACCGCGCATCAGGGGCCTGACCCATCAGACGCGCGCGCTCGCGCCGAATGGC
The DNA here is from genome assembly GCA_041182625.1 of Pseudomonadota bacterium. Classification (GTDB taxonomy): domain Bacteria; phylum Pseudomonadota; class Gammaproteobacteria; order Burkholderiales; family Burkholderiaceae_D; genus Pernthalerella. The sequence continues at coordinate 1,861 of JBEGNF010000104.1, read as the reverse complement.
TGCGCGACGAGCTGAACCGTCACGCGCATGCTTACTATGTTCTGGATAACCCCATCATTCCGGATGCCGAATATGATGCGCTGTTCGCCGAGCTTCAGCAATTGGAGTCTGCGCAACCCGAGCTGAGATCGCCCGATTCGCCGAGCGCCACCCGCACCCACATCTGGGTCCGGCGCCCCGACACCACGGAGAATTCCACCTTCATCTCGCCCGTCCTGGTGTTCCATGCGACTCGCGCCGTACGGGGTCGAGCGACGTCCTCGGCTCCGCTGACGTCTGGCAGCGCCACGAGCGCACCCTGTAGTTCACCATCGCCCGTCGCACCGAGGACTGCTCGCGGAACTCCGTCGGCCAACAGTTCGTCCAGGGTCGGATCACCCACGCCCACCGGCGCCTCGAGATCCGATCGCGGCGCACGTCGCACCAGGGAGGCGTCACCGTCGTCGGGCCCCATCGCGGGTTCGACCTCGAACGTCAGAGTTGCGTCCTCGGTCGAGGCGGTGAGCAACGACGAGAGTCGATCCCAGTTGTCTCCGAGAAGCAGGCGGCCCGTGGAGGCCGACCACCGCGCCAACGCGGCGATCTCGACGATCCCCTTCTCGTTCCGCCACAACGTCGCGTCGTCGGAGGTGTCTTCGACCTCGCACACGGAATCGGACGGCGCTCCGAATTCGATCACGTACCGATCCGAGGTCCGGGAATAGGAAGCCACGACTCTCATCGCTTCGCCTCCATCACTTCGATCGCCGATCGCAAGAGCGCCACCACGCAACGACCACATCTCGACTTGCGCTGACGAGCGGCATCACCGCGATTCTCCGGGAAAGCCGTGTCCACCGCCTGCAACGACTCGTAGAGCATTTCCGAGAGCGTCCCGTTGTCCCCCTGAATCTGCGCGTTGATCACCCACAATGCCGACGCGAGAACGACATTGGCCGGACAACCGGCGCACGACACCCCATCACGGGCGATCGTGACGACCGTACGTCGCAGATCCTCCAACGCAAGCCGACTTTCGGCGAGAGGGATCGTCCGGTTCTCCGCGACGATCTCGCCCTCGCCGTCCATCAGAGCCACCGTTTCGGCTCGTCGCCGAACCGAACGCCCGAAGTCGATCGCGGTGTTCTC
>JBEGNF010000104.1:0-695 GCA_041182625.1 Pseudomonadota bacterium | reverse complement strand
GCGTCGATGGTGGACATGTTCTCGAGCGGGCGCTGTCGGCGTTCGAGGGCGCGCTGGAGTCGGATCCATGATGCCGACCGGACGTCACCGGCCATGTCGTCGGGCAAGCCGAATCGACGACAGCAACGGGCACACCACCGAAGCGCCTCGTCTCCGCAGACCCACTGCAGAATCTGACCCGACTGCTCCCGCAGGGTCCATTCCGCGGGCACCGGAAGGTTCTCAGGGTTGGACACGCCCGACCGCCATGGCTCATCTCTACTACATCCATGGGTGTCGACGACGAGATCCGGTCCACGATCAACCAAGCGAATCCGGGCCGTGCATCGTGACAATGACTTTCACCGGAGTCCGATGCCAGAATGTCCGGGTGAGCATCGCCCGGCAGCCCAGCCAGAATCTCGTGTGTCTCGATCTCGAGGGGGTCCTGGTTCCCGAAATATGGGTCGCCGTGGCCGAACGCACGGGACTCCCGGAATTGCGCCGCACCACCCGTGAGGAGCCCGACTACGACAAGTTGATGCGCTACCGCATCGACATCCTCGATCGCGAGGGTCTCACCATGTCCTTGATCGAGGACGTCATCGGGGGACTCGATCCCCTGCCCGGTGCCGTCGACTTCGTGGCGGCGATACGGGAACGGACTCAGTTGATCATCCTGTCCGACACGTTCGAGCAGTTCGCCCGCCCATTGA
>JBEGNF010000103.1:0-6903 GCA_041182625.1 Pseudomonadota bacterium | reverse complement strand
TTCATGGGGCATCCTTGGTCTGTGCTGGAGTCACAAAACAATACTCGCCGCCGAAATAAACGAGAGGTGCGCGCGTCACATCATCGCGAATTTTTTCCACCTCGCCAATGAAAATCGTGTGATCCCCGCCCGGGTGTCGCGCCACCACATCCAGCGTTGACACGCCGATCGATCCTGTTGCGCCGAGTATGGTGATGGACTGCATAGTGAATTCGTGGTTTGGTATCAGGCCCGGCCGGCCAGCAACAGTGCCAGCGGCATCACCGGCACTAGCGCATCAATGCGATCAAGGACACCGCCATGCCCGGGCAATAACTGGCTGCTGTCTTTCACGCCGGCGCGCCGCTTCATCAGCGATTCGAACAAATCGCCGATTACGCTGGCTGCGACCAGCACACTCATCAAAACAACCCACAGCGCCCAGCCAACGCGCTGTTGCAGCACGACGGCAAAGCTGGATTCCAACCATGGACTGAAAGACGACGACGCCCCGAGTACCAGCACCGCGAGCCAGCCGCCCAGTACACCTTCCCAGCTCTTGCCGGGAGAGATCGTCGGTGCCAGCTTGCGCTTGCCGAAAGCGCGCCCTGCGAAATACGCACCAATATCCGCGACCCAGACGACGGCCATCGCAGAGACCAGAAACATCGGTGAGCGCTGCAACAGTTCTGCCATCGAGACAAAACAACCGAACAGCGCAATGAAAAACACCGTAGCAAACAGCAGGCCGCGCACACCTTCTGCATCGGGCAAGCCGAACTTCAGCGCGGGGGCAAAGCGCAATGCCCAGATCAATACGCACAGCAAAGCCAGCGATGTCCAGTCGCGCTCCGGGCTCGCCAGCATCAGCAGCAACACAAGACCGCCCAGCGCGCTCAGGGGAATCGCCCATCGGATCTTCAGCAACCGACAACTCTCCCAGCAAGCGGCAGCGAAAAATACCGCTAGTGTCAGGCGAAACGCCATCATCGATTGTGAACCAAGAACAACCGCTAGCAACGCCAACAGGGCCACGGCCGTCAACACACGCTGCTTGAGCATCAGGAGGCTTTCCTAACCTCGATCAGCTGCGCGCTGGTGCGACCGAAGCGCCGCTCGCGCTGCTGATACGAGAGGATTGCCTCGTCCAACGACGCGGCATTGAAATCAGGCCAATAGGCATCGGTGAAGTAGAGCTCGGTGTACGCCAACTGCCAGAGAAGGAAGTTGGAGATGCGCTGCTCGCCCCCCGTGCGTATAAACAGATCGGGCTCGGGCGCGTGCGCCATCGCCAGATGCGGCGCAATATCCTGCTCGGTGAATTCCGTGATGCCGGGTCGCATTGCCGCCGCCTTGTTCATCGCCTGCAGCATGTCCCAACGGCCGCCGTAGTTCGCGCAGATTGTCAGCGTGAGACGCTCATTGCCCGCCGTGCGCGCCTCGGCATCGGCGATCTGATGCTGCAGCTTGGGATCAAAACGGCTCAGGTCGCCGACAATGCGCAGCCGTATGCCGTTAGCGTGCATGCGGCTGACCTCGCGCTCGAGTGCAGTCGAAAACAATCGCATCAGCAGCGAGACTTCTTCGGCCGGACGCCGCCAGTTCTCGGAGCTGAATGCAAAGAGCGTCAAGTAACTGATGCCGCGCGATACACAGGCCTTGACGATGCCACGTACCGCCTCGACACCTTTTGCATGTCCGGCCACGCGCGGCAGGTAACGCGACGTCGCCCAGCGTCCGTTGCCATCCATGATGATGGCCACATGGTTGGGGATCAGCGCAGCTTCGGGGATGTCCTGCGTGGAGCTCGATCGTGTCATGGGCGGACGCACAGAAAAAGGGAACAAACCCAACGCTTTCGCGCCGGGGCGGGTTGACTCAGACTGTCAGGATCTCTTTTTCTTTTTCGGCGACCAGCTTGTCGACTTCGGCAACGAATTTGTCGGTGAGCTTTTGCACGTCATCCTGAGCGCGACGCTCATCGTCTTCCGAGATCGTTTTGTCTTTCAACAGTTTTTTCAGTACCTCGTTGGCGTCGCGGCGAATATTTCGGATCGCAATCTTGCCATCTTCGGCTTCGCTCTTGACGAGCTTGACCATCTCCTTGCGGCGCTCTTCGGTGAGCGGCGGCGTAGGAACGCGTATCAGATCGCCCTGCGTGGACGGATTCAGACCCAGATCGGATTCACGGATCGCCTTTTCAACGACAGCGAGCATTTTCTTTTCCCACGGCTGCACGCCTAGCGTGCGCGCATCGAGCAGCGTCACGTTCGCCACCTGCGCGATCTGGGTCGGCGTGCCGTAGTAATCGACCTGAATATGATCGAGCATGCCAGGATGGGCGCGCCCCGTGCGCACCTTGGCCAGGTTGCCCTTCAGGGTCTCGATGGACTTTTGCATTTTCTGCTCGGTGTTCTTTTTGACGTCGGCGACAGTCATGCTGCTCTCCTGTGATTCAGTGCGGCGGATGATGTGTTCATGAATGCGTGATCGGGGTCATACGTGAACGAGAGTGCCCTCGTCTTCGCCCAGCACCACGCGCTTGAGGGCGCCCGGCTTGGTGATCGAGAATACGCGTATCGGTAGCTTCTGGTCGCGGCACAGCGCAAACGCGGTCGCGTCCATGACCTGCAAATGTTTTGCGATCGCCTCGTCGAAAGTGATCGTTGTGTAGCGCGTCGCTGCCGCGTCTTTCTTCGGGTCAGAACTGTAGACGCCATCGACCTTGGTCGCCTTGAGCACAACTTCGGCGCCGATCTCGGCGCCGCGCAATGCCGCTGCGGTATCGGTGGTAAAGAAAGGATTACCCGTGCCCGCTGCGAAGACAACGATTTTTCCCTCTTCAAGGTATTGCAGCGCCTTGGGACGCACATAGGGCTCGACCACCTGCTCGATGCCGATAGCGGACATGACTCGCGCGGTCATGCCGGCCTGGCGCATCGCATCGGCCAGTGCCAGCGAATTCATCACAGTAGCCAGCATACCCATGTAATCGGCCGTCGCGCGGTCCATACCCTGCGCACCGGGCGCGACCCCCCGGAAGATGTTGCCACCACCGATGACGATCGCCACCTCGATGCCCAGCTTGGCCACTTCTGAAACATCGGCCACCATGCGCTCGATCGTCGCGCGATTAATGCCATACGCATCCTCGCCCATCAGGGCTTCGCCGGAGAGTTTCAAAAGGACGCGCTTGTAGGCCGGTGACGTCATATGCATTGCTCCCTGATGACTCGGTTTTTCTGTGATGCTGTCGCACCCGCCGATATTTTACCGGCTGCTTGCGCTCGCTACTGCCTCTGTGCTGACCTTAAAAAAACGGGCCGTGAGGCCCGTTGTTGAAGTAGATCAGCCCTGCTTCGCGGCGGCCACCTGCGCCGCCACTTCCGCTGCAAAATCATCCTGCTTTTTCTCGATGCCTTCGCCAACCACGAACATGGTGAAAGCCTTCACCGTCGTGTTGGCAGCCTTCAGCATCTGCTGCACGGTCTGCTTGTCGTTCTTCACGAAAGCCTGATCGAATAGCGAGACCTCCTTCAGATATTTTTGTACCGAGCCCTCGACCATCTTCGCGGCGATATCGGCAGGCTTGCCAGACTCTTCCGCCTTGAGCTTGGCGACCGAGCGCTCTTTCTCGATCAGATCGGCAGGCACCTGATCAGACGACAACGCCACCGGCTTCATCGCGGCAATGTGCATCGCCACATCCTTGCCGACTTGCTCGTCGCTGCCTTCGAATTCAACCATCACGCCAATGCGTGTGCCGTGCAGATAAGAGGTCAGCTTGCCAGAGGTCTGGAAACGCTGGAAGCGGCGTATCGACATGTTCTCGCCGATCTTGCCGATCAACGCAGTGCGAATCTCTTCGACGGTCTTGCCATCCAGCGGCAGCGCGGACAGAGCCGACACATCGGCGGGGTTCTTCTCGGCGACCAGCTTGGCGATGTCGGATGAGAACTTCAGGAAATCGTCATTCTTGGACACGAAGTCAGTTTCGCAGTTGACCTCAACCAGCGCGCCCACGCCACCGGCGATATGTGCGGCCACCACGCCTTCGGCGGTGATCCGCGAAGCGGCCTTCGATGCCTTGCTGCCCAGCTTGACCCGGAGGATCTCTTCCGCGCGGGCCATGTCGCCATCGGCCTCGGTCAGTGCTTTTTTGCACTCCATCATGGGTGCATCGGTCTTTGCGCGAAGCTCACCCACCATTGCTGCGGTAATTGCTGCCATTCTTCTCTCCTAAACTGTGGATGGCGATGCTGCCATCCGGTATTCAATTCCCGAAAAAAAGGGGCGAACCATTGTTGCCCCCGTTTTTCCGTCGCGGTCAACCGCAACTGGCATCGAGGCAATCAGGCCTGATCGACCTCGACGAATTCGTCTGCACCGCCTTTGACTGACTCGACGATATCTTTCACGGAGTTCGCGCGGCCCTCCAGGATGGCGTCGGCAATGCCGCGCGCATACAGGGTAATCGCTTTGGATGAATCATCGTTACCTGGGATCACATAGGTGACGCCGTTCGGGGAGTGGTTGGTGTCGACCACGCCAATTACAGGAATACCCAGCTTGGCCGCCTCGGTAATGGCGCCCTTGTGGTAGCCGACGTCGATCACGAAAATCGCGTCTGGCACGCCGTTCATGTCCTTGATGCCGCCAATGGCTTTCTGCAGCTTGTCGAGCTCGCGGTGGAACATCAGCGCTTCTTTCTTGGTCATCTTGTCGACCGAGCCATCGGCGACCGCAGCTTCCATTTCTTTCAGGCGCTTGATCGAGGTCTTGATGGTCTTGAAGTTGGTCAGCGTGCCGCCCAGCCAGCGCTGGTCGACAAAAGGAACACCCGCGCGCTGTGCTTCGGCAGCGATGATGTCGCGCGCCTGACGCTTGGTACCTACCATCAGGATGGTGCCGCGGTTGGCGGACAGTTGGCGGATGTACTTGGTGGCTTCCTGGAACATGACCATGGTCTTTTCCAGGTTGACAATATGAATCTTGTTGCGATGACCAAAAATGTACTGGGCCATCTTGGGGTTCCAGAAGCGGGTCTGGTGACCGAAATGGACACCGGCTTCCAGCATTTCACGCATGGTGACTGACATGTAGAGCTCTCCAGGGTTGGGTCTGGAGCCTGGCCAGCGACCCCGAGGGCGGCTTGATGGCCGCTGTCTGAGGGCACCCTTGGAGGCACAGGCTCGCGATTTTCAAAAATTTAACTAAATACTCAACTGATCGAACGAAAACGCTCGGCATTGCAGGGCAACACGCAAACGTTCCCGGTCAACCCGCGATTCTAACCGATTTCCAGCGTGTTTTACAAACCCGGCAAGCCCGTCCGACCCCGGACGCTGGCTCGACTATAATCGGCGCTTTAGGTCTACCCCGGCGCTGACTGAGCGGCGGCAGAGAATTCCCCCATGGGCTCCATATCCATCAAGACCCCCGAAGACATTGAGGGCATGCGCGTCGCCGGCCGCCTAGCGGCCGAAGTCCTCGACTTCATCGCGCCTCATGTGAAGGCGGGTGTCAGCACCGCCGAGCTCGACCGGCTGTGCCATGACTACATGGTGAACGTACAGCAGGCCATCCCGGCCCCGCTCAACTACTGCCCGCCCGGCTACACGCCTTACCCGAAATCGATCTGTACCTCGGTGAATGATGTGGTCTGCCACGGCATCCCCGGCGACAAGGTGCTCAAGCTCGGCGATGTGATCAATATCGACATTACCGTCATCAAGGATGGGTACCACGGCGATACCAGCCGCATGTTCTTCGTCGGCGAGCCATCGATTCTGGCCAGGCGGCTCGCAGAGATCACCTATGAATGCATGTGGCTAGGCATTGCCAAGATTCGTCCCGGCGCCCATCTGGGCGATATCGGCCATGTGATTCAGCAGTATGCAGAAGATGCTGGCTTTTCTGTTGTGCGCGAATTTTGTGGCCACGGGATAGGTAAGGTCTTTCATGAAGAGCCGCAGGTGCTTCACTATGGCCGCCCCGGCACGCTCGCCAAGCTGGAAGCCGGCATGATCTTCACCGTCGAGCCCATGATCAATGCGGGTCGTCGTGAGATCCGCGAAATGGGCGATGGCTGGACCATCAAGACACGTGACCGCAGCCTGTCTGCGCAATGGGAGCACACCGTGCTGGTCACGGAGACCGGTTTCGAAGTGCTGACCATTTCGCCAGCCATGCCAGCACCGCCCGCCTTCATCCGTGAACAGCATGCCGGCAGCGTTGCGGCCCTCGCCTGATACAGCCTCGCTCGCGCGTGCGCTGCGCGAGCAGCTGCGCGAAGGCCGGCGCTCCATCGTCAGCAACTACCCGCAAGACCCCAAGCCAGAGCGACTGCTCAAGCGCCTGCGGCAGTTCACCGATCAGGTGATGGTGAGCGCCTGGAAGAACTTCAGCATGCCCGCCAACACCGCGCTAGTCGCCGTCGGCGGCTACGGACGGGGTGAACTTTTTCCGTACTCCGATGTTGATCTGCTGGTGCTATTGCCATCCGCACCCGATGATGCGTTGCGCGACAAGCTCGAGCAACTGGTGCAGATGCTGTGGGATCTCGGTCTCGAGATCGGCCACAGCATACGCACCGTCGACGAATGTCTGACTGAGTCGGCTGCCGACATCACGGTTCAGACCAGTCTGCTCGAGGCGCGACTCATCTGCGGCAACCGCACGCTGTTCAACACACTTCGCGAGAAATACGCGCGCGCGATGGATCCCCGCGCGTTTTTTCAGGCCAAAGTGCTGGAGCTGCGCCAGCGTCATGTGAAATACGAAAACACGCCCTACAGCCTGGAGCCGAACCTCAAGGAAAGTCCGGGCGGTCTGCGCGACCTGCAGATCATCCTCTGGGTGGCCCAGGCCGCCGGCTTCGGCCGTAGCTGGGAAGAATTGCGCAACGCGGGGTTCGTGACCGAC
>JBEGNF010000102.1:0-7023 GCA_041182625.1 Pseudomonadota bacterium | reverse complement strand
CCTTGTGCGTCGCGTAGCCCCACGCAAAGCGTCCCTTGACACAGGAATGACCATGATTGGCTTTGCCATCTTTCCACGGCACCATTCGTACAACCTCACTGCCCTTCATCTCCGCCTTGAACCCACAACCCACACCGCAGTAGGCGCAGGTAGTGATCTTGCTGTGCTCAGCCTGACCAATGCGTATGACGGTTTTTTCGGTCAGCGTCGCGGTCGGGCAAGCCTGCACACAGGCGCCGCAGGACACGCACTCGGATTCCATGAAGGCTTCATTCTGTCCGGCTGCCACGCGCGACTCGAAGCCGCGACCATTGATCGTCAGCGCGAAGGTGCCCTGCGTCTCTTCGCAGGCACGCACACAGCGATTACAGACGATGCATTTTGACGGGTCGTAGGTGAAATACGGATTCGATTCATCCTTCTTCAACTCGAGATGATTCTCTCCTTTGTAGCCGTAACGCACCTCTCGTAACCCGACCAAGCCAGCGACATCCTGCAGTTCACAATTACCATTCGTCGGACAAGTCAGGCAATCAAGCGGATGATCGGAGATATACAGCTCCAGCATCCCGCGCCGTATGTCGGCCAGTTTCGTTGTCTGAGTCTTCACCCTCATGCCATTTTCGGCAGGTGTGGTGCAAGATGCCGGATAACCCTTGCGACCTTCGATCTCCACCAGACAGACACGGCATGAGCCAAAGGCTTCTAATGTGTCTGTCGCACACAGCTTCGGCACATTAATGCCTGCCTCGGTACTGGCGCGCATCACTGACGTGCCCTTGGGTACCGTCACCGAAATGCCGTCAATTTCCAGCGTTACGGTGTCGGCCGATTCACGGCGGGGCGTGCCATAGTCAATGTCGTTGAGCGAGTTCATGCAGCCTCCTTGGCGGAAGAGTTTTTGTCACTGGTGTGGCTAATACCGAAGTCTTCAGGGAAATGGTCCATCGCGGACAGCACGGGGTAAGGCGTCATCCCACCCATCGCGCACAGCGAGCCATTGAGCATCAGGTCACACAGATCCCGCACCAGATGGATCTGCTGCTCTCGGTCCTCGCCCGCAATCACCTTGTCAAGTGCTTCTTTGCCGCGGGTTGAACCAATGCGGCATGGTGTGCATTTGCCGCAGGATTCGACCGCGCAAAATTCCATCGCATAGCGTGCCTGCTTCAACATGTTCACGCTATCGTCGAACACCACGATCCCGCCGTGACCGAGCGTACCGCCCAGCGCGAGAAAGGCCTCGTAGTCGAGCGGCGTGTCGAACTGAGATTCGGGCAAATAAGCGCCTAGTGGGCCGCCAACCTGCACCGCGCGGATTGGCCGACCACTGTGAGTACCGCCACCGAAGTCGTACAGCATCTCGCGCAGCGTGACACCAAAGGCTTTCTCGACCAGACCACCCTGTCGGATATTGCCCGCTAGCTGGATAGGCAGGGTGCCACGCGAGCGGCCCATGCCGTAGTCGCGATAAAAATCTGCACCACGCGCGAGGATGATAGGCACCGTCGCCAGCGAGATCACATTGTTGATGACCGTCGGTTTGCCGAATAGACCAGCGATCGCGGGCAGTGGCGGTTTCGCACGGACGATGCCACGCTTGCCCTCGATGCTTTCCAACAGGGCGGTTTCTTCGCCGCACACATAGGACCCCGCGCCGACGCGTACCTCCAGGTCAAAGGCCTTGCCCGAACCGCAGAGATTTTTGCCAAGATAACCTGCAGCCTCTGCTGTCGCGATGGCATCATTCAGCGCTGCGATTGCATGTGGATATTCCGAACGCACATAAATGTAGCCCTTGGTCGCACCCACGGCCAGACCAGCAATCGTCATGCCTTCGATCAGCATGAAGGATCGTCTTCCATCACCATGCGATCAGAGAAAGTGCCCGAATCACCCTCATCGGCATTACAGACGATGTATTTCTGTGCTGCCTGAGTGGTGCGCACCGTGTTCCATTTGATCCCGGTAGGAAAAGCCGCACCTCCCCTGCCGCGCAGTCCCGACTCCGTGACTTGCTGCACGATCTGCTCTTGCGTCATCGACAGCGCGCGCTCCAGGCCAGCATAACCTTCATGCGAAAGATAATCATCAAGTGAGCGTGGATCAGTGACACCGATACGGGCAAAGGTCAGCCGCTCCTGATTTTTGAGAAAAGGAATTTCCTCTGTCTTACCCAGAAAGAGTGGATGCGGCTTGCCAAGAATGAAGTCTGCGTCGAACAAAGAGGCCACATCATCTTCACCGACCGGACCAAAGGCCAGTCGCTCGCCATCGATCTCGACCTCGACCAGCGGCTCCAGCCAAAACATGCCGCGCGAGCCGTTGCGAACGAGCTGGATATCGATCTTGCGCGCCGCAGCCTCGCGCGCAATGGCCTCGGCGACCTCATTCGCTCCCAGGGCCAGCGCGGTGGAATCACGCGGAACCAAGACCCGAATACTCATGGCTTGCTCCTTGCCCGATCAACAAGACGCTTCAAGCGTTCTGCATTCATCCTCGCATGGACATCATCATTGATCATTACCGATGGCCCACACGCGCACTGACCGAGGCAGTACACTGGTTCCAGCGTCACTGATCCGTCCGAGGTGGTCTGATGAAATTCACAACCCAGCGCCTTTGCCGCTTCCGCAGCAAACGCATCCCCGCCGACAGCCTGACAAGCTTCCGCTCGGCAGATCTGTACAACGACCTTCCCGGCTGGTTTATCGCGGAAGTGGTGGTAGTAACTGATCACCCCGTGCACCTCGGCGCGAGATAGATTGAGCCGGTCAGCAATACGCGGCACCGCGCTGGCCGGTACGTGGCCCTCGGCAGACTGGATCGCATGCAGAACTGGAAGGAGCGCTCCTTCCACTCCGGCATAGTGGTCAATGATGGCGTCGAGGGTATCGACGTGGTCGGCATCGCGCATGGGCTCCCCCGGTAAGCGGCTAATTATGCATTACAAAGCCTATAGGCTCTATCTGCATAAGCTCTATTCCTTTGTTTACGCGGATATTCGGCCTGGTCAGCCTGACTGTCAATATGTGATTTATTGCCTATAAGGTGGAGCGATGGCTGACGCTACACTGGCGGCTGTAAATCACCCCCTGTCCCGACTGCATGAAGCTTCGCGAACGTCATTTCGTCTACGTCATCGAGCTCTCGAGGGACGTCCTTTACGAGCCAAAGTTCAAGCGCGCCAATCCGGACTATCAGCCCGGCAAGCCTTGCGTCTACGTGGGAATGACCGGACTGGACCCGGATCTGAGGTTTGACCGGCACAAGGCCGGAATACAGTCGAACCGTTTTGTGCAGGACTATGGGTTGCAACTGCTACCCGAGCTGTACGAGGAACACAACCCTATGCCCTACGAGGATGCGCAATATATGGAAGTGGATCTCGCGATCAGGCTGCGCGAGGCAGGATACGGGGTGTGGCAGGCGTGATTCATTCAGATGCCTCCACCTCAGCGAAGGAGGCGCTGATTGAATAAAAACAGAAACTTTTTTTCAGCCGAATTAATTGTGACGAGCCCATGATGTTGGGGGACTCGGCATCGCTAGCTCGCCGTTAAACATGGATTTAGTCAGCGCCCCCCAGCTGCAAAAACGGAAATGGTTCTTTTACCAGAATCACTGTGCAAGGCGCGTGCATCGCGACTCGGATCGGCACGGTCATCACGAAACGCTGCATCGACAGGCCATGCGTGGCCGCACCCATGATGATCAGACTGACGTTGTTCCCCTCCGCATAGCGCAACAGGGCTTGTGCAGCATCACCAGATTCGAGCACATGAAACGACACCTGATGGCCCGAAAGATCGAGGCCATCCGTCCATTTGCGAAACGCAGATAAATGCTGACGCTGCATCCAGGTCTCGCTGCGGCTCTGTGCGCTCCCGGTAATGCCCGGGTTCACCACCGTTACCACCGCGAGCCGCGCACCAGGACGATTTCCCAGGGAGCGGGCGGTTGCCTGGCGAAGCGCATACATCGTTAGATCGCTGACATCCTCGTTCGGTACCGCGACCATTACGATGGGCACTTCTGAGATCTGCTGTAACGGCAAAGGACTGGGCTCATACTGCATGCCGGCTGCACGAACCCACTGCCGACAGTGCCACCAAAAACCCCGCCCTTTTATGCGCTTGCCGCGTTCAGTGATGTTCACCTGACCCGGATTGCGCAGATCAAACATCAGGTGCGCTGCAGACGGATAGCGCTCATTTGCCTGCGGCTCCAGGCAACGCAAAATAACCTCTTGCAGCCATTCCGGAAGATCAGCGCGCCATGCGCGCGGCGGCCGCGGGCTCATCCATAGCCGCTGGCGCAAGCCACCATTGGTGGTGGGATACCCAAAAGGCAGCTCACCCGTCGCCATCTCATAGAGCATTACACCTAGAGCAAACACATCGCTGCGCGGATCGCCACGCGTGCCGACCACCTGCTCGGGCGCTATCCAGGCGGGTGATCCGACCGCCTTGCGGAATTCTTCGGCCATTAGGTCAGGATAATCCGCATGAAAGGACAGCCCGAAATCCAGCAGCACCACGCGATCTTCATCCGTGATCATCACATTCGCAGGCTTCAGATCAAGATGGCAGACATTCTGCTGATGCAGACTGTGGACCGCTTGCGCCAGCTTGACACCCAAGCGCGTGACGGGCTCCAGATGAATTGGCTCATGCGCGTTTACATTTTGGTTTATCCAAGTCTCGAGCGTGATGCCTGAGAGTCTCTCCATTACCAGATACGGCACACGTCCCAGATCACCGGCGGCGACAAAGCGTGGCACATAGCTGCCGTGCAGCACTTGCAACATCTGATGCTCGATCTCGAAGCCTACGATGTTCTCGCCGCCATCTCCTTCGCGCATCAGCGGTACTTTCATCACCATCGGGAATGGCGCTTCTCGTCCGTCTGCATAGCTGACGTCATAAATACGCGCCATGGCTCCCGCATGCATCAGCGGTCCGATACGAAATCCATCCAGCTCGCTGCCCGGCTGCAGTCGCGTCATCGCCCATTCTCCAGACGCGTGGCTAGCGCTTCGGGCAAGCCTATTGCGCGCATCTCGCGCGCAACCGACAGGTGATCGTAAGCGACACGATGAAAAATGAGCTTTTGCTCGCCCAGATCAAGTAGCGCATAGTTGGCACGCGTGTCGCCATCGCGCGGTTGGCCAGCCGACCCCACCGTTGCTAGCCAATAGCGATGCGGTCCCACCGGTATGGCAACGCCAGCCTTGGGTACGAAGCGCATCAGGCTGCGACCGCTACCGCGATAGAACAGAGACTGTTCATGCACATGACCGCCGAACACATACCGAACGTCTGGATGCCGAGTCGCGGCATCCAGACTGCGCGAAGCGAGCCGTTCATCCAGCGCGTAATGCCACTTCTCTGGTGCCTCAGCGGTAGCGTGAACGAGGAAAACGCTGTCAATACGCTCGGTCAGCGGCAACTGCTCCAACCATTCGCGCTGTCCACCGTCGAGATGATTGCGCGTCCAGTGACTAGTCATGTCTGCCCAGGTCGAGCCGGTCGGTAATGGGGTCAGTCGAAAGCTATCGTGATTGCCTCGCAAGACGATCGCGCCGGCGCGCTGCAACTCGCGGCAGCGCTCTACTACCCCGCTCGGGTGCGGACCATAGCCCACCAGATCACCCAGAATCGCCATGCGGTCCATGCCTTGCTCACGCGCGTGCGCAAGGCAGGCGTCGAACGCCGGGAGATTGGCGTGCAGATCGGAAAACAGGGCGAGTTTCACACCAGACTTTCGAGAAAGAATTCAACGATGACAGGTGACGCCATCCAGAGGGATCGTTGCGCTGGAAAATTCACCAAACTGTAGCCCGCGGGATGCCTTGGGGCAACTGTGCCAGATCAAATGGCACGCGAACACCCCAAACACCCCAGCGATGGGAAACGAGGAGCAGTTCGCTTTCTGAATTATGTAAAAGGCAATAATGACAAAACTGGACAGCATGCCGGCAAAATACTGTATATTTATACAGCCATGAGCGGTATCGCTCTGTGCACGTCCAACCATTCTGCAGGAGCCATCTGATGCACTACATACTGGATGAACAGAACACGAATCTCGCCGGGTCAGACCCGCGTCATCATTGGTTGCGAGGCACCGATGTACAGCACCACTGGAGAAAGCATGGCTGGGTGCCGCCGAGCGAGTACCGGCTGGATTTCAAACGTCATGCTGCATTGGCTCAGCAAGCGGCCGATCGTCGATCGTAAACAAAGTGACCTGAAAAACGATCACTCGCTGCGACATATCAGCGACAGTGAGCCGCGCTTCGGATTGTTGTCCTTGTGGCCAAGCACGATGGTTTGTTTTTCATTGCCCTGACAGACCATCCCAACCTGCGTATCGTCCACGCCGAAACAGCGCAACCATGCATGGGTTTGTTTTGTCGCGACATGGGTGCCAGTGGCGACCTCGCAATGCGACCAGCCGCTGAAAAATTCGATATTGAATAACATTGGCTCTTCGGAATTGATCGGCACAGTTTTCTTCTCCCCAGACTTACTGAGATCCGTCATTTCCAGCAGCGCTGCGCCATTCGCTGCACTGCTCAGCACTAGCAGCCCCGCTGCAAAACCACAAGCGATCGACTGCCTGACCCTCCGGGATCCCATTATTGCGCGCATTGGTACACCTCTTGAAAGAAATTTCCAGTAAACGAAGTGTACCCGCCCCGCCGATCTGAGGTGGCACCAATTCAATAAATCCGAATACTTTATCGGTGGAGTTCATTGCGGCAAGCCCTTGATTTTGCTGGGCCACGCGCCGCACAACGACGCCAGCTCGCCATAAAACTTGGACGTATCCAGCGTCACCCTGACGCTGGGCTTGTGATCGCTCAAGGTCTGACCAGGCTGTTTCCCTATGCTCATGCGGTATGTCTTTCAAGCAAGCCACCGACAGGACAGCGGATGCGTGCCGGCTCTGACCTGCCGAGCGTGCCGGTATTCGTCACCCGCGGACTTCGAAAAACTTACGCGATGGGCGATACCG
>JBEGNF010000101.1:0-7072 GCA_041182625.1 Pseudomonadota bacterium | reverse complement strand
TAGTCGTCCGGCACGGCGCGCTCCATCTGTTGCAGATGCGCGGAGGATGAAGGAATACAGGGATTGCTTCGTTAGTGATGGAGAGCGCAATAGCACTCATGGGTTCAATCGCAGCCGGATGAGCTCAGACTGTCGTATTTCAGCGAGTCGCTCTCTCACAGCCTGCGATCACTGAACAGTCATTAGGCATTTCTACAGAATGCGCGACAGGTCGATAGGCTCACCGACCACAGCCATCCGGGTTGCCTTCGCGAGGACGTCTATAATCAGCCGACCACCGTACGAAGAGGCCACCCATGAGCCCCAATGATCAGCGTTCGCTTGCCAACGGCTTCGAGCTTTCCAACTTGCCTGATGGTTTCCACGATGATCCCTTCCCTGTTTACCGTGCGCTGCGAGAGCATGCACCGGTCAAACTCATGGCCGATGGCAGCTATTTCCTGACTCGCTACGATGATCTGATTACCGTCTACAAGGATACGCGCACCTTCAGCTCAGACAAAAAACTAGAGTTCAAACCGAAGTATGGCGACTCGCTACTGTATGAGCATCACACGACCAGCTTGGTGTTTTCAGATCCACCTCTCCATACGCGCGTGAGAAAACTGATAGCGGGTGCGATGACACCGCGCGCAATCGCCAGTATGGAAGATGGTTTAGTGCGACTGATAGATTCCCTGCTCGACCAGATGGAAGAGAAACAGCGACGCCAAGAAAAAATCGATCTGATCGAAGACTTTGCCTCGGCCATACCTATCGAAGTCATCGGCAATCTGCTCGGTGTCCCCATCGATGAGCGCGGCCCCCTACGCGACTGGTCGCTAGCCATACTTGGCGCACTGGAGCCCGTGCTGAGTGCAGAGGCTTTTTCGACCGGCAACCGTGCCGTCGCGGAATTCATCGATTATCTGAATGGCCTGATCGCTCGTCGCCGCGAGATACCCGGCAATCCCGAGACCGATGTGCTCACGAGGCTGATCCAGGGAGAAGCGGACGGTGAGAAACTTTCCAGCAAAGAGCTGCTTCACAACTGTATCTTCCTGCTCAACGCCGGTCACGAGACCACGACCAACCTGATCGGCAATGGCTTGGTCAGTCTGTGCGAGTATCCTGCACAGCGAGCGCGTCTGCTGACATCTCCTGAACTCATCAAGACAGCCGTTGAAGAAATGCTGAGGTTCGAGAGCTCGAATCAGCTGGGTAATCGCATCACGACGACGACAGTCGGCATTGGCGGCGTGGTGATGCCACCGCAAACCCGCCTGACGCTGTGCATAGGCGCGGCGAACCGTGATCCGTCGCAATTCGATTCGCCCGAGACTTTCGATATCAGCAGACACCCGAACCGTCACCTCGCCTTTGCCAGCGGCGCTCACGCATGTGCAGGCATGAGCCTTGCGCGGCTCGAGGGACAAATCGCTATCGGAAGGCTGCTGAGACGTTTTCCGGCTTATGCGCTCTCGGGCAAACCGGTGCGTAGCGGCCGAGTGAGATTTCGTGGCTTTCTGCAAATTCCGGCCACGCTGAGCGAATAGATCTCAAGTCCTTGGCTTGCCCTCAACGTTCCATTCCTCATTACGCGTCCGGCAAACTTCGACAAAATCTTTGGCGTGGATGCCGGTGAGGTGCAACAAGCGGTGCGCCGTAGCGCAACGCTCAGACAATCAGGTCATGGGTCACTCACGCTACCTTATTTGCATCCTCATCATTGTCATCCGTAGAGGGCAGATAGTCGAGCTCCAGCTCGGCTTTGTCCAAAAGATGCTGGGGCAATTCTTTTTGAACCGCGACCCCCAGTCGCTCGAAATCCCGCGCCCGCTTGATCAGGTTACCGCGACCGCTGTATAGCTGAGAGAAAGCCGTCGTGAAACTGGCTTTGGCAGAATCCAGTTTCCTGCCCAACTCTTCCATGGACCCGATGAAGCCAAGCAGCTTCTGATAGAGCTGCGACGCGCTTTCTGCAAGCTCGGCGCTGTGCGCGTTCTGATTCTCGAATCGCCATAACTGGCGAACGATGTTCAGACTGGTCAGCAAGGTGGTCGGGGTGGCTACCAGCACATTACGCTCCAGCGCCTGCTGGAACAGGGTCTCGTCAGCACGCAGTGCTTCGACAAAAGCGGATTCGATCGGAATGAACATGAAGACCATCTCTGGCGAATTCAGCTCACCCAAGTCGAAATAGCGGCGATCGGACAGCTCGGCGATGCGGTCGGCGATAGCCTGTACATGCTCGCGGATCGCTTTTTTACGGTCCAGATCATCCTCCGCATTGACATAACGCGCATACGCATTCAGCGAGACTTTGGCATCGATGATCAGATGCTTCTGTTGCGGCAGATAGACGATCACATCGGGACGCTGACGGCCAGACTCGGTGGCGAAGCTGACTTCGCGTCGGTAGTCACTGCCGTCCTGCAGGCCGGATCGTGCGAGAACATTTTCGAGGACCAGCTCGCCCCAGTTGCCCTGCATCTTGGCTTGCCCTTTCAGTGCAGTCGCCAGACTATGCGCTTCCTCCGTCATCTGGCGGTTCAGCTCTTTCAGTTGCGCCAGCTCGGTCTTCAGCGCAGCCTGCTGCTGCGCATCCTGATAATGCATCTCCTCCACACGGGTCTTGAATTCATTCAACCGCTCTCGGAAAGGGTTGAGCAGTTGACCAAGGCCGTCGAGATTTTGCTGAGTAAAGCGTTTTGTTTTATCTTCAAGAATATGCGTTGCGAGATTCTGGAACTCTTCAGTCAGGGACTTGCGGCTGCTGTCGCTCATCTCACGCAACAGGGCAAGTTTTTCTTCGGCCTGCTTGCGCTCTTCTTCGAGACGCGTACTGGCTGTGGCCAGTTCGCGCCCTGCAGCGGCTAGTTGCTCCTGCAATTGCTGATGTGTACGGCCGGCATCGGCAAGCTGCGCGCGCAGTGCGTCGTGCGCCTGTTCAAGCAGGCGCGATCGCTCCTGGCTGACTGCCAGCTCGGCCGAGTGTCTGCCACGCGCGAACAACCACCCGAGCGCGGCGCCCACCGCAGCGGAAATCAGGGCAATGCTTGCCAACAGCAGGTCCATGCAGCTCTCCAGTTGCAACAGCGCGAACAGCGTCGCAGTTTAACAGCAGCCAAGACGAAACCCTCAGAAGGTTTTCAGCGGGCACTACAATACGCTCTCCCCTTCACATCGGCTGGTTATGGCACACATACAACCCGAGGGCTGGCGCGACATGTCCGTGACCGGTGCTGCGCAGCGAGAGATTGAAACGCTGACGCTACTGGCTCAGGCATTACCAGATGAGTACACGATTTTCCACGGTGTGCACTGGACTCAACTCGACAACATCGGACACACTTTTTCCGTCTATGGAGAGATCGATTTCATCGTGCTCTCTCCCCAGGGTCGTTTGCTGTTGATCGAACAAAAATCAGGCTTTCTTGCAGAGACCGATGAAGGGCTTGCAAAGCGTTACCCCGGTCTGGACAAACCTAAATTGGTCAAGAACCAGATACTGCGCTCTGTGTCGGCACTGCGCCAGCGCTTCGGCAATGAAGGCGATAAGCTCAGCATCGACTATCTGCTTTATTGCCCAGACTACCAAGTCAAAAAAATTGAGGCGGCAGGCCTTGCTGCGGATCGCATCGTCGATGCGCGGCAACGTGACCGGCTAGCCTCTATCATCCAGACGATATTGCCTGCTGCTGCGGCTCCCACCGCGCAGCGGGAACGCGTGCTGCGTTTCCTGAACAATGTGCTGCAGCTGGTACCCGATCCAAGTGCGATGATCGGGCAGGCGAATGCGCTGGTGACACGGCTCTCTGGTGGATTGGCCACATGGGCAAGGCAACTCGATTTCTCGCCCTTCCGTTTGCGGGTACAGGGCACCGCTGGCAGTGGAAAGACGCAGCTGGCGCTCGCGGAGTTTTCCGATGCGCTGGCATCGGGCAAAAGGCCCCTGTACGTCTGCTACAACCGGCCACTCGCCGATCATGTGCGCAGACTGCTGCCCTCCGGCGGGCAAGTCGCGAGCTTTCATCAGCTGTGTGACAGCTTTGCACGCGCGACCGGCATTGAACCGGATTACCGTGATCAAGCCATGTGGCACACGCTAGAGGAACATCTGGCTAGTGCAGCACTGACTGACGAATGGCGCTTCGATACATTGATCGTCGACGAGGGCCAGGATTTTTCCGAGCGCTGGCGCGATGCGCTACTGCGCATGCTCATGCCCGAGGGGCGCGCATTATGGATGGAAGATCCGATGCAAAACCTCTACAGCCGAGAGCCGGTTGCGCTGCCAGACTGGGTTACCTTGCGCTCGAGCGCCAACTATCGTAGCCCGCGGCAAATCATCGAGTGGCTGACTGCGCTTTCACCAAAGGCCTTATCGGTCGAGGCTGCCAGTCCTTTTAGCGACAGCCATGTCGACCTACTGATCTATCCGGACGAGGAAACAGCAAAGCTGCACGCACAAACACTGCTCGCCATCACGCGCTGCCTGGGCGCCAGCTTCAAGCGCCAAGACATTGCACTCATCAGTTTTCGGGGGCGCGAGAACTCACAGCTTCTCAAGCTTGATGTGCTCGGTAATCATCAGCTGAAGTCTTTCAGCGGCCAATACGATTTGTTTGGCAACCCGCTCTTTCGGGAGGGCGATCTGCTTGCCGAATCAGTCTACCGCTTCAAAGGCCAGTCCGCGCCCGCCGTGATCTTCACCGAGATCGACTTTGCCGAACTAGACGAGAAAAACTTCCGCAAGCTCTTCGTTGGCATGACTCGCGCGCGCCTGAAACTGGTGATGGTCATCTCAGAACGTGCCGCGAAGGTACTGCAGGCGCGGCTCTCATAAGTTGTTCGATGGGTCTGGGGCCTTGCCGCGACACTGAGCCTTTGTCCGCGCGCCGAGCTTATTGACTTGACAACGCCGCGGACCTTCGACCCCTCGCCCACGCTGAAGCCAGAACCCCCAGAGATCACGCTACCGAGCCGCTCGTGCGCTGCCATGAGCCGTGTCTGCAGCCAGCATGGCCACATCAAGACCAAGGTATCCCCACTCGCCTCAGGGGAATATTTCCTGCGCTGAAGAAAATACATTGACACCGCAAATGCGAATTATTATCATTTCGATGCCTCAGTATTTTTCTGACTGGAGAAACCAAGCACCATGAAGCTGACATCCCTCATCGCCGCTGCCGCTTTTGCACCACTGTGTGTGTTTGCCGCCGACAACGAATTTGTTCTGACGATCAAAGAGCACCGTTTCACACCCTCTGAGCTGCGCGTACCTGCGGGCAAGAAGGTCAAGCTGATCGTTGACAACCAGGATGCCACGCCAGAGGAATTCGAGAGTCATGAGCTTAATCGCGAAAAAATCATCGCACCGAAATCCAAGGCGACCATCTACATCGGGCCGCTGAAGCCGGGCAAGTACCCTTTCTTCGGTGAATTCAATCAGGCCACCGCTCGCGGCGTCGTCATCGCGGAGTAAATCATCATGTTCGGTCCGGCTATCATCATTTTCCGTGAAACACTCGAAGCAGCGCTGGTGATCGGCATCATCGCTGCCGCGACGCGCGGCGTGCCTCGGCGCGCATTGTGGCTGGCGCTAGGCGTTATCGCCGGCATCATCGGCTCGGGTTTCATTGCCGGCCTGACGGAAACGATTGCCGACATGGCGGATGGTAGTGGCCAAGAGCTTTTCAATGCCGCTGTCCTGGGCGTCGCCGTTCTGATGCTGGCTTGGCACCATATCTGGATGGCTTCCCATGGCGCAGAACTGGCCCGCGACGCGAGGCAGCTGGGCACGGCCGTCAAAGAAGGCAGTCGTGAGCTCTCCGCCATCGCAATTCTCGTTGCGTTGACCGTACTGCGCGAAGGTGCCGAAAGCGTACTTTTCCTGCATGGCATGGCGACCGGTGGCAGCAGCAGCATTACCGACATCATCGCCGGCGGCGCGCTGGGTCTGGCCGGCGGCGCGGCGCTCGGCACCATCATGTATCTCGGATTGATGAAGATCCCGCTACGCTGGTTTTTCTCGGTGACAGGTGCGCTGCTGGTGCTGCTGGCTGCCGGCCTGGCCGGTCAAATGGCTCGCTTCCTGATCCAGGCCGACATGCTGCCTGCGTTGGCTTCGCCGCTGTGGGACACCTCCTCACTGCTCTCGACAACCTCGCTGCTTGGCTCTGTCCTGCACGTGCTGGTCGGTTACGAATCCAATCCGAGCGGCATGCAGATGCTGTTCTATGCCGGTACGCTGGGAGCGATCCTGTTCGCCGCTGCACTGGTCAAGCGTCAGCACAGTCAACAAGTCCTCAACCCTACCTAAAAGCATCATGAAACAAAAACTACGAGTCGCCAGCGTACTGGCGCTGGGGGGACTGTGCGCGTCGGTTTTCGCGGGCCCGAATGAATACGTCTACCCAGCAACGGTCAAACCGGGCGAGCGCGAGATCGATTTCAAATTTGGCTCGCGTAACACCAAGGG
Source organism: Pseudomonadota bacterium (assembly GCA_041182625.1). Classification (GTDB taxonomy): domain Bacteria; phylum Pseudomonadota; class Gammaproteobacteria; order Burkholderiales; family Burkholderiaceae_D; genus Pernthalerella. Next base: position 609 of record JBEGNF010000101.1, on the reverse strand, counting down.
CCGCAACAATGACGCTGCCGCTGCCTCCATCGGACTGGGCTATGGCGTCAATGAACATTGGTTCACCGAGGTCTATGTAAAGCACGCACGCGGCCCCGGCGGCCCGACGGAATTCGATGCCATCGAATGGGAGAACCGTTTCCAGCTCACTGAGACCGGAAAATATCCGCTGGAAATGGGGTTCCTCATCGAGGTCGAGCGCCCGCAGGACCGCAGCGAAGGCTATGAGCTGAAATGGGGCCCACTGTTTCAAACCGACTTCGGCAAGACACAGTGGAATGCAAACCTTCTCTTCGAGCGTAACTACAGCGCTATCCAGACAGTTCATGCAACCGCCTACTACCAGTTGCAGGGCAAATACCGCTACCGTAAGGAGTTTGAATTCGGCTTTCAAGGCTTCGGCGATCTCGGTCGGTGGGATGACTGGTCACCCACCCGCAATCAAGGCCATCGTCTCGGCCCCGCCGTATTCGGCAAGCTAGGGCTGTCTAACCACCAGGCGGTAAAGTACAACGCCGCCTACCTGATGGGCAGTAATTCGATCGATGGGCGGGGAGTGCGGGGTAATACCTTCCGTATGCAGCTCGAGTACGAGTTCTGATTATTCCT
>JBEGNF010000100.1:0-7274 GCA_041182625.1 Pseudomonadota bacterium | reverse complement strand
GAATGGGAACAAGACCGTCTCGGCATCGGCAGAATGTTCCTCCAGCCAGTCTTGCCAGTACCCCGCGAATGCCCGGTCAAGTAGCTGAAATCGCTGCGCGACGCTGACGCTGTCTGGCGCGCGACAACTGAGCTACACCCGCATTCCGCAGGTATCGAAGGATGGAGCGTGTAGGCGCGCTCGCCCTGCCGGTCAAGCGCATTTGGGCATTCTGGGCGGTTAACGGCCGCCCATGGCCTGCGTCAGCACCGGCACAGCCACTGGTCGCAGGCCGGTCCTTCCTTCGAGCTTGCGCAGAAAATTCGCCGGCTGCGTGATCATCATCCGCCACTCGGTGCGTTGCGCGGAGAGATCGGCACGCAGTTTTTTTGTGCAATCATGCAAAAGACTCTTGGGCAGTGTCAGGAAATGACCGAGATCGACGTTGATCTGATCTAGCTTGCAGAACAAGGTGTTAGCCATCAGCCGTGAAACGGCGGTCGCATCGAGAGCCGCGCTGCTGTTCGATTGTTTGAGAATGAGATTCATCGCTTCGGCCCACGTATCGACCATCAGGCTGACCAGCGCATCAGGGATCCCTGCACCGTCGCGCAATCGGCGTTGCATGTCGGGCACGATATCGCCATTCTCGACTAGCTCATGGATACTCGTGAAAAATTCTGCGGACAGGCAGTGGCTGAGTGAATGATGCAAGGCTTCTAGCTGTGACTCTGCCAAAACAACCATGCCGCGGCGCCGCTCAGTCATTACCTCTAGAACCTTTGCCACGTAGTGAGGCGGCGTCGTTACCTGATCTCGCTGAAGCGTTGCTGCCGGTATCAGCGGTTGACGAGGGTCGCGCTCTTTGTCTGATGTGTTGTTATCGGTTTTGGCTGAGCCACGCAAGAAACGGAACAAGATATGTGCCGTCTCGGCAGCGATTTGTGCTTCGGACAAGGAATCGCTCTCACGACTCAGACTGGCCAGTGCCGGCATGGCGTCATGCAAAATGGCGATAAAAATGCCGCGTGACGATAGCGCTACTGAATCTGCCACGTGCTCGGTAAGCTCGGTCAGCAGGCGCGCCGGGCCGCCTCCATCGGGCATGACCAGCATACGTTCGAATGTGTCACTACAGGATGCTGTTAGCAGATCAAGAATGTTGCGATCCTTTGCTGTACTGGCCAGTGACCAGTAAAAAAGTAGAGCGGGATCGAGTCGCACACCTTCGTCAAGAAGCAGTGCAAGTTGCTCGGCACGCTCCAGCGTGACAGAAACCGTCAGGGCGTCTTCAAGGTCGAAGTTTGCGATGGGGAGGGTTCGGTGACAACCCAACAGCAGCTTGAGCATCTGAGCATCAGCACCATACATCACGGAATGGTTCAGAATCTCCTGATTGAGCACAGCATATAAGTTGCCTTCGTGTTTGCAATGCGAAAGCAGTATCTCCAGCGTGGCAGGATCTCCGCATTGGACAGCTTTTAGCAGTGAATTTCCGTCACCCGCAAGTATTTGTGCGCCATGCTGCAGTAGCAGCTGAACCGACTGAGAATTACCGCTGGCTATGGCAATATTCAATGGTGTGAGAGTTCCATCGCTTAATCCGGATCGTTCACCGAAGATCTGACACAGCTGATTATGATGAGTGCCCGTCGCGGAGTCGTTACAGGCGAGATCTCGCCGCAGCAGCGCTTCCAGGGCAGCCGACGATCGGGACATGGCCGCGTAATGAAGCGCTGTCCAGCCACCATTATCGGTGGCATCGGGTTGCATGTCATATGCGTCCATCAGCAGCTCCATCATGGGCACATGGCCATGAACAGCCGTATGCATGAGCAAGTCAAACCCGCAGCAATCCGGATCGGGTAATAGCACCCCCTGGGCGATCAGTGCCCGAGCAATGCGCACAGAGTCTCTCGCGACCGCCATCTCGATGAGGTTTTTGTTGTGCTCGTCGACGATATTGATATCAGCACCTTCGGCTAGCGCTGCATTCATCAGGTTGACGAAATCATTTTCGCTCGCATATCTGACAGCATCGACCAATTTTTTATTGGGTGTCCCATAACGTAGCACGTCATTTTTGCGCGGCGCAGAATGAACGGGCGGATGTTGGACTGGTGGAGCTGGATGACGAACATTCATGGTAGGGTACACAACGGCTCCTCGGCAAGGGATAGTTGGCGACTTTGTGCAACAGTTCAGTAACGATAAACTGTCAGCATGTGCAGCGGGACAAGGGTCAAAGTCGGACCGGCTATCAGTTGCGGAAAGAGACAAAGCGTTCCGCTTTCCTGTGTCGGCAAGCGTGACTCGATTGAGCTTGAACAAAGCAGGCTCACTGCGAGTAGGGATGCCGTGCTAAGGCAGTCATCCCGCGATGCGGCTGAACTCGATTTACACCGCTTCGCGGCTGAGTTCAGGTGTGCGGCTATAGGCCAAAGAGCAAGGAAGCGCGTGTCTTCACATAGGCGCCCTCGGTAGCGTGATGCGCTGAAGAAGTGAGCTGGCGTGCGATGAATTGAGGATGCTGTATGGCTTCTTCGGTGCTCAGCACGGGCGATACGCAGCAATCGGCATTCTCGAAGGCTGCCGCCCAAGCCTGTTGCGTGCGGGTTGCAAAGACGTCGTCGAGCATCGCTTTGACTTGCATCGCATCCTCGCCACCGATTGCTTGCCCTAGCGACCAATGTCGGGTTTTCAGTTCCGGGAGCCCGATCACGTCGCAGCAGGCTTCCCAGAATTTAAGTTCCAGTGCACCGACTGCCATGTAGCGATCATCCTGAGTACGATATACGTTGTAGCAGGGAACGCCACCGGTCAGAAAATCTTTCGCCGGGTCAGCCGTCTTACCATAGTAGTTAAACGCAAGCAGCGGCATCACGTTGTGGGCGAAGACAGCATCAGTCATGGATACATCCACAAAACGCCCCGGCCCCCCCATTTTGACAGCAAGCAGCGCGGCGAGTATGCCTTGCACCGCCGATTGTGACCCGCCGAGTAAATCACCGACCTGCAAATTCGGCAGCACTGGCCGCCCATCCGTGCCAGAGTTTTGCGCCAGCATGCCGGCGTAGCCGACATAATTGATGTCATGACCTGCAGTCAGCGAGAGTGGTCCGGTCTGTCCATAGCCACTGATGGCGCACATGACCAGATGGGGATTGCACGCCTTGAGCACTCCCCATCCGAGTCCCAGCCTGTCCATCACACCGGGACGAAAACTCTCGACCACGACATCGGCGCTCTCCACCATGCTCAGGAAACGCCCATGATCGGTCTTGTCTTTCAGGTCCAGATGGAGAATTTCTTTGCCACGATTCACCGCAATGAAAAGTTGAGACAGCTCATTGCGCACGTGACTCATGGTGCGCGCATAGTCTCCCACGCCCTTGTCCTCGATCTTGATGACTTTGGCACCCATGTCGGCCAGATGCAGCGTGGCCATCGGGCCGGGCAGGAGGCGGGTGAGGTCGAGGACGGTGATGCCGGCCAGTGGCGCTTGTGCGATATCGTTCGTGGTACTCATGGTAGGCCTCGTATTGTTATCTTTTTCCCAGCACTTGGGCGCTATGGATCAGTCACTAACCATTATTTTTTCTAGTGCTTCCTGCTGCTCCAACCATTCGCCTTCTAGCTGCTCCAGCGTTTTTTTACAGGATATCTGTTCTTCCAGTAGCTGTTTCAATTCATCCTTGCGGCTGGCATCGTAAATTTCACTGCCCGCGAGTGTTTGCTCGACGCTCGCCAGCCTGGCGCTGAGCGGTTCCATCTGAGACTCCAGCTTACGCAGCCTTGCCTCGATAGGTTTTTTCAGAGCGGACATTCGCTGGCGTTCCTGCGCCTCCAGTCGTTTTTGTTCGCGCCGATCCATCGTAGGGTGGGGTGCATCATTGTCTGGCGACACCGTAGACGGGGCATTCGCCGACAGCCGAGTCTGAAACAGCCAGTCTTTGTAATCATCCAGATCACCATCAAAAGGCTGCAACCTGCCATCGGCAACGATCATGAATTCATCGGTGGTCGCCCGCAGCAGATGTCGGTCGTGCGACACCAGCAGCACCGTTCCATCAAATTGCGCGAGCGCTTCGGTCAACGCCTCGCGTGTCTCAAGATCCAGATGGTTGGTGGGCTCATCCAGCAGCAGCAGGTTGGGGCGCTGCCAGACAATCAGCGCTAGCGCTAGCCTCGCTTTCTCACCGCCAGAAAAGGGGGCGATCGGACTTTTGACCATCTCGCCAGGAAAATTGAAGCTTCCCAAAAAGTCGCGCAGCTCTTGCTCGCGTACATCGGGCGCGATGCGGGTCAGGTGGAGTAGCGGGCTGTCGTCCGGTCGTAACATTTCCAGCTGATGCTGTGCGAAATAGCCGATCGCCAGACCTTTGCCCAGTCGTGCGATACCATGCAACGGAGGTACATCGCCCGCAATCGTTTTGATCAGTGTCGATTTACCGGCGCCATTCGCGCCCAGTAAGCCGATGCGCTGCCCGGCAGTGAGCGAGAAACTGATCCCGGAGACGATGATTTTGTCTTTGCCATCCGCATCGTGATAGCCGGCATCGACTCTGTCTAGCACCAGTAAGGGATTGGGCGCTCTTTCAGGCTCACGGAATTCGAAAGAAAACTCGGCAGCTGCCCGCAGCGGAGCGAGTTCTTCCATTTTGGCGAGCGCCTTGATACGGCTTTGTGCCTGTTTGGCCTTGGTGGCCTTGGCCTTGAAACGGTCAATGAAAGATTGCAGATGTGCGCGTTTGCGCTGCTGCTTGTCGAGCATGGCTTGCGCGAGCTCCAGCTGCGCGGCGCGCTGCCGCTCAAACGCGCTGTAGTTGCCGGAGTAGCGTTTCAGCTTACGTTCATCAATGTGAACGATGACGTTAGTTACGCCATCCAGAAAATCGCGGTCATGCGAGATCACGATCAGCGTGCCAGCATAGCGCTTGAGCCAGTCTTCCAGCCAGAGGATGGCATCCAGGTCGAGGTGGTTCGTCGGTTCATCCAGCAGCAGCAGATCGGAAGGACAGATCAGCGCTTGGGCTAGATTGAGCCGCATGCGCCATCCGCCCGAAAAACTCGATACGGGCAGCATCATCTGCTGATGGGTGAAGCCCAGTCCCGTCAGTAATTGTTCGGCACGCGAACGCACGGTATACGCGCCCGCGTCCGCCAGATGTGCGTGAAGCTCGGCGATACGCTGCCCTTCGGTGTCGCTGCCGTCGATCAGCGCGAGCTCACGTTCCAGGGTTCGCAGCGTTGCATCGCCATCGATTGCGTATTCAACCGCCGGCCGGTCAAGCGCTGGCGTCTCCTGCGCGACATGTGCGACCCGCCAGCTGCGTGGAAAATCCAGACTGCCCTGGTCGGGATGCAGCTCGTCGCGAAGCATCGCAAATAGCGTCGATTTTCCTGAGCCATTCGATCCGATCAGACCGATTTTTTCGCCGGGGTTCAGTGTCAGCTCAGCACCTTCGAACAGCGGCTTGGTGCCGCGCATCAGGCTGAGTTGTAATAAACGAATCATAGGAGGGTGGATCGTAGAGAGCCGATTGCGTGTTGCATTTTTTAGGACAGCATTTGACTTTGGAACGGTCATCCCGACAGAGGCCGGGATCCCGTGTCTCTTTATCGATCGATCACAGCTGATCCGCCGTGAGTAGGAACACTGATCCATCACCAGCGCTCGTCGACAACCAGGTCAGCTCAAGCTCGGGAAATGCTTCTTCGGCATGCGCATATTCATTGCCGATCTCGATCACCAGCACGCCTTTGCTCGTCAGCCGCTCTTTGGCGCCCGCGATGATACGTCGGACTATGTCCATCCCATCTTTTCCTCCGGCCAGTGCCATGCGGGGTTCGGCCCGGTACTCGGCGGGTAGAAAGTTCATGGACTGGCTGTTCACGTAGGGCGGGTTACTGACAATAAGGTCGTATTTTTTTGTCGGCAGTTGGGTGTACAGGTCAGACTCGTACAGCGATACGCGTTCCTGAAGCTGGTAATCATCCACGTTACGCCGGGCAACCTCCAGTGCCTCGTGGGACAGATCCACCGCATCGATCTTCGCGTGAGGGAAAGCATCTGCCAGCATGATGGCCAGACAGCCGGACCCCGTGCATAGTTCGAGCACCTCCGTCACCGACCAGGGGTCGGCAATCCAAGGCTGGAATTGTTCGGGTATCAGCTCGGCGATAAAGGAGCGTGGAACAATCACCCGCGCGTCCACATAAAACCGATAGTCGCCCAGACAGGCCTCATTCGTCAGATAGGCAGCAGGCAGCCGTTCTGAGCAGCGGCGTTCGATCAGGGCCAGCAGCGCTTCGATTTCCTGTGGCAACAGCCGTGCCTCCAGAAAAGGATCCAGCTTGTCCAGCGGCAGCTTCAGCGTGTGCAGCAGCAAGTAGGCCGCTTCGTCATAGGCATTGCTGCTGCCATGGCCAAAGAACAGGCCCTCGGTATTGAAACGGGTAACGGCATGGCGCAGCAGGTCGCGCAGAGTATGGAAGGTGTGGTGCATTGCGGCGTGCCCGACACGGGGCTTGATGATTCCGAAGCCGCAAGGATACCGGATTGCCGTGGGAAGGCGGCAATCCGGCGGGGATGCCGATTTTTATTCGGTATCGGACACGCGGTTTAATTGTCGGCAGAACTCTGGCGCGTATCCGCTTTTTCCGATTTGCTCAGTTTCATTAGCGCATCGCGTCCTTCGGGAGTACGGGCATCATCAATCGTCTGCTGAGTGATGTTGAAATTTACGCCATTCAGCCATGCGCTTAGACGATTGGGGCGGAGATCAGCCATCAATGGCAAGATGCTTGAATATCCTTTGTCGATGAGAGTTTGCAGGTTCAGTCCCGCCTCTATTAATCTTTCAAACCAAAGCAGACTCCGAGCTCTAAGTACATCTTCCACGTCAATAATATTTATATCAGCGGGTGTGTTTGATTTCGCTGATGATTTGATTCCTAAACAAATCATATATCGTCTGAAGCGCGTTTTTATTCTCATGATTGTGGATGGCTTGCTCGAGCCAGGTGTTTAGTCGGACGATAAATGTTTCGGTATCACTGTAGATCGCACCGGCATAGACAATTTCCAATTCAGGATTGTCTTTGAAGAGGGACATGATGTCTTCATCTAATGGAGTTCTATTATCTAAAGCTCGACTAACTATGCTTGACCCTGACTTGTCACTCAGATTGAAGGCTGACTGATTGCAGTCTGCGTGTCGAGATGTGCGCCGGTCGTGGTGGTGGTCGTCGTCGTGGTGATCGTCGCGTATTGGCTATCCGTTGTAGTGGTC
>JBEGNF010000099.1:0-7206 GCA_041182625.1 Pseudomonadota bacterium | reverse complement strand
GTGCTCGACGACGTCGGAAAAATCAATCATGGTGTCGCACCCGGCTCGACATCGCCGTGAACACCCTGGATCGCAATGTCTGACGAGCCCACTGTATCAATGGGCTCTGCTGCGGCGTCGCTGTGGGTCAGCACGGTATCGGTCAGATCATCGTCTGCAGAAAAAACATCCTCAGCCGTGTCGGCCGCTTCCTCGACCACCGGAGACTTGCTTACTGGCGTCGGGGACTGAGGCTGGGCACGCTGAACCAGCGGATTAGGAAGCGCGGGGCGCCAGCTGCCTGCCACCGGCTGTGCCAGAGATTTTTGTATGCCCTTGACTCGCCGTTCGATCAGGTCCTCAACGACGCTACCATCAAGCGATGCGCGCACGCTGCCGCGCGTCAGCGTGGCATCTGGGCGCAGCAAGATGCTGTCACCAAACGGTGCGATCAGGGGTTTGTACTGCTCAAGATCTTCCGGGTTCAGATGAACGATGACCGCTTTCTCGCCACTGGCGGCCAGTTCGCGCAGACAGTTGTCCACCAGACGGGAGATCGTCTGCGGCGATTGACTCAATTCACCGCGTACCAGTTGCTCTGCCAAATGCACGGCGAGTTTTTTCATGGGCTCAAACAACGTGTCGGGGTCTTCGCTCAGACGCTGCAATCCCTCGAGGATGTGGTTGAGATGGGTAATCTTTTCATCAAAGCTTTGCTGCAGCTCGGTCATTGCTTGATCACGACCCACCTGCAATCCTTCCTGATAGGCAGCCTCACGCGCCTCTTCACGTGCAGCCTCCAGCATGCTGCTCATGACCTCGCTGCTCAAGCCGGGCGGCTTCTCAGCGGTCTCCGTGTCGTTCGCAACGACGGCCACTGAGGATTGCGCGCTACCGGGATCAGCTTCCAGAAGGTGCGAGGCGTCTGAAGACGCTAAAGCATGTGAAGCATCTGAATACTCTGAGAGCTCTTGATGGGAGCCAGCTGGTGTCTCGTTCTCGTTGTCAGTTTTACTTGCTGTGCCCTCGAGCCTTGCCGCATCGGCGGTGTTCGTCGCAGACGCAGGCGATGATGGTGCAACGTCGAGCGCATCCGACGCCGTATCTTCGGCGACACCCAGCGTCGAGTCCGCCGGTGGAGCCTCTGTGACTGTACCGGCATGGAGATTTTCTGTGTCTGCCTGCGCGCTGGCCTGCTCGATCTGGGCATCCTGCGGTGGCCAATCAGGCGACGGCGGGATCTCTGCGACAGTATCGGCATGCGCGACATCTGTCGCAGCAAGCGGTTCATCCAGACGACTGCTGTCTTGCGCGGATGAGTCTACCGAGGGCTCCGATTCGGTCTCGGCTACAGCATCGGCGATATCGGCAGCAGCAAGGTCGGCAGTAAATTCGCGTTCAGCACGCGGGTCAGCGATCTGGTTCGATGACAGGAGCTGCTCGGCAGAGCTACCGAGCTTGTCTGTGGATGGATCTGCAGTGCTTGCATCCGCAGCAGCCATCTCAAGTGCACCGGCTAGGTGATGTGATGCGGTGTCGGTGATCCCGGCGACCACAGCGGGCGCGGCGACGGTGCGCTCATCATGAGGATCGCTGTCTGGCTGCTCGCTGTCATTCTCGTCGTCGAGATCGTCATACTCTGCATGAAAGCCGTGATCAAACCGTGTGGTTTCCTCCAGCAGCCGGTTCAATGCAAACTCTTTGGACGGCAGGATCTCTCTTTCTTTCAGCAGCGGATTGCCCGAGTAGGTTGCGCCCGGGTTGCTGGCCACGTCGACATGGAAGAGCGCGTCTTCTTTCTCTCGCTCGCGAGCGAGCAGGTTCTGGATCGCAAAGGGGTTGTTGACCGAATCGAACATTCGGTTTGGCAGCCAGTCTTGCCGCTTGGGCAAGCGTCGGGCTGCGTGCCTCGGCGAAGGTGTGTCATCAGACAAAGTCTGCTCCGCCAGATGCAAGGATCAGTTCGCCCTTCTCGGACAGTTTTCGTGCCGAGCGCATGACTTTTTTCTGCGCGTCTTCGACTTCGGTCATGCGCAGAGGGCCCTTCGCTTCCATGTCGTCGAGGAACATGCCGCGCGCGCGGCTGGACATGTTGTCGAGGAATTTGGTCTTGACCTCTTCGGTCGCACCCTTCAAGGCGATCATCAGCAGATCCGGCTCGACAGCGCGCATGAGCGCCTGGATGCCGCGATTGTCCACCGAGGTCAGGTTCTCGAAGCTGAACATGTTGTCCTGGATGCGCAGCGCGAGCTCTTCGTCGATCTGTCCCACGCCTTGCAGGATCGCGCCTTCCAGCTCAACTTTGGTGAAGTTCATGATCTTCGCCGCTGCCTTCACGCCACCAAAGCTGGACGACGAGGCTGACGCATTATTGGAGAACTGCTTCTTCATGATGGATTCAAGCTCTTCCATCGCAGAAGGCTGAACTGTATCCAGACTGGCGACGCGCTGAATGACTTCGGGACGCGACTCTTCAGGCAGGAAGGCAAGCACATCGGCCGCGACTTCGGATTCAAGTACTGACAGGATGATGGCGGTCACCTGCGGATGCTCACCGCGGATCATCTCGGCGATGGCACGAGCATCCATCCACTGAAGGATTTCCAGTCCGCGACTGGCGCGGTTGGGCATGATGCGAGCAAGCACCGACGCTGCCTTGTCCGGCCCGAGCGCGCGCTTGAGCACGGTCTCGACGTATTCGGTCGTCCCCAGCGACAGACTGGTCTGACGCTTGAGCATATCCACGAACTGATCAAGGACCACGTTCACCGCCTCTTGCGACATATCGGCTACCGATACCATCGCCGCACCCAGTTCCTGAACCTCTTTCGGGTCCAGATAACTGATGATGTTGGAGGCGAGATCCTCACCCAGCAGCAGCATCAATACTGCCGCGCGCTGGACGTTCGTGACATCGGCGAGCTCGCGCCTGAGCTCATCCGTCATGACTACTGCGCCGTCGTTATCTGCCATGGGTTACCTCTGTTGCCTTAAGCACTACGTTGTATGCCGTGGTGTTTGTAATGAATAATGGTATGAAGGATTATTTCTTGGTCGGAGCCAATCCGTCTTTCAGAAGATTCTTCACGATCAGGATCATGCGGTTGCGTTCCTTTTCGGTCAGCATTTTTACCAGCACGAGCTTGTCGTCATAGCTTTTCGCATCGGTGAGCATCTCGGTCGGCAGCGTCACCTTTTTCTTGGGCTTGAACTTCTTTTTCATCTCTTCGATGTCCTGCCCCTCCTCGCCAGCTGCTGGTGCCGCCTTCGGATCGGCGACTTTTGCTGCGGCAGGTTTTGCGGGAGCGGTCTTGACCGGTGCGGCTTTGTCGTCGGCGCTTTTGGTTGCTGCCACCTTGGTATCGTCTGCCATGTTCTTTTCCTGTTGTGTGTGTTTAAGGTTGGTGCCGTTTACGACCGGACCATGTTCTTCAGCACCAGAGCCACCCGGCCAGATTCCTGAGATACCAGCATTCGAATCAGCGCGACTTTGTCATCATAGCTGTTTGCGGTATCGAGCATGTCAGCCGTGAAGGTCGGTTTCTTCGGCTTCATGGCCTGCATACGGGCGCGCAGCTCATCCAGGCTCTCGCCCTCTTCGAGTTCGAACTCGCCTTCGGCCAGCTCTTCCTCGTCGCCCTCCTCGCCCTCAGCCGCAGCGGCTTCTTCGGCCAGCCTTGCCTCTTCGGCAGCAGCTTCTTCGGCGAGTCGCTCTTCCTCGGCAGCGGCTTCTTCGGCCAGTCGCGCTTCCTCGGCAGCGGCCTCTTCGGCCAGCTTCTCCTCTTCGGCCGCCGCTTCCGCCGCCGCAGCTTCTTCGGCGAGCTTGAGCTCTTCGGCCAGCCTGAGTTCTTCGCCAATCCGGGCGGCCTCCGCAGCCTTGGCCTCTTCGACCGCCTTGGCAATTTCGGCAAGCTTGTCTTCCTCGGCACGCTTGACGTCTTCTGCGGTCGGACCGTGCGGCGGCAGAATCTGGTTGATCGTCGGGCCTTTCACCATCGGACGAACGACAGCCAGCAGGAACACGATGATCACGAGCGCTGCAACGCCGATTTTAATGAAGTTCTGCAGATCGGCGTCGGCCCACCAGGGCTTGGGCGCATCCGGTGCCAGTGTCTCGAATCGTGCGGGTGCCACCGTGACGACGTCACCACGCGCCTCGTTATAACCAACGGCGCTGCGAACCAGCTGCAGCATGCGGTCGAGTTCTTCCTTGGTATAGGGAATAGTCGTCGGCGAACCTGCGGGTACGGGCTTGCCATCCGGCGTGTACTGCGGTGCTTGACGCTCGGCAACCACGACCGCAACGGTCAGACGCTCGATCGTACCCAGCGAATTCTTGATATGGCGTACCGAACGATCCATCTCGAAGTTACGCGTTGCGCGCGTCGTGACGATCTCATTGTTGATCGGCTTCTTCTCGTTGGTATTGGTGTCGGTGGTCAGATCTGCATCCGGCGGCGGCGAGTTCGACATCGCACCGGGAATGCCTTCCGGATCGATCTTGTACTTGCGCTCGGTCGTCAGTGCCTCGGAGCGCGGCTTGACACCCTTGTCCTTGTTGTCGAAATCTTCCGTCGTGGTTTCGACCGTGGTGTAATCCAGCGTGAGGTTGACTTCGGCCTTGACAGCCGCTTCGCCCACGACCGGTGCCAGCAGTTCGGTCACGCGATTGCGGTAGGACTCTTCAGTGCGTTGCTTGTGCTGCATCTGCGCAATCGTCAGACCCATCGTGGCATCGACGGGATTTTCATCGGTCATCAGATTGCCCTGGTCATCCACCACGGAGACGTTATTCGGTGCCAGATAAGGAACACTGGACGACACCAGATGCACGATCGCCTTCACCTGCGGCGTCGTCACGCCACGACCGGAGTGCGGAGTAACGACGACCGAGGCCTTCGGCGTGGCGCGCTCACGCACGAACACACTCTGCTTGGGCAGCGCCAGATGCACACGGGCTGCCTTGATCGTGGAAATCTGCATGATGCTGCGCGCGAGCTCTTGCTCGATCGCCGTGTTGTACTGTACCTGCTCCATGAACTGCGAGGTCGTCATCGACGACTTGTCTTTTAGTGAATCCATGCCGATAGGCTGAGCTTCTTTCGGAATGCCCTGGCCAGCAAGGAAAATACGCGCCTCGTGATAGCGACCCTCTGGCACGGTGATCTGGCCACTGCTGGTATCGATCTTTGGTTTGAAGTCTGCGGCCTTCAGCGCCTCGAGCGCGGCCTGCTTGTCGTTCTCGGTCATGCCGGGCATGATCGGTCGATAAGGTGTCGTCTGGCTGAACTGAAACGACATCGCCGCGATCAGCAGCACAATGAGTATCGCGATCGCAGGCAATGCCCGACGTACGGCGGGCTGCTTCAGCAAGCCATCGGCCCAGTCTTTGAACTGTGCGAGTCCGCCTGAGACGCCGGTCACCGTACCGGAAAGTTGTCCGGGATTCTGCGCGCCGCCGGCCATGGGTAATCCATTGCCTGCAGCGCCGTTCGCGGCTGCGGACTGTCCCGTTGGCAGTTGCGGAGGCATGCCTCCATTGATTGTTGCTTCGGCCATGTTCTTCTCTCTCGAGGTTGGCTGTGATCTTTAGTGATCTTTACTTCGTTTCAGTGAATTCGCTTCTTTACACTGGCATATTCAAAATATCTTCGTAGGCTTTGAGCACCTTGTTGCGGATCTGCAGGGTCGCTTCAAAAGCCAGCGAAGACTTCTGCATCGCCAACACGACGTCAGTCAGCGGCACATCTTCTCCGCGGTCGTAGGCTTGGCGCAGGCTGCTGGCGTATTGCTGTACCTCGTTGGTTTGCACCACGGCGGTCTTGATCGCATCGCCAAAGCTTGGCTTGCCTACGTCGGGCGTCGGTGTCGACAGGACCTGCGGTGTGTTCTTGCCTGCCGCATCGACCTGATACTGGCGAAGCGTCGCCAGCATGGAATCGATATTGGCCTGGCTGTTGATCCGGTCAACCATGTCGATATCTCCTTCCGTTAACCCGCTGCCAGCGTCGGCAAGCCGCGCTCACGGAACTGCGCCATCTTGTAGCGCAGCGAACGCGGGCTGATGCCCAGTTTTTTTGCGGCTTCGGAGCGATTACTGCTGGATTTGATCGCGGTCATGATGGCCTGATACTCGCTGCTCTTGACTGCGGCCGACAGCGCACCAGAGTCAATGACAGCGGTCGGCTGTGCTTCGTTTGCCACTGGCTGGACTTCTCCCAAGGGCTCGATCGCGGTCTCAGTGATCTTTGCCTCCCACTCATCGAACATCAGATCGGATTCATCAATGATGTCGCCGTTGGAGAGGACCAGTGCGCGCTGTATGACGTTCTGCAACTCGCGCACATTGCCAGGCCAGCGGTAGCTCTGCATCATCTCGGTGGCGCGCGGCGACAGGCGCACCTGACGGTCCGAGGGGCCGTAGTTGGACAAAAACTGATTGACCAGCGGCAGAATGTCGCCCGGTCGATCACGCAAGGGCATCACGCTCAGTTTGAACGCGCTGATACGGAAATACAGGTCTTCGCGGAACTCGCGATTGGCAATGGCCTCGCGCAAATCTTTATTGGTCGCCGCGACCAGACGCACATCGAGCTCGATCGGTGCATTGCCGCCCAGGCGAGTGATCTTGCGCTCTTGCAGCACGCGCAGCAGTTTGGTCTGCAAGTGATAAGGCATTTCGGCGATCTCATCGAGGAAGATGGTGCCGCCCTGCGCCTGCTCGAACAGGCCGCGATGTTCTTTCAATGCGCCGGTGAAGGCGCCCTTCTCATGACCGAACAGCATGTCTTCGATCAGGTTCTCGGGCAGCGCAGCGCAATTCATCGCGACGAACGGGCCACCACGACGTGGCGATGCATCATGCAGCACACGCGCCAGTACATCTTTGCCAGCGCCGGTTGGGCCGACGATCAGTGCGGACACCTGAGTCTGCGCTACGCGACGTGCCAGTTCCAGCAGATGCTGGCTGACCGGATCCACGAACACAAACGTCTGGGGGCTGTTCTTCGGAAGCTCATTGCGTGTGGGCGCGAGTGCCAGTGCATTCCGCCAGCTGTCGACCGACCAATCTTCATCCGCGAGAACGTGATAAGCGCCCCGGCGCATTGCCTCGATACCCAGCTCGAACTGGTTACGCTCAACTCGGCAGAGGACGGGGATCGCATGGCCAAATGCCTGGGTCAGCTTGCGAACCTCTTCCAGCAAGCCGGTGTCGCCCATCAAGCG
>JBEGNF010000098.1:0-7347 GCA_041182625.1 Pseudomonadota bacterium | reverse complement strand
CCGCAGCCAGCGGCCCAGCCCCCGGCAGGCCGAATTCATCGATCACATGCTGTGCCGTGGTGGGACTGACACGGCCAAAACGATTCGCCGAGGGTCCCGCGATACCCCCCTGCCCGCCGCGAAACTCCGCCAGCAAAGTTCGCGCGATCGGATGCGACGGACAGCGCAGGCCGATTGAATCTTGTCCGCCCGCGACAGCCGCGGGTACACCTGCCGCACGAGGCAGGATCATGGTTAGCGGACCGGGCCAGAACGCCGTCGTCAGGGTGATCGCTTCGACCGGCAGCCGGCTTGTCCAGCGACCAAGGTCTGCGCCGCGAGCGACATGCACAATCAGAGGATGATTCGACGGACGCCCTTTCGCTGCGAAGATTGCGGCAATAGCGTCAGGATTCGATGCGTCGGCACCGAGCCCGTACACTGTCTCAGTGGGAAAAGCGACCAGCTTGCCTGCTTCGAGCAGATGAGCTGCGTGCCGTATGTCGCCAATATCAGGTGTCATGGATCAACGCTTGACGAGCACAGCTCAAGGTTCCACGCCAAGTATCCGGCAGGCTGATTCGCAATGGCGGATCGCTTCGCCGAGCGTGGTGGCGACAAACGTCACATGTCCCATCTTGCGCCCGAGCCGGGGATCATCCTTGCCGTACAGGTGAAGATTGGCGCCAGGTAGCGCGAGTACCTTGTCCCATGCCGGCTCACGCGGCGTCTTGCTACCTTGCTCGAACCATAAATCACCCAGCAGGTTCAGCATCACTGCAGACGAATGCTGACGCGCATCTCCCAGTGGCAGACGTGCCATCGCACGTACCTGCTGCCCAAACTGACTGGTAATGCACGCATCGATCGTGTAATGACCACTGTTGTGCGGGCGCGGCGCCATCTCATTGACAACCAGCGAGCCATCTTTCAGCACAAAAAATTCCACGCAGAGAACACCCACGTAATCGAGACGATGAATGATCTCCAATGCAGCCGCCTGCGCACGGCTCGCGCATTCAGGCGTGACATTCGGGCCCGGTACGGTGGTGGTAAACAGAATGCCGTCGCGATGTACATTCTCGGCAATCGGATAAACGACGGCTTCGCCGTCCGCACCACGCGCCACCAGCACCGAGATTTCGTAGGCCAGTGGCAGCATTTTTTCGAGCACGCAGTCGACGTTCTTCAGTGCACCGAATGCAGCGTGCACGTCAGCGTTGGTGTTCACACGCGCCTGCCCTTTGCCGTCGTAACCCAGACGATTGGTTTTCAAAATTCCCGGCAATAGCGAATCAGGCAAAGCGTCAATGTCGGCTGCAGAGGTAATGCGCTGATGTGGCGCAGGCATCACGCCAGACTGGCGCGCACATTCAGTGAAGAATTTTTTCTCGGCCAGTCGGTCCTGAGCCACCGATACTGCCGAAGCCGAAGGAGCGACGAAGACGTGCCGGGCGAGCGCAGACAAGCTCTCTGCAGGAACATTTTCGAACTCGGTGGTAACCGCCTTGCACTCCGAACCCATCCGAGACAGCGCCGCCGCATCGGTATAAGAAGCGCAGATCAGATCATCCGCCGCATGACCAGCCGGGCAATCTTTCGAAGGCTCCAGCACCGCGACCTTGTAGCCCATCGCCTGTGCGGCGTGCACAAACATGCGGCCCAGCTGACCACCACCCATCACGCCGAGCCAGGTGGAGGGTGATGCCTGAGGTTTGAATGAAGCAGGGAGAACCGTCTTGGAGGTCATGCGGGCAGTTTCATCGCCATCGCAGCCTGTGTTTGCTGCGCACGGAAGTTCAGAAGTTTTTCAGCCAGCTCTGCATCATCTGCGGCGAGTATCGCAATCGCCGACAACGCCGCATTCGCGGCACCGGCTTCACCGATCGCGAAAGTTGCTACCGGTATGCCCTTGGGCATTTGCACGATGGACAGCAGCGAATCTTCGCCTCGCAGGTATTTTGAGGGTACCGGGACGCCAAGTACCGGAACGATGGTTTGCGAAGCGACCATCCCGGGCAGATGTGCAGCACCACCAGCACCTGCGATGATCGCGCGCAGACCGCGCGAGCGTGCCGATTTGGCGTACTCGAACATCTGGTCCGGCATACGATGTGCTGAGATGACTTGCGCCTCATGCGGAACACCAAAATCTTTCAATATCGCGACCGCATGCTGCATCACTTCCCAGTCGGAGGAAGACCCCATCACGATACCTACCACAGGCTTCGCTTCGCTCATCTCAGTCCCTCAGTGCTGTAGTTCTTGTCCGGTCAGACGCTGCAGCGCCTCCCGGTATTTGGCGCCGGTTTTTTCGATTACATCAGCAGGCAGCGCCGGCGCGGGCGCGGTCTTGTTCCAGTCTTTTAGCGTTTCGAGGTAATCGCGAACGAACTGCTTGTCGAACGATGGCGGCGAGATGCCTTCAGCATAGGAATCTGCCGGCCAGAAGCGCGATGAATCGGCGGTGAGCACTTCATCCATCAGGTGCAGTACGCCGTGATCATCCAGCCCGAATTCGAACTTGGTGTCGGCGATGATGATACCTTTCGAGGCCGCGTAATCGGCTGCCGCCTCGTATAACTTGATGCTGACATCCCGGATCGTCTCAGCCAGCGCTTTGCCAATACGCTTCTCCATGTCGTCAAAGCGGATGTTCTCATCATGCTCCCCGATATCCGCCTTGGCTGCAGGCGTAAAAATCGGTTGCGGCAACTTGGCCGCCATTTTCAGCCCCGCGGGCAGCGGGATGCCACACACCGCACCAGTGGCCTGATAATCCTTCCACCCCGAACCAATCAGATAACCCCGCACCACCGCCTCGACCAGTATCGGCTTAAGCCGCTTGGCAACGACAGCACGTCCCCGGACCTGATCAACCTCATTGGGTGCCACCACCGATTCCGGGGCGATACCTGTCAAGTGATTCGGAACGATCTGTCCGAGTTGGGAGAACCAGAAGTCCGACATCTGATTCAGCACTTTGCCCTTGGTGGGGATCGGTTCATTCATCACCACATCAAAGGCCGACAGGCGGTCGCTGGTGACGATGAGGATCTTGTCATCGCCAACGGCGTAGTTGTCCCGCACCTTGCCTCGACCCAGCAAGGGCAACGAGGTGATCGTGGATTGGTAAAGACTGTTCATTGCATCATTTCCGGGTGAATCCTCAAGACGCCATCTCCTCATCTGCGCAGAGATCTAGTGTCTGGTAAGAAACTGCGCGTACAGCGAGCGACGAGATTATTTGACCACCTGTGACAGCTCGCCCTTCTTGTATTTCTCCGCCATTTTATCGAGCGGCAGCGGCTTGATCTTCGCGGCCTGACCTTCGCAACCGAAAGACAAATACCGCGCCTTGCAGATCTTCATTGCCGCTTCCCGTGCGGGCTTCAGGTAATCGCGTGGATCGAACTTTGAAGGATTCTCCGCCAAATAACGGCGAACCGCTGCCGTCATTGCAAGACGGATGTCGGTATCGATATTGATCTTACGCACACCGTGCTTGATGCCTTCCTGAATTTCTTCGACGGGTACACCATAGGTTTCTTTCATGTCGCCGCCAAACTGACGAATCTCCGCCAGCAATTCTTGCGGCACGCTGGATGAACCATGCATCACCAGGTGCGTATTAGGAATACGCTGATGGATTTCCTTGATGCGGTCAATCGCGAGAATATCGCCGGTGGGTTTGCGCGAAAATTTGTACGCACCATGGCTAGTCCCAATGGCAATCGCCAGCGCATCGCACTGCGTCTGACGGACAAAATCTGCAGCCTGCCCAGCATCGGTCAGCAGCTGCTCGCGGGTCATCGTACCTTCGGCGCCATGCCCGTCTTCTTTGTCGCCTTTCATGGTCTCCAGCGAGCCGAGCACGCCAAGCTCAGCCTCGACGGTGACACCAATTGCGTGCGAGAACTCGACAACTTTGCGGGATACATCGACGTTGTATTCGTAGCTGGCGACTGACTTGCCATCTTCCTCGAGCGAGCCATCCATCATCACCGATGAAAAGCCTGACTTGATCGCAGCCATACAAACCGCGGGCGACTGGCCATGATCCTGATGCATCACGACAGGGATGTGGGGATAGGCTTCGACTGCTGCTGAGATCAGATGACGCAAGAAAGCCTCGCCCGCATATTTGCGAGCGCCCGCCGACGCCTGCATGATCACCGGCGCACCGACTTCATCAGCAGCGGCCATGATCGCCGACACTTGTTCAAGATTGTTGACATTGAAAGCCGGCAGACCGTAGCCGTTTTCCGCGGCATGGTCGAGCAACTGGCGCATCGATACGAGAGGCATTGCGTAGTCTCCTGATCAGATTGAAATAAGCAAAAGTTGAAATGAATGACGGAATAGACAAAAAACCAAACTAAATTCAGCGATTAACGATCACCGATTTTGGTGATCTTCAGGGCATTGGTACCGCCGACCTGCCCCATGGGCTCGCCCCAAGCGATGACGATCATGTCATCCTTCTTCACCAGTCCCTTGGCAAGCAGCAGATCCTCTGCGGCCTTGAGCACGGATTCGCGGTCACTCGCGGCAGGATTGAGCTCGAAAGTATGCACATTGCGGTATAGCGATGCTTTGCGTTGCGTTGCGCGGCTGGGTGTCATCGCGTAGATAGGCATGTCGATGTTATGGCGACTCATCCAGAGAGGCGTCGAGCCGGACTCGGTCAACGCGACGATGGCACGTGCGCGCAAATGGTAGGCAGTGAACAGTGCGCCGTAGGCAATCGACTGATCTATCCGCGTGAAGGTCACGTTTAGGAAATCTGTATCCAGTGACAAATGCTCGGCCTTTTCAGCCTCTGCGCAGACGGCCGCCATGATCTCGACTGTCTCGACGGGATATTTGCCCGCCGCTGTCTCGGCGGAGGTCATCACCGCATCTGTGCCATCAAGCACGGCATTCGCCACATCCGACACTTCTGCACGCGTGGGCACGGCATTCTGGATCATTGACTCCATCATCTGCGTCGCCGTGATCGCCAGCTTGTTCGAGTGACGTGCCATACGGATCATGCGCTTTTGTAGCGCCGGGACCGCTGCATTACCGACTTCCACCGCGAGATCACCACGTGCCACCATGATGCCATCCGACGCATCGAGAATTTCCTGCAAAGCAGGAATCGCTTCGGCACGCTCGATCTTGGCAATCATTCGGGGTTTGGCGGTTTTGTTTTCGTCGGCCGCGATGTTTGCCAGCTGTCGCGCCATCATCATATCGGTCGCACTCTTCGGGAAAGACACCGCAATATAGTCAGCACCCAGATGCAATGCGGTCTTGATGTCTTCCATATCTTTGGCAGTCAATGCCGGTGCGGATAAGCCGCCACCCTGCCGGTTGATGCCCTTGTTGTTGGACAGCTCACCGCCGATCTTCACCGTAGTGAAGATCTCGCTACCCTTCACCCGATCAACCGTCAGCACGATCAGGCCATCATTAAGCAGCAATACGTCGCCAGGCTTGAGATCGTTTGGCAATTCTTTGTAATCAAGGCCGACGCGCTGCTGATCTCCTACCTCACAGCTTGCATCCAGAATGAATGCATCGCCTTTCGAGAGCTCGATCTTGCCCTCACTGAATTTACCGATGCGAATCTTCGGACCTTGCAAGTCAGCCATGATCGCAATTTCGCGCCCGCAGGCAGCAGCGGCGTCTCGCACCATCTGCGCGCGCGCCACATGATCCTCTGCTTTGCCATGAGAGAAATTCAGTCTCACTACGTCGACACCGGCAGCGATCATCCGTTGCAACGTATCGAAAGTGCTGGAGGCAGGACCGATAGTGGCAACGATCTTGGTGGCGCGCTGTTTCATGATGACCCAGTTCAGTGTGAGCGATGCTCTAAGATTTCAACGGCCGGAAGCACTTTACCTTCGAGGAATTCCAGGAAGGCACCGCCACCAGTAGAGATGTAACCTACCCTGTCCGCGATACCGTATTTGGCAATCGCCGCCAGCGTGTCGCCGCCACCGGCAATCGAGAAGCCTTTGGATTGGGCTATCGCCATGGCCAGCGTTTTTGTACCTTGGCCGAACTGGTCGAATTCGAACACGCCGACCGGACCATTCCATACAATCGTGCCCGCATCCAGCAGTTGTGCGGCTAGCTGTTTCGCGGTCTCTGGTCCAATGTCGAGAATCATGTCGTCCTCTGCCACATCCTCCACCGATTTCACGGTTGCTGCAGCATGCGCAGAAAATTCTTTCGCACACACCACATCTACCGGGATCGGCACTGACGCGCCGCGCGCTTTCATCATCTCGTTGATGGCCTTCGCTTCAGCAAGGAGATCCGGTTCGGCCAGCGATTTGCCGATAGGTAGACCGGCGGCCAGCATGAAGGTGTTCGCAATACCACCACCGACGATCAGGCGATCCACCTTATCGGCCAGTGATTTGAGAATGGTGAGCTTGGTCGATACTTTGGATCCTGCGACAATCGCCACCAGCGGGTGCGCGGGTTTGCCCAGCGCCTTGCCAAGTGCATCCAGCTCAGCCGCTAGCAGCGGGCCAGCGCAAGCCACCGGTGCGAATTTGGCGATGCCGTGCGTGGTCGCCTCGGCACGGTGCGCAGTACCAAACGCATCGTTCACATAGATATCGCACAGTGCTGCCATTTTTTTCGCAAGGTCATCACTGTTCTTCTTTTCGCCTTTGTTCACGCGGCAGTTTTCTAGCAGCACGACCTCACCCGGGGCAAGCTCCACACCATCGACCCAGTCAGCCTTCAGCGGCACGGGACGGCTCAGCAATTCGGACAGGCGCTTGGCGATCGGCGCGAGACTGTCTTCCGGCTTGAAATCGCCCTCGGTTGGACGGCCCAAATGGGAAGTCACCATCACCGCAGCGCCAGCGTCCAGCGCGGCCTGAATAGCGGGAACCGATGCGCGAATGCGCGTATCTTCAGTAATGTTGCCAGCGTCATCCTGCGGTACGTTCAGATCGGCGCGAATGCGCGCGTCGTCGATCGACTCAATGCGGGCCTTGGTGTAGGCGTCGTTGGTTTTGATCGGCACTTGCCAGCCGCTGTAGCTGACCGCGTCCATGCCTTCGGCCTGCAGCGCTCCAGCGGCAGCCAGTGGCGTTAGCGATTCAATCTTGTAGGGCTTTCCGCCGGAACGCGGGATGCCCTGCACCTTGAGCGCATCAAGGAGGACTTCAACGTGGTCAGTGGTGGCAGCCGCTGCTGACTGGTCGGGTGCACTGACATCGTCATCCATGGGATTCACGGAGTAGCGCGAGAGTGCCTCAACCGTGAATGGTCCGGTGACTCTTACCTTGCCGCGCGAAATTAGTGGCTGGTCGTAGAGCGCCACCTGCTCCGGTTTCTCGGCTCGTGCAATAGAGC
>JBEGNF010000097.1:0-7406 GCA_041182625.1 Pseudomonadota bacterium | reverse complement strand
GCGAGAGGAGCAGCGCAGCAACCAGTTTGAAAAGGCAATCGCGGATCAGCATCCGGATATTGTAGTTGCCCAGAGCACGATCAGGCATGAAACCAAGGACTTCATGGTTCCTATCTCCGACCTTCTTTCACGCACTGCATGGTCTTATGCCAGAACATCGCCCCTGATCCGCCGTACTCCTCGGGCAGCATCAGCATGCTCAGATGAATCGCTTCCAGTTCTTTCATCCGGTGGTAGTTCATCAATCCGCGGCGCTCGAGTTCTTTGTACGAGGCGCAGTTGGCTTCAATTTCGCTCAGGTCGGGTTGTTGCGCATGCGCGCACTCATGAAAATAAACAAAGTCCCAGATCGCCGGTGTGCCTTTGGCGGTTTTTTTGTGGGCCTCGGCATCGATAATGATAGTGGGCCAGCCATCCGCTGCGAGCCGCATCACCGCGACGGCTCTGCCGAGCTCAGGATGGCGCTCATCGCTGTTGTTGTAGGTATTCCAGATTTCGGTCGCTGTGCCGGACAAGCCCTCATGGGAAAAATGGCACTGCACTTCATCGCCATTGGATAAGACGAACGCGAGGGCGGGCAGACTTGCGCATTGAATCAGGCATGCGACAGACAATTGCTTCAGTACTGCTACCCATGTCCTCATCGGAATCGCCTTTGAAAAAAATCGGTATCGGCCCCAGTTGGCAGGTCACAAGATACCTTGTCTTGGATTACTTTGAGTGGGCAGTCAAAAAAAAACCCGCCAGATGGCGGGTTTTTAAAGTCTTGCGTATTACTGTTTTGATTATTTTTCCAGTTTGAACACCATGATCGTGCCGCCTTGCGGAACGCTGGTCACATTGCCGTTCAGTGCATCGATGCCGTTCTGCATACGCTGCGCATCGATACCCCAGCCAGCCTGAACCGCAATGTACTGCTCGCCATTCACTTCGAACGACGACGGCACGGCGGTCACGCCAGACGGCATGTTGTACTGCCACAGGACCTTGCCGGTCGATGCATCGAATGCGCGGAAGATACGGTCATTCGTGCCGCCCGTGAAGATCAGGTTGCCCGCCGTGGTCAGCAGTGGCGCCCAGATTGCGCGGTCAAACTTGTGCACCCAGGCCAGCTTGCCGGTGTTCAGATCCCATGCCTGCAGCTCGCCAATGGTGCTGGGCTTGCCGTTCTCGTAGCGCAGGCTGCCGAGCACGCCATCGATCGGGTAGCCGATATACAGATCACCCTTCTTGTAGGTGATCTCGTCAGCTTTCGGCAGCTCCGAGCACAGGTGATTGTTGGCAGGGATGTAGAACAGCTTGGTCTTTGGGTTCCATGCCTCTGGTGGCCAGTCCTTGCCACCCCACAGCGATGGGCAGAAAGTCACGGCTTTGCCCATGCCGGGTTTCTTGGCCAGGTCGTAGCTCGGACGGCCGGTCTTCTTGTCGATGCCGGTGAAGACGTCGTTGTAAACATAGGGCAAGCCATTCACGAAATCGATCTTGCCGTTGGTCTGGCGGTCGAGCATCCACAGATAGCCGTTGCGGCCTGCGTGCACGGCACCACGGACTTTCTTGCCATTGATCTCAGTGTCCATCAGGATCGGTGCGCTGACCTCATCCCAGTCCCATGCATCATTGTGATGGTATTGATGATGACCTTTGATCTTGCCCGAGTCGACATCCAGCGCCACCACCGAGGTGCTGTACAGGTTGTCGCCGACGCGGCCTTCAGTCGGCCATGGTGCAGGATTGCCCGTGCCCCAGTAAGCGATATTGGTCGCTGCGTCATAGGTACCGGTAATCCAGACGCTGGCGCCACCTTGCTTGTGCGAGTTGCCAGGCCAGGTATCGCCACCCGGCTCGCCCGGAGCAGCGGTCATGTAAGTGCGCCAGGCTTCTTTGCCGGACACGGCATCAAATGCTGCGACGAAGCCGCGCACGCCGGTTTCGCCACCCGAGGAGCCCACGAGGATTTTGCCTTTGGCAGCCAGCGGTGCGAGCGTGATGTAGGACAGTGCCTTCACGTCACCGACGGTGGTGTCCCAGACGACTTTGCCGGTCACGGCGTCGAGTGCGATCAGGTGCGAATCGACAGTCGCGACATAGACTTTGTCGCCATAGAGCGCCACGCCACGGTTGGTGTTGTGCAGCATCAGCAGATCAGCGGGGATCTCTTTTTTGTAGCGCCAGATTTCCTGACCCGTGACGGCGTTGAGTGCGATCACTTGCGCGTTCGGTGTCGTGACGTACATGTAGCCATTGTTGACGATCGGAGGCGCCTGATGGCCTTCGGTCACGCCAGTCGCTGACGACCATGCGAGGCTCAGCTTCTTGACGTTCTTGCTGTTGATCTTCTCCAGCGGGCTGTAACCCCAGCCAGCGTAGTTACCACGGTACATCAGCCAGTTCTGCGGCTCGGGATTCTGAAGCCTTGCATCAGTTACCGGGGAGTAGGGGCCCAGCTTGTCACCAGCATGAGCCATTACTGCAGTGGCGCTGATGAGCGCTAGCGTCAATTTTTTTAATGTGTGACTCATTTATCTCGTCTCCTTTATCACGGGGTTTTGTGAAGCTGTTGTTACTCCCCCGGCTTCACTGGGGGTGCTGCTATCGCTAGAAACTCTCCCTCTAATTTCAGGGGAATCGCTGGCAAGGGGCTGGAAGCCGGACCGCTGACGACTTTGGCTCCATCGAACAAATTGAATTTGGATGCATGGCAGTAGCACGCGAGCACACTTTCTTTCGACATCCAGGTCTTCACATCACAACCCTGATGCGTGCAAATGCTTGAGTACGCGATCACGCCCGACGCAGAGCGCGCGCGGGTTTCGGGAGTCATCTGATCTTCGGGCAGACGGACCACCACGATCTTGTTGAGCCGCGATTCATTCTTGGGTGCGCCGCTCTTGGCGTCGAAAGGAAAGACCAGCAGTGGCTTGGTCAGCGCCAGATCAGACGGGCGCAGTGGTTTGAAATTGTCTTCGGCGTCGGCATCTACCAACAGCAGCGTGGCCGGCGCGGCAAACGCTTCCGACGATGCAAAAGGAAGAGGGGCGACCAGACTGGTGGCGACGATATTCAGGACGCGTCGGCGCTCGGTATTGATGTCGCCACTGGTTTTCTCGCATCCGCAAGCGGCGGAGGTAGAACAGTTTTGCTTATTCATGGGTCTCTTGGTTGTTTTGGCAATCTGACCAATGCACAGGCCTTTGCTTGTCTCCGTCCCCAGCTTTCCTGACCGTTTTACGGTATTCGGAACTCTGAATTCAGTATGAGTATAACGTTAGTTTTGCGTGCCGGTAAAGAGGTCAACGTGCTGAAATATCGGGCAATATGCTTGAGATCGATGATTAATTTTCATCAGTGAATCAAGGATTTATCTTGATTCAGTCAGAATTGCCGATGCGTTTTTAAAAATGCAATTCCACCGAAAAGCTGCCCGGCGACCGGCAAGCCGGGGTCGGGCGATCGGAGGGTCATGCGGTTTGCAAACTGCCCGCTTCTTCCTCAAACAGATGTTTCAGCCGGCGATGCACGATCTTCCCGGTAGCGGTTCTTGGCATGTCCTGATCAGCGATGAAGCTCACCCGGCTCGGGCATTTGAAGCCGGCCAGACGATCTCGGCTCCACTGCCGAATCTCGGCTTCGGTGGCCTGTTCGCCCTCATGCAGCACCACGACCGCGTGCACACTTTCGCCCCATTTTTCATGTGGCATGCCGATCACGGCGACATCTTTGACCGCCGGATGCGCGCCGATCGCGCCCTCCACTTCGGAGGGATACACGTTCTCGCCGCCGCTGATGATCATGTTGCTCTTGCGGTCGACCAGCCAGATGTAGCCGTCTTCGTCGCGACGCGCCATGTCGCCCACCGAGCACCAGCCGCCCTCGAAAGCTTCGGCGGTTTTTTCCGGGTTTTTCCAGTAACCGTCGAACACATACGGTGTACGCGAGAACAGTTCGCCGACTTCACCATCGGCGACTTCTTCACGTTTGTCGTTCAGTATTCGAATGTTGCCGCTGCCCGCCCATTCGCGACCGACAGAGCCGAGCTTGGTCAGCTGTTCATCGGGGCGTAGCAGTGTCACCCAGCCCGCCTCGGTGGAGCCATACAGTTCATACAGGCGGCCATTCTTGAAGTAGTCGAGGATGGCGAGCTTGGTATCTTTGCGCGCGGGTGCCGAGGACACCAGCAGCCGGCCAACCGAGCTGACATCGTATTTTTTCTTGATCTCTTCGGACAGAGACAGCAGCATGATGTAGTGCGTCGGCACCAGGGACGTGAAGGTGACTTTTTCTTGCGACAGTGTCGCCAACAAGGCCTCAGGATCGAAGCTGCGTCGATCGTCAACGATGCAAGCTGCGCCGAGGTGAATGAAGGTCGTCGCGAAGTACAAAGAATTCGCATGACACATCGGCATCACCAGCAAGCCGGTGTCTGCTTTGCTGAATTCCATTTCGAGCGCGGTCGCCAGCGCGATCAGATAGCTGCCCTGATGATTGCGGATCGCGCCTTTGGGTTTGCCAGTAGTGCCCGAGGTGTACATCAGCGCGCACAGGCTCTCTGGGTCCACGGCAGGGAATACTCTGGCCGGGTTGCCGGCGCGGATCAGCGCTTCATAAGTGATCCAGCCGCCATTCGGCGCATCGCCCAGTACAAAGTGCCGGCCTTGGGGAAGCCTCAGCTCTGCTTGGTGGGCATCCAGTGTTTCGCAAAATTCGGTGCCTGCGATCACCGCCCCAACTTCAGCGTTATTCAGTATGTAGGCAATCTCCGGGCCGGTCAGGCGGAAATTGACCGGCACTGCAACCAGTCCCGCTCGGGCCAGCGCAACATAAATTTCCATCCATTCCAGGCAGTTATAGGCGAGCAGGCCGACACGGTCACCGGTTTTCAGGCCCGCACTCAGCAAGCCATCGGCAAGACGGCTCGCGCGATCATTCCACTCTGCGTAATTGAGCGATCTGCGCGAATCACGGGCACCGAGTTTCTTGGGCATCAGCCGGGCATGCGTGGCGATGGCATCAGAGAGGGTGAGGAATTGGCTCATATTATTAAATGGAAACTAATAGGCTGCGAGTGAAGAATGTACTTTGAATACTGAATTCAGAGTGCAATTCTAGTATACTTCATCTTCATGCAAATCAAACTTTTTCAGCAAGGGCCGTCAACGGCGAGGGAAACGGGGCTTTGCAGCGGTCCCGGCGACCGCATCACCCGGGGCCGCCCGCTGAGCACACAGGAGCAGCGCCATGTCCGCACCCGAAATCCATGAACAATCCGTCGCCGCGCTGATCGCTCGCTACCTGAAAAGTCAGGGCGTGCAACGGGTCTACGGCCTGTGCGGCGGCCACATCATGCCGCTGTGGATGCGGCTCGATGCCGAAGGGATTCGCATCATCGACGTGCGTGATGAGCGCGCGGCGGTGTACATGGCCCATGCGGAAGCAGACCTCACGGGACGGCTGGGTGTGGCATTGGTCACCGCCGGGCCCGGTGTGACGAATGCGATGACCGGCATCGCCAATGCGCATGTGTCGCGTGCACCGGTGCTGGTGCTGTCGGGCTTGCCCCCCATGCCGCAAGAAAATCGCGGGGCGCTGCAAGATATCGTGCATACCGATCTGGTGCGCAGCATCACGCGCTATGCGCGCACGGTGCATCACGCTGATCTGGCATTGCAAGAGATTGACGAGGCCGTGTCGCGCGCATTGGGGCAGGGTGGCGAGCCCGGCCCGGTGTATGTGGATTTTCCGGTGGATGTCGTGCGCGCACGTGTCAGCGCCGCCATGCAAATGCCGGAGCGTTTTACGCCGCGCGCAGCGATTGAGATGATGCCCGATGATGTCTCGGTTCGAGCGGCGGTGGAGCTGCTGTGGTCCGCCCAGCGCCCGCTAGTGATCTCCGGTCGCGGCGCCAAGGGCGCGAGCAAAGAATTGTGCGAGTTGCTCTCTCGTGTCGGTGCTGCGTATCTCGACACGGGCGAGAGCAAAGGTCTGGTTCCCGAGAGTCATCCCAGTGTGGTGGCCGCGATGCGCGGCACGGTGATGCAGCAGGCGGATGTGGTCGTCACGGTGGGCCGTCGTCTTGATTTTCAGCTGGCGTACGGCTCGCCTGCAGTATTCGGCGAAGCGAAATTTATCCGTATCGCGGATTGCGCCGCCGAGCTCAGAGACAATCGTCGCGGCACCGTAGAGATCTTGTCTACCGGCAGGCGGGCGCTGCAGGCATTGCTCGAGGCTGCTGGTGACCGTCGCTCTGCAGCCGATGCCTCCTGGGTCGAGGGACTGCGTGCAAAACATCTAGAGCGTTCGAAAAAACTCATTCACAGCATGCGCGATGCGGCGCCCGGCAGCGATGGCCTGATGCATCCTAATCGTGTGCTGGCTGCCTTGCGCGATGCCTTGCCCGAAGACGCGGTCATCGTCGCCGATGGCGGCGATTTCCTCAGCTTTGCGCGAGTCGGCTTACCAGCATCCACGTATCTGGATCCCGGCTCGCTCGGTTGCATCGGGGTGGGCACGCCATTCGGTGTCGCGGCCAGTCTGGTGTGCCCCGACAAGACGGTGATCGTCGCCACCGGTGATGGTTCATTTGGATTCAATGCGATGGAGCTTGACACAGCGGCGCGGCATCAAGCACCGGTCCTCGTGGTGGTGGCGAACAATGGCTCATGGGCGATCGAAGTGCGCGACCAGCAAGAAACGCACGGCAAGGTGGTCGGTACCCGCCTGCAGTTTTCGGATCATGCGGCGATGGCCAGAGCGTTTGGTCTGTATGCAGAGCGTGTCGAGCGTGCAGAAGATCTGGAGGGTGCGATCGAACGCGCAATGGCCAATCGCCCCGCGCTGCTCGATGTGTTGGTCACGCCGGAAGCGGTGTCATCTGACGCAAAATCAGGTCTTGCGTGGGTGCCCGATTTGCAGCCCTTGTCCGCATGGGACGAGGCGGAGCAACGCTGGCGCTCGGGCGAGTGATTCGCGTATCATTGACGACTTGGCAATCGCGTCATGGATAAATCAAAACTCCAAGAACATCTGTCCTGATGAAAATCCTCGAATCCCAGCCCAAACTGGTGGAGCAAGTCCACAAAGCCATTCTTGCAGAGATTGCAGAGGGCAAGCTGCGCCCCGGAGAGCGCATCATTCAAGAGCAGATCGCACAGGAACTCGGTGTGTCGCGGCAGCCGGTGCAGCAGGCACTTGTCTTGCTGAAAAATCAGGGCGTGCTGCGAGATGCGCCGGGCCGCGGCCTGCTGGTGGCGCCACTGGATCCGCAGTTTGTGCGTCAGATGTACGAGATGCGATCAGTAATTGAAGGGCTCGCCTTCCGCAAAGCTGCCGAGCACTTCACCGACACCGCGAAAACCCACGGCGAGCAATTGCTGGCAGCAGGCCGCCAGGCAGTGCTCAAGGGCTCGGTC
>JBEGNF010000096.1:0-7432 GCA_041182625.1 Pseudomonadota bacterium | reverse complement strand
GCCAAGGTCAACCCGGTAGTGCCGGTGCAGCTGATCGTTGACCATTCACTGGCGGTGGAGTGCGGCGGTTTCGATCCGCAGGCCTTCGAAAAAAATCGTGCGATTGAAGATCGCCGTAATGAAGATCGCTTCCATTTCATCGACTGGACCAAGCACGCATTCAAGAATGTTGATGTCATCCCGCCGGGGAACGGCATCATGCATCAGATCAATCTGGAGCGCATGTCGCCTGTGATTCAGGCGCAGCAAGGCGTAGCGTATCCGGATACCTGCGTGGGTACGGACAGTCACACGCCGCATGTCGATGCACTGGGCGTGATCGCGATCGGCGTCGGCGGTCTCGAGGCCGAGAACGTGATGCTGGGCCGCGCATCATGGATGCGGCTGCCGGATATCGTCGGCGTGGAATTGACGGGCAAGCCGCAGCCGGGCATCACGGCGACAGATATCGTGCTGGCCCTGACTGAATTTCTGCGTAAGTCCAAAGTTGTTGGTGCTTATCTTGAGTTCTATGGCGAAGGCGCTCGCGCGCTGACGCTCGGTGATCGCGCAACGATCTCGAACATGGCGCCCGAATATGGCGCCACAGCCGCGATGTTCTTCATTGATGAGCAGACGATTCAATACCTGAAGCTCACCGGTCGCACCGATGAGCAAGTCGCCTTGGTCGAGACCTATGCGAAGACGACGGGACTATGGGCCGACAGCCTGAAGCAGGCGGAATACGAGCGCGTGCTGAAGTTCGATCTGTCGACCGTGGTACGCAACATGGCAGGCCCGTCAAATCCGCATGCACGCGTGTCGACCACCGACCTTGCCGCGAAAGGTATCGCCGGTCACTGGGAAGACAAGCCCGGTCAGATGCCGGATGGCGCGGTCATCATCGCGGCCATCACCAGCTGCACCAATACCTCCAACCCACGCAACGTGATTGCTGCAGGTCTTCTGGCGCGCAATGCGAACAAGTTGGGGCTGCTCCGCAAGCCCTGGGTAAAAACTTCGCTCGCGCCGGGATCCAAGGCGGTGACGATGTACCTCGAGGAAGCAGGGCTCCTGCCTGAGCTGGAAAAGCTTGGCTTCGGCGTTGTTGCGTATGCCTGCACCTCGTGCAACGGCATGTCGGGCGCGCTCGATCCCACCATCCAGCAAGAGATCATCGATCGCGATCTGTATGCAACCGCTGTACTGTCGGGTAACCGCAATTTCGATGGCCGCATTCATCCCTATGCGAAGCAGGCGTTTCTCGCCTCGCCGCCGCTGGTGGTCGCCTATGCGATTGCCGGCACTATTCGCTTCGATATCGAGAAAGATGTGCTGACCGTCAAAGACGGCAAAGAGATCCGTCTGAAAGATATCTGGCCGACTGATGAAGAGATCGATGCGATCGTCACATCCAGCGTGAAGCCCGAGCATTTCCGCAAGGTGTACGAGCCGATGTTTGCGATTCGTTCTGATAGTGGTGCTTCGGTCAAGCCCTTGTATGACTGGCGTCCGCAATCGACCTATATCCGTCGTCCTCCCTACTGGGAAGGTGCGCTGGCAGGCGAGCGCACGCTCAAAGGCATGCGTCCGCTGGCGCTGCTGCCGGATAACATCACCACCGACCACTTATCGCCGTCGAATGCGATTTTGATGAACTCAGCCGCGGGTGAGTACCTGCACAAGATGGGTCTGCCGGAAGAAGACTTCAACTCGTATGCCACGCATCGCGGCGACCACCTGACCGCGCAGCGCGCGACCTTTGCCAATCCGACGCTGATGAATGAAATGGCCATCGTTGATGGTCAGGTCAAAAAAGGTTCGCTGGCACGTGTCGAACCTGAAGGCAAAGTGATGCGCATGTGGGAAGCCATCGAGACGTACATGAACCGCAAGCAGCCGCTGATCATTATCGCCGGTGCTGATTACGGTCAAGGCTCGTCGCGTGACTGGGCGGCGAAGGGCGTACGTCTGGCCGGTGTGGAAGCCATCGTTGCCGAGGGCTTTGAGCGGATTCACCGCACCAACCTGATCGGCATGGGCGTGCTGCCACTCGAGTTCAAGCCCGGCGTGAACCGCAAGACGCTGGGCCTCGATGGCACCGAGACCTATGATGTCATCGGCACACGCAAGCCACGCGCTGATCTGACGCTGGTCATTCACCGCAAGAATGGCGAGACGGTGCAGGTGCCGGTCACTTGCCGTCTTGACAGCGATGAAGAGGTGTCTATCTATGAAGCGGGCGGTGTATTGCAGCGTTTTGCGCAGGACTTTCTGGCGTCTGCCAAGGCGGCGTAAGGCACTTGAAAGCTGCATGAAAGACACTGGATCCCGGCCTGCGCCGGGATGACAGATTGAAAGCCAGTGGCCCATGAATCGTCCCCCCGGCGCAGGCCGGGGTCCAGCGTCTTCGGTTGTGAGTCACTCGCCCGAACACCAAGGTAACCCATGCCCCATGTAGCCAAAATCAGATTGAGAGCCAGTGGCCCATGAATCGTCACCCCGGCGCAGGCCGGGGTCCAGCGTCTTCTGTGGTGAACCACTGGCCCGAACACAAAGGTAATCCATGCCCCACATACCCCAAATCAAAGTCCCTGCCACCTACATGCGCGGCGGCACCAGCAAAGGCGTCTTCTTCCGCCTGCAAGACCTTCCCGAAGCTGCGCAACAACCCGGCGCAGCCCGAGACAAACTGCTGATGCGTGTGATCGGTAGTCCTGACCCCTATGGCAAGCAGATCGATGGCATGGGCGGCGCGACGTCTAGCACCAGCAAGACCGTGATTCTCTCGAAGAGCAGCAAGCCCGACCATGATGTCGATTACCTGTTCGGTCAAGTGTCCATCGACAAAGCCTTTGTCGATTGGAGCGGAAACTGCGGCAACCTGTCGGCAGCCGTGGGCCCCTTCGCGATCAGCAACGGACTGGTTGATGCGTCGCGCCTTCCGAAAGATGGCATCGCAATGATACGCATCTGGCAGGTCAATATCGGCAAGACCATCGTCGCGCATGTGCCGATAACGAATGGTCAAGTGCAGGAGACCGGCGATTTTGAGCTCGATGGCGTGACCTTTCCCGCAGCGGAAGTGCAGCTGGAATTCATGGATCCCGCGGCAGAAGAAGAGGGTGCAGGCGGTGCGATGTTCCCGACCGGGCACCTGATCGATGATCTGGAAGTACCGGGCGTGGGCACGCTGAAAGCCACGATGATCAATGCCGGTATTCCGACCGTGTTCGTCAATGCCGATGCGATTGGCTATACCGGTACCGAGCTGCAGGAAGCGATCAATGGCGACGCGAAAGCGCTCGCGATGTTTGAGACCATACGCGCGCACGGCGCATTACGCATGGGCCTGATCAAATCATTGGACGAGGCAGCGCAGCGGCAGCACACCCCCAAGGTCGCGTTCGTCGCACCCCCCAAGGATTACACGTCATCGAGTGGCAAGCCGGTCAAAGCTGCGGAGATCGACCTACTAGTACGTGCTCTGTCGATGGGCAAGCTGCATCATGCGATGATGGGCACGGCAGCGGTCGCAATTGGCACCGCTGCCGCGATCCCCGGTACCTTGGTCAACATCGCCGCAGGCGGCGGTGAGCGTGAGGCGGTACGATTCGGTCATCCGTCCGGCACCTTGCGCGTCGGTGCCGAGGCCTCGGAGCAGAACGGGGACTGGAGCGTGACCAAGGCCATCATGAGCCGCAGCGCACGCGTGCTGATGGAGGGTTGGGTGCGCGTACCCGGTGACAGTTTCTGAAGCAGATAAAAATGACAGGGAACGGTATGAACTATCAGGACTTCTACCAGCAGTCGATCAACAATCCTGACGCATTTTGGGCAAAAGAAGCACAACGTATCGATTGGCACCAGCCATTCACGCAGGTCGTCGACTATTCGCGTCCGCCTTTTGCCAAATGGTTTGTCGGCGGTGAAACCAACCTGTGTCATAACGCGATTGATCGTTGGGTCGAGACGCAGGGCGACCAGACCGCGCTGATTGCCATCTCCACCGAGACGCCCGATGGCACGCCAGCGGAGAAGACCTGGACCTTCCGTGAACTGCAGCAAGAAGTTGAACGTACCGCCGCCATCATGCTGTCACTGGGCGTCGGCAAGGGCGATCGTGTGCTGATCTATATGCCCATGATTGCTGAAGCTACCTTTGCGATGCTCGCCTGCGCACGTATTGGTGCGATTCACTCGGTGGTATTCGGTGGTTTTGCAGCGAACAGTCTCGCCAGTCGTATCGATGATGCCAAGCCCAAGCTGATCATTTCGGCCGATGCCGGTTCGCGCGTCGGCAAAGTGGTGCCCTACAAACCGCTACTGGATGAAGCGATTCAGCTGTCAAACAACAAGCCTCAGCATGTGCTGATGGTTGACCGCAAGCTGGTTTCGTTCGAGCGTGTCTCCGGTCGCGATCTCGACTATGCTGAGCTGCGCGCCAAGTACATGGATGCCAAGGTGCCGGTCACTTGGCTGAAGTCGGACGATATCTCCTACATCCTGTACACCTCAGGCACCACCGGCACGCCGAAGGGCGTACAGCGCGATGTCGGCGGCTATGCGGTTGCGCTGGCTTCGTCGATGGATACCATCTTCTGCGGCAAGCCAGGCGAGACTTATTTTTCCGCCTCTGATATCGGTTGGGTGGTCGGCCATTCTTACATCGTCTATGGGCCGCTGATTGCGGGCATGGCGACGGTGATGTACGAGGGCGTGCCCATTCGTCCCGATGCGAGCATCTGGTGGTACATCGTCGAAAAATACAAGGTCACGCGCATGTTCTCCGCACCGACGGCGGTACGCGTGCTGAAGAAGCAGCCACCGGAGCTACTTAAAAAACATGATCTGTCCTCGTTGAAGGCACTGTATCTGGCCGGTGAGCCGCTGGATGAGCCTACGTCTGCGTGGATTGCTGGTGAGCTGGGCGTGCCCATCATTGACAACTACTGGCAGACTGAGACTGGCTGGCCCATCCTGTCGATTGCAAAAGGTATCGAGGACAAACCGACCCGACTCGGCAGCCCTGGCATCCCCATGCCTGGCTACAAACTCAAGCTGCTGAATGAAAACACTGGCGCGCTGTGCGGCAATAATGAGAAAGGTGTGCTGGTGATCGAAGGGCCGCTGCCGCCCGGTTGCCTGCAGACCGTGTTTAATAATGATGAGCGCTTCATCAAATCCTACTGGTCGAATTTCAGTACCGAGCAGGTGTACTCCACCTTTGACTGGGGCATACGAGATGATGACGGCTATTACTTCATCCTCGGACGTACCGATGACGTGATCAATGTCGCTGGCCATCGTCTGGGTACCCGGGAGATCGAAGAGAGCATCTCCAGCCACCTCAACGTGTCCGAGGTGGCCGTAGTTGGCGTGGAAGACAAGCTCAAGGGACAGGTCGCAGTCGCCTTTGTGATACCCAAGGATGCTACCAAGGTATCGACACCCGACGAGAAAAAGCAATTCGAGAAAGAGATCTTCGGTGTTGTTGATCGTCAGCTCGGTGCGGTTGCCAGACCGGCGCGTGTTTATGCGGTGAACCTGCTCCCGAAGACGCGCTCAGGCAAGCTGCTACGTCGCTCGATACAGGCGCTGTGCGAGGGTAGGGATCCCGGTGACCTCACGACCATCGAAGATCCGAGCTCCTTGGCGCAAATAAAAGACGCGTTGAAGTCCTGAGGCCTGCAAGCATTATTGGTAGGAAAGCCAAGACGCCGCTCGTTGCGATTCAGGATGACAGCGTCGCAATCACCGGCGTATGGTCGGAGGGCTGTTCCCACTTGCGCGGTGCTTTGTCGATCTCGCACGCGATGCAGCGTTCTGCCAGTGGCAGGGAGAGCAGGATGTGGTCTATCCTCAGCCCCATGTTTCGGCGGAAAGCCATTTGCCGGTAATCCCACCAGCTGTAAAGCTTGTTTGCCTGGGGGAAAAGTCTGAACGCATCCTTCAGTGGCAGGCCACACAAGCGCTGAAACGCCGCACGCTCCGCGCCCGAGCAGAGCACCTGATCTTTCCATGCCGCAGGGTCGTGAACATCGGCATCCTCGGGAGCGATGTTGTAATCGCCGAGCAGTGCCAGATTCGGATACCGTTTCAGTTCTGATTCTAGCCAATGCTGTAGTGCTTCCAGCCAGCGCAGCTTGTAGTCGTACTTATCGCTGCCCACCGATTGTCCATTCGGGACATAAGCGCAAATTACCCGAATGCCATCGATGGTTGCGCTGATGATCCGCTGCTGTTCATCCTCGAAAAGCGGGTTGTTTTTGATGACGTCGGAGATCGGTTGGCGGGACAGGATGGCAACACCGTTGTAGGTTTTTTGCCCGGTGAAAGCTACCTGATAGCCGGCCGCCTCGATATCGGCTGCCGGGAACTTGTCGTCGGTCAGCTTGGTTTCCTGCAGACAGAGCACATCCACCGGACTGGTCTCCAGCCATTGCAGGACCTGAGGCAGGCGGACTTTGAGAGAATTGACGTTCCAGGTGGCGAGTTTCATGGGCCGGGGTGAGGGTGGAGATAGCAGATTGTACCTATGAATCGCAGACCCCCCGGCGGAGCCTGCAATCCGATGAAACGCGATGATGCTAGCTGGCTAGCTTGTTTCCATAGGCGTGAACAATCGCATCAAGTGCTTCCAAGTCCTTGGTCAACTCGCCGTCCTTGAACGGAGCGAGAGTATCTAGCCATACAAGGACCTTGCCATACTGCGAGGGATTTAATTTCCCCGCCCTGAGCCCAAGACATATTTCCATATGATTGATAAATTTTCGCAAGGTCGGCTGACTTGTTTTGCTTGCTTCCGGCGAGCGTTCGAGAAAACTTCCAATCATGATGATGAGTGATTTGTAAAGCTGTAATTTTTTGAAATCCTCATCAGGATAATTTTTCGCTTTTAAGAATTCATTAACCAGGTAGTCGTTGGATTTTCTAGGTAATTGATACAGCTTGGGTTGCCTGTCGGATGGAATTTTCGGCTTTCGTGTTGAAGGCGTCAGTGTCTCGACAGTGAGTGCAATGTGTCTCTCGGATGAGGTGGCAATATTTTTCATGGCCTGGAAGAGTTGATTTGGTGAACTCTTCAGTGGCTATGTTCGGTAGTCGGTTCAATAATTCGTTAACTTCATCTGGGGAAATAACCATATAGATTTCTGGGAGTTTATTCGCTCTCAATGGCGGAGATTAAAAACAAAAAGGGAGCCCGAGCTCCCTTCCCTTGGTGAAACGAGACGATGATCGGTTGCAGCTAGCGTGCGACTCGCTCCAGCAAGAATGTCGTCAACAGCGGTACCGGTCGACCCGTCGCTCCTTTTGCTCCACCGCTCTTCCATGCGGTACCTGCAATATCCAGGTGCGCCCAGGTATATTTTTTGGTGAAGCGCTCGAGGAAGCAGGCTGCGGTGATGCTCCCACCCGGCGGGCCGCCGATGTTGGCCATATCGGCGAAGTT
>JBEGNF010000095.1:0-7472 GCA_041182625.1 Pseudomonadota bacterium | reverse complement strand
GAATCATCTTTGACTCTTTGTCGTCGTACTGCTTCAGCAGAGCCACGACCTTCTCTGCAGCGGCGGTGGGTACCACCACCACGCCATCGGCGTCGGCAACGATGTAATCCCCCGGGTGCACCATAATCTCGCCGCACTTCACCGGGATCTGCTTGTCCACGCTGATCATGCGTCCCACCGAGGTCGCGGGGCTGACCCGGCGCGACCAGACCGGGAAGTCGAGACGGCGCAGCTCGGTGATGTCCCTGACCGCGCCATCGATGACAGCACCCGCGAGGCCGCGCACTTTGGCGGTGGTACCCATGAGGTTGCCCATGGCGGCGATCTCCAACCCGTCCTGCATCACATACACCAGCACGGACCCGGCGGGTGCCTCGTCGAGTATGTCGAGAATATGGTTAGGATATTTGCGGGTGTCATTCTTCAGCACCGGACGCATCAGCGCGGTGGCCGCACGGCCGACGATGCGGGCATCGTAAATCGGCTTCATGTCGGAAGACATCCAACCGCGTGCGCCCGTTGCCTCTTCGACGGCATCGGCGATATTGCCGGTGCTGTTCTCGGGGCGCTTGAGCGCGTCAATGATCTGCTCGGGCGTCATCGCCAGAACAGCGCTGCTCATGCCTGCGGTGAGCGCGATCAGCGCGATGCAAAGCATCTTGCAAATAGACGCCTTCTGCATGTTCGTCTCCTTCTTTTTGAATGATCATGGTGCCAGGGTCAGGCGCGCCTCGCTGGCAAGACGAATCGCCTGCGTCGCAATACGCAGCGTGCCGCCGGTATCCGCTGAAGCTTAACCCAGAAGCGCTCCGGGCCGGCGCCTTGTGGACCGAGGGTCCGGCTCCGAATGCCGTACACTCACTCTTTGAAGAGCATTCTCTTTAACGTTTCGATCTCACCGTATTGCCTGGCCGTGTACATGCGCATCGCCCTACATCACGTTACCGAGTACCTGTATGACCGCCCGGTCGCGCTGGGGCCGCAAATCATTCGGCTGTGCCCGGCACCGCATTATCGAGGTCATCTGCTCAGTTATTCGATGCGGGTGGAACCAGAGGGCGTTGATATACGCTGGAGCAATGATGCATTTGCCAACCAGACGGCTGAGGTACTTTTTTCCGGCAAGACTCGGCTTTTCAGCGTGATCGTCGATCTGACGATCCAACAGCAGGTGACTGAACCATCGGCACTAGCTCATGTCGCTGAAACCCAGCCTATGCCACCCGCCTACGAGCCGCCGCTGATTCGCGAACTTGCGCCCTACCGACGCACTGAACCGGCAGGCCCGCAGTGTCAGGCGTATTTGAGAACGGTGGAGCGCGGTGATCTGCGAACAGCAGATTTTGTGACAAGGATGAACCAAAAGCTGCACCAGGATATTCGCTACCAGGTACGCAAAGAGCATGGTGTGCAAACAGTGGAAGAGACCCTGCAGAAGCGCAGCGGCTCCTGCCGCGACAGTAGCTGGCTGCTGGTGCAATTACTCAGGCATTGTGGATTCGCTGCACGCTTTGTATCCGGCTATCTGATCCAGCTGCCCTCTGGCGCCGCCGCTGCGACGTCGCGCCCCCACTCGGCGGTCGATCCGACTGAGCTGCACGCCTGGTGCGAAGTGTATTTACCGAATACCGGATGGACTGGACTGGACCCGACTTCGGGTCTGCCCGCTGACGACAGTCATGTACCTCTGGCCTGCGCGCCTGATCCTGCGGCCGCTGCACCGGTTGAGGGGCAGGTTGAGCCATGCGAGGTGGACTTCAGCTACCGGATAGACCTCTCGGCTGTGAACGGGTGAATCGCGGCCAGTGATGCGCAGCGGATCGACTACTTGCCCTGCTCGTTCCCATACGTCTTGACCAGATAATCAACGACATCGGGGGTATCCGCGACATGAATCGGTATCACTGCCCGTTTTCGCTCCTGAATCAGCGGCAGGCAACGCTGATCATCCTGATAAATCGCCACGCAATCGAGACACTGGAAGCACTCGCTGTAAGCGATCTTGCCATCAGGCGCAATCGCCTGATACTCGCAGCGGTGCCGGCAGGACTGGCAGGGTGTACCGCACTCGTCTCGGCGCGGTATCCAGTTCCATCGCTGGAGCAGATTGACCGAGGCCAGCGCTGCGCCGAGTGGGCAGATGTAGCGACAGTAACCTCGATACAGAAATAAACCGAATACGAGGCAGACGACCGCCCAGGCAATATACGGCCAGTCGCGCATGAAATAAAAACTGATCGCGGTCTCGAAAGGCTCGACCTTCACCGCTAGCTCGGAAAACGATGGGGCAACAAATATCGAGCCAAGGATCGTGGCGAGGACGATGTACTTGATCCATTTCAGCTTGGCATCCAGCGCGGCACGCAGCCGTCGCTGGTGCAAGCCCATGCGATTGGCGATCAGGCTGACCAGTTCCTGCAGCGCGCCGAACGGACATAGCCAGCCGCAGAAAGTACTGCGGCCCCACACCAGGAGCGTCACGCCGGTGAACAACCAGAGGATGACAGTCATCGGATCGTTCATCAGGAAGCCAAGATCGCCACCACCCCTCAATGATTCCAGTGCGGCCGTGATATTGATGATGGTCAGCTGGCCTTGCGCGGTCCAGCCGATGAAACCCAGCGTGAAGATCAAGTAAGCGGTGCGGAAGACCATTAGCGTGCGCCCGCTGGCGCTGGTGCGTTGCTGCGCGAGCAGCGCGATCGTCAACACGCCCAGACCGATCAGCAAGGCTGCGATTTCCATCCAGCGCGACAGCCAGACCTTGATCCAGTCGATCGATGTCCAGTCGGTATCCCACCAGTCATACATCGTCGCCCGCCAGCCATGAAAATCATAGGCCAGCGAGAATTCGCGCTTTTCGATGTGGTTCATGATCTGGTTGGTGCCGAAACGCCGTCCCAGACGGAATGCCAGCTCGAAAGGTTGCGAGGGATCGAGTGGCGTGGCTTTGTCGATCACCAAAAAATACGCTTTCGTCGCCTTTGGGTAGCCGGGGACTTTCAGCACCTTGTCATAACCGATGCTGCTGAACTTCAGTGGCTTGCCATTCTGTGACAGCACGAAGGGTAGTTCGTCGGGCACTCTGAGTGCCCCAATCATCTCGTCGGAGGGAGGTGAGGCCAACGGCGCTTCAGGCCCGCGATCGGCAAGCCGGGGATCCCCCGTGCTGCGCGCATCGGGCACGTTCTGCCGTTGCGAGATATCGGTTACCTGGGCTAGCGGCCCGCTCTCGGTGACGAGCAGCGCCTGCGATTTCCGACGACTGGTATTCAGGTAACGCCAGCCCTCGCCATCGAGCAGATTGCGGCCAATCGAAGGAATGCCCAGCAGAGCGACGTGAAATGTCAGCGCGGGCGCGTTGCTTGTCACACCGTCTAGCTTGCCGCTGCCCGGCTCGTTCACATTCGCATAGGCACGTTCGATATCGGCGAAGGTGATCGTGGTGGTGCGCACCATGCCGCGGGCGAGCAAGTCGTCCCAGACCAGCGGCCGGAAGCTCTCGCGCGTGCTGCGCCGTCGCGCTGCCGCTGCAGCGGCGATGCTCGGATCCAGTTTGGCCAAGGCCACTTTGGCCGCTGACGCAAAGATCGAGCGATCGATGGCTTTGGTCGTCACGGTGCCGTGGTTCACGCCCTGCAAATCAGCAGACTGCTCATCACGCTTGGTTGGTGAGCGCCAGTCATGAATACGTACCGTGTGATGTAGCGAAAGATCCGTGTATTGCGCCGTGAAGGTACCCAGCCTTGCGGTACCTGTGGGATTGTTGAAGAAGGGTTCCTTGTGGTCGACCAGCCGCAGATCGATGAAGCTGCCGGTCAGGTCCATCGCCACCAGCACATCAATCGGCTTGCCGCTGTAGCCGCGCACCGGCTCGAAATCCAGCGACTCGAATGCATAGCCTTTCAGTTCCGGCTTGCCTCCAGAGGGATTCTTCGCGAACAGCGGGTACACCGGCAGGTCAGATTGCACCTCGCCGACGATGAATTGACCATCGAGCAGCTTGTCGATGTCGTCACGTTTGAGCAGTCCGGCATGCGCCTCGGAGGACATGCACAGAGCGCCGATCAGGCTGAAACACCAGCCCACCAACGCGCGCACTACACATCGCTTCATGTGAATGCTCTTTCAGGCTGAACGCCGGCAAGCGATGTCCGGCGCGATCCAACTGCCCGTCTGCAGATTGCAGATCAACTGCATTACGAGCAGAAAGATCTCCCCCCCCAAGCCGGCTCGCTGCTGCGTCCTGCACAGTGCGACCGGCCACCTTGTTTGTTCGATTTATGGTCAGGCGGGATCAATCTACCATGAAGTTTGTGTCATCCGACAGTGAAACCTGAGCATCGTGCAGACGAGATTGTCAATTTGAGCACCGCTCAATGAGTCGTAATGAAACCTGAGGGTTAGCTGACAGCCTTCCCCTCAGAGCCATCACCCCAGCATCAAATAATCCTCAACCAAAATGGGCTGAATATGCTCGGTGAAGTTCGGCAAATCCGCCAGCAGGGTCTTGCCTTCGGGGCTGGTCAGCGCGGCCTGCAGCGCCTCGGCGGAATCGAACCACAACTCGGAGAAGCCGTCGTAGCCGAGCACCGGCACGGACTCCGGCGCAACCAGGTTCACGGAATAGCGGCGCATGCCGGGTAATTTCTTGCACAGCTCTGCGTGAACGTTCAGCCAGTGATCGACGAACTGCTCGTGCGTCATGCTCTGCTTGCGGCGCACCATGCCCAGTCGTTTGATAGCGTTTGGTTTTCTCATGTGATTCTCCTGGTGAGGTTATGTGATTTTTGTGTGGTGGGTGGTTATTTCTTTTCTCTCGTCGACGAGGACATCCGGCGCGAAGCAAACGCTGACGTAATCGCACCCTGCGACGCATCGGTGACCAGCGCCGCATACTTGGCGAGCACACCTTCCGTGTAGCGCGGCGCCGGTTCGGCCCAGTCTTTCAGGCGTTGGCGGATTTCGTCGTCGCTCAGTTCGGCCCGAAGCTGCCGCTGCTCGACATCGATGACGATGGTGTCGCCGTCGCGCAGCGCAGCGATCGGTCCGCCATCGGCCGCCTCAGGCACGATATGACCGATCACAAAACCATGCGATGCGCCAGAGAAGCGGCCATCCGTCATCAACGCGACCGAACCGCCAAGACCCGAGCCTTGCAACGCACCGGTCAGCAGCTGCATCTCGCGCATGCCGGGGCCACCGCGTGGGCCTTCGTAGCGAAGCACCAGCACATCGTTTGGCTTGATCTCACCGGCTTTGATCGCCTGATAGGCGACTTCCTCATTGTCGAACACACGCGCCGGGCCGCGATGCAGTGATTTGCTCTGGCCTGACAATTTGATCACCGCGCCGCCGGGCGCGACATTACCGGACAAAATCGCCAGACCGCCCTGCGGTTTGATGGCATTCTCCAGCGAGCGAATCACTTGCTGTCCTGCAGGCTCGCTTGCCACCGAAATTTCTTCGCCGAGGGTTTTCCCGCTGACCGTCTTCGAAGCCGTGTGCAGCAAACCCGCCTGTACCAGTCGTTTGCCGACCACCGGCATGCCGCCTGCGTCATACATCTCGGTCGCCGTGTAAGTGCCCCACGGACGCATGTCGGCCAGCACCGGGGTCTTGCGCGAGATACGATCGAAATCATCGAGCGACAAGGACACGCCAAAGTCATGCGCCATTGCCAGCAGGTGCAGCACGGCATTCGTCGAACCGCCCGTCGCCATCACGCCGGTAATCGCATTCTCGAAGCTCTCTCGAGTGATGAGGTCGCGCGGACGAATGCCAGCGTTCACCAGCGCCATCACCATGCGCCCGCACTCGCGCGCCGCCGCTTCTTTGCTCTGCTCCAGTGCCGGAATGTCATTGATGCCCATCGGCGAAATACCCAGCATCGTGCAAGCCGTGGCCATGGTGTTCGCAGTGAACTGCCCGCCACAGGCACCCGCGCCGGGGCAGGCATGGTCTTCGACATCGCGCAGTTCTTCTGCACTGATACGGCCAGCATTGAACGCGCCGATCGCTTCGTACACCTCCTGAATCGTCAGCTTGCGGCCTTCGAACAAGGTCGAAGGCTTGGTGCAGCGGCCGGCCTGTATCGATCCGCCATAGAACGATAGCCCCGGCACGTTCACGCGACCAAGCACCATGGCCATCGCGGGAATGGTCTTGTCACAGCCAGACAAGGTGACGAGTCCGTCAAACATATGCCCGCGCGCCACCAGCTCGACAGAATCGGCGATCAGCTCGCGGCTGACGAGCGAGGTCTTCATGCCTTCGGTGCCGGTGGTGATGCCATCGTTGATGGCCACGGTGTTCACTTCGATGGGGTTGCCACCTGCCTCGCGTATGCCCTGCATCACCTGCTGCGCAAGGTCACGATGATTGAGGTTGCAAGGCATAGTGCCTATCCAGCAGTGCGCGACACCGATCTGAGGTTTTTTCAGATCGTCGTCAGTAAAGCCCGCCGCTTTCATCATCGAGCGCGCAACGGCGCGATCGGGCCCGTCGAGCAGCGGGCTGCTCTTGTGTCTTGGATCGGCGCTCATGCTCAGCCTCCGATCGGATACTGTTTGATGAAGCGGCGTATCTCGGCCAGCGTTTTCGCCGGCGCTTCTTCAGGAATGAAATGACCGCAATTGACCGGGCCGCCGCTCACCTTCTCGGCCACCTCGCGCCAGTCCTCGAGGCAATTGAACAGACGATGCACAACGCCCTTCTTGCCCCACAATGCATGGACAGGCATCTTCAGTTTTTTGTGCAGGTCACGACGATCATGCACCAGGTCGATGGTACCTGCTGCGCGATAGTCTTCGCAGCTCGCGTGAATGGCCTTCGGATCCTTGAAGGCTTTGACATACTCGCGCACGGCGGCCGGCGAGAAGGCGGACAGATCTAGTTCGTCGCGGCCGACGCGACCGAGAATATTGAACGGCACAATGCCCTGCAACATCTTCTCCGGCAGTGGCGCGGGCTGCAGCATCTGGAACCAGTGATAGTAGGCGGTCGCAAACGCGAGATTGGTGTTCTCGAACATTTTCAGCGTTGGCGAGATATCCAGCACCGTGAGGGTCTGCACGCGCTTGCCATGGTCGCGCGCCAGACGATGCGCGACACGGCCACCGCGATCATGGCCCACCAGATGGAATGTATCGTGACCGAGCGCGGACATGACCTCGACCATGTCTTGCGCCATCGCGCGCTTGGCGTAATTGCTGTGATCCGGCAGACCCTTGGGCTTGGAAGAGCCACCATAGCCGCGCAGATCTGCACAGACGACGGTGTACTCTTTCGCGAGCGCAGGTGCGACCTCATGCCAGCACACCATGGTCTGCGGGTAGCCGTGCAGCAGGAGCACGGGCTCGCCGCTGCCTGCCGTCATGGTGTTGATAGTGGCGCCAGAGGTCTTGATGCG
The DNA here is from genome assembly GCA_041182625.1 of Pseudomonadota bacterium. GTDB lineage: Bacteria > Pseudomonadota > Gammaproteobacteria > Burkholderiales > Burkholderiaceae_D > Pernthalerella. The sequence goes on along the minus strand of JBEGNF010000095.1, from coordinate 61 downwards.
ACGCTGAGTAAAACCCTTGAAAAATGCCATACTGGCCCTCCTCTTTATTGTTATTTAATTA
>JBEGNF010000094.1:0-7504 GCA_041182625.1 Pseudomonadota bacterium | reverse complement strand
CCGCACCGCTGACATTCTCGGGGCCGTTATCGCTTCGTACCTGCGCTGGATTGGAAAAACTGGCGACGAATTCGCCGGCATGCCGGTTTATCGGACGAACGCTAGATAACATTGCGACTTTCGGGTGGATGCTGAATTACGGCGTTAGGTCGGCTTTCGGATGTTGCTGTTTACCAATTTTCAATAGAAAAATTACTACTGCCGCAATAAGCACGAACCAATTCCCCGCTATTTTCCAATATGCATACCATATGCATAATTCGTGTATGGACATCGTATTCGACCCAGAAAAAGCCCGTAGCAATTATTCAAAGCATGGCGTCAGTTTTGCTCATGCCGAGCAAGCGTTACGGGACCAGTTTGCGGTCACGATCCAAGATCCGGACCATCATGACGAGCAACGCTTTTTGACGCTGGGCATGGATGCAATCGGGCGAATACTTGTGGTTTGTCACACGCAGCGCGGAGAGCGGACGCGATTGATCTCTGCTCGCAAGGCAAGTCCCAACGAGACAAGGAATATTATGGATAGAGAATATGATTTCAGTGAAGGTAAGCGCGGTGCGGTGATTGCATCCCCCGGTAAGACGCGCATTACCATCATGCTTGATGACGACATCATCGAAGCATTCAGGGACAAAGCCGAGGCCTCAGGCCGTGGTTATCAAACAATGATTAACGAAGCATTGCGGCAAGCACTCGATCCGGAATCGGCGCCGGTAACTTTGCGTGGACTGCGAAAAGTGCTTGATGAGCGTTTGTCTGCCTGATTTTTAAATCCAAGGGGCTTTTTCGCACTGTTTTGCTGGCGCCGATGTCATGCAAACATCATCAATCTGAATTCTCATAGCGCAAAACAAAAACGCCGCAGTGCGAACACTGCGGCGTTTTTTTATTTGGTAGGTCGTGCAAGATTCGAACTTGCGACCAACGGATTAAAAGTCCGCTGCTCTACCAGCTGAGCTAACGACCCGAAAGAACAAAATTATAAGCAATTAAATCAATATTTGTCAAACGCACGCAAATTACCGACTACATCTTGTGTGTGCATTGACTACTGCGCGTGTTGCTATTTTAGCTCAGCGAGTCGCTCTTTACCCATGCCTGCAGCCGTGGAAGACGGATACTTCTTCAGCAATTGCTCAAGTGTCTCGCGAGCGCCGCCTTTGTCCTTGAGGTCAAGCTGACAACTGGCGATGTTCAGCAAGGCTTCAGGGGCTTTCTGGCTGTTCGGGAAGCGCGTCGTCACTGTCTGGTAAGCAGGAATCGCTTTGGAGCATTCCTGTTGCGCGAAAAATGTGCTGCCTAGCCAGAAATACGCCTGTGGCAAATAGCCGGACTCGGGATACCGCTGCAAAAAGGCAGAAAAACTCTGGTTCGCCGCTTGATGATTGCCCGCTTTGAACTCAGCCAGTGCTTTGTCAAAGGCGGCTTGCTCTGCCTTGTCGACTTCGACATCCCGACCGTCGATCGACAGGCGCTGTGGCTCGAGCTTACGCAGTCGCTGGTCAAGATCATTGTAGAAGTCTTTCTGTCGTTTCTGAGCGTTACTCAGCTCGTTTGACAGTACCTCAAGCTGGCCGCGCAGTGCGGCGATCTCGGAGCGCAGTTTCTCGATGTCGCCGATCAGATCGATCAGACTTTTCTTGTCAGCCTTTTGCTCCAGCAGGGGCGCGCGGCTATCGATCTTGCTGCTGATTTCCTCGATCTGTTTACGCAGCTTGATGATCTCGCGGCGCGCATCGGCATCTTCAAACAGCGCATGCGCCTGAAATGGCACACCAACCAAAAGCGCCGCCAGGAGGGCGGCGCCGGTGGTGGAGCGGTATCGTTTCATGACGGGTGTCAGTAAACGATGTCGGCGCGGCGGTTTTCAGCCCATGACGCCTCATTGCTGCCTTGGGCCTTGGGCTTCTCTTTGCCGAAGGAGATCGCTTCCATCTGTGAGTCCGGTACGCCCAGGGCTTGCAGCGAGCGACGCACGGCTTCAGCACGTTTCTGACCGAGTGCCAGGTTGTACTCGCTGCCACCGCGCTCGTCGGTATTACCCTGAATGATGATCTTGCGATCCTTGCGTGAGACCAGGTACTGCGCATGCGCATCGATCACTGGTTTGAATTCGTCCTTGACGACGTAGCTGTCGAGGTCGAAGTAGATGCTGCGCTTGGCCAGCACGCTGTTCGGATCGTTCAGCGGATCGTTTTGAGAGTCGCTCGAAGTGGCGGAACTGCTGTCGCTCGAGGAGGGGACGGCGCCGGCGGTGATAGGCGCGGTCACTTGCGGAACGTTCTTGCCGGCGCGATCCTCGACAGGTGCTGATTCATCGAGTTTAACGGTTGAGCAGGCCGACAGCAGCAGCGCCAGTGCCGCAGCGGCAGCGATGAGTTTGTTTCCTTGCATGTTGGTTTCCCCCTGATTGATCAAAAAAAATCCGACGGTTGTTATTGTGGGTTTTACTTATTTGGTAAAAGGTCCCCAGGCAGGCTCGCGCAGGTTCGAGGCGCGCGCCGATAGTGTGTATTTCGCGCTGCCATCGATCGAGGCGACGGCCAGGCTTCCGCGTCCGCCTGCCTCAGTGGCATACAGGATGTAGCGGCTATTCGGGGCAAAGCTCGGTGATTCGTCGAGCGCTGCATCGGATAACCGCATTTCCCGGGAAGAGGCCAGGTCCAGCAGATAGAGCTGGAACTTACCCTCGCGTCGCGAAATATAGGCCAGCATTTTACCGTCAGGCGAGATGGCTGGACTGATGTTGTAATTTCCCCCGAAGGTGACTCGTTTCAGGTCGCCACCATCGGCATTTACCCGGTAGATCTGCGGTCCGCCGCTGCGGTCGCTGGTGAAATAGATGCTCTGGCCGTCGGGCGAGTAGCAGGGCTCGGTATCGATGCCGTTGGAGTGAGTCAGCTTGCGCAGGTCGCTGCCATCAGCGCTGACGCTGTAGATCTGGGTCAGGCCCTCGCGCGAGAGGGCAATCGCCAGCCGGCGACCATCCGGTGACCAGGCCGGTGCCGAGTTGCTACCTTTGAAATTTGCGGCGATCACACGCTTGCGGCTGGCAAGTTCTTGCACATAGACCACGGGTTTCTTGCTTTCGAAGGAGACGTAGGCCAGCCTGCTGCCATCGGGCGACCACGTGGGCGAGATGATGGGCTCTGAGGAGCGCAGCGCGATGAAGGCGTTCTCGCCGTCGGAATCGGCGATCTCCAGGCGGTACTCGCCCCCCGAACGGCTGACATAGGCGATCCGAGTGGCAAAGGCACCTCGTATGCCGGTTAGTTTCTCGAAGATGTCATCGGCAACGCGATGCGCACCCAGTCGCGCAAATTGTTGCTGAACGATGAGGCTTTGGGCGGCGAGCGTCGCGCCCCGCACGGTGTCGATCAGTTTGTACCGAATCTCGATGCGGCCATCAGAGAGCTTCACCACGCTGCCGCTGGCCAGCGCATCGGCGCCCTTGCTCTTCCAGCTGGCTAAGTCAACGGCAGTGTCCTCGGCAATCGCTTCCTGGGTGTCGATCAGCCGGAACATGCCACTGCGCTCGAGATCCGCGCGTATGATGCCGCTCAGCGTTTGCCCGCTGACGGATTCGTTGACGAAGCCGGCGATGCTGATCGGTATCTGGTTCGCGCCGACACCGGAGATATCGACCTTTAGCTGAGCCTGCGCAAGTGGCAAAACCGAAAAGAGGCTCAGCAGTGCAATTAGCTTCAGGAAAAGTCTTTTCATCGCGGGTCGCTGTCTTTCGGTCGATGAGAAATGCTGATGCTGGATGGTACCTTGCCCGTCGCGGGATCGGGCGGGAAGGGTGCTGTCTTGTCGATGGCGCGCCGTACCGCCTGATCAAATGCCGGTATGCCTGAGGAGCGTGTCATCTTGGGTTCACCGCGCAGGCTGCCATCCGGCAGCAACTCGACTGTGTACTCCACCGCAGGGTTACCCGGTATGTCGCTCTGCGGCAGGATTGTATGCGATTTTATTAAACCTGCCACCCGGCGCGCGTAGCCGCCGTCGCTGCGTGGCCCCTGCGATTTCTCTGCATCACCCGCGCCACCTTCGCCCGCGAGCTGCATCTGTCGGCGCAGATCTTCATCGCGCCGCTTCTTTGCGCGCTGCTCGGCGGCGGCTTCTTCTTGCTTGCGCTGCTGATCCTCTGCAAGACGCTTTTTTTCTTCGGCAGCTTGCTGCTCCTTGCGCTTTTGTTCTTCTGCCTGCTTTTGCTTGTCAAGCTCGGCTAATTTTTTCTTTTCTTTGTCTTTTTCCTGAGCTTCCGCAAGCTTTTTGCGTTTGTCTTCTTCCTCGCGCGCTTTTTTCTCGGCGAGCTGCTCTTTTTTCTTACGGTCTGCCTCTTCTTTTTCTTGCTTGCGCTTCTTGTCTTTTTCGAGCGCGATTTCCGGATCGGGCAGCTTAGGCTTGACAGGTTCCGCCGTCGGTACGGGTTTGGGGGACTCGACTGGTGGGGCCGACTTTGGCGGTTCAGGTACCGGCTCGGGCGGCGGCGGCGGGGGCGGTGCCGCTTCGCGCGCCACCGGGTTCCAGATCTCAGCTTCTACCGCGACCGGGGTGTCGCTCTGCCATGAAACACCAAACCAGAGCAATCCCAGCAGCACCAAATGAACGAGCAGCGCAAGACCCAGCGCGCGCAGACGGCCTGGCTCTGCTGGTATCTGGTAGTGGCGTATCGCTTCTTTCAACGCTGGCTCAGCGGGTGGACAGGCCTACCCGGGCAATGCCGGTCTTGTTGGCCTGCGAAATGGTCTGCACGACTTCGTCGTATTTGATGTCCTTGTCGGCGGAGATCATCAGCGGCAGGTCGGGGTACTTCGCATGTAACTCTTCCAGGCGGCTACCCAGCTCTTCGCGTTTTTTGGTCGATACGGTCTTCTTTCCGTGCACGCCCACCGTAGCCGAGCCATCAGGCTTGAGTTCGATTTCCAGATACTCGGTCGGCGGCTGATTGGATTTGCCAGCCTTGGGCAGGTTGATCATGCTGGGCGTGGACAGCGGCGCCACCACCATGAAGATCACCAGCAGCACCAGCATCACGTCGATATACGGAACGACGTTGATCTCGGACTTGAACTTGCGGCTTCTCCCGCCGCGCATCGACGAGATGTTGGACATCAGCGCGCCTGCCGGTTGAGTATGTTGGAAAATTCCTCGATGAAGCTCTCGAAACGAATCGCGAGCCGGTCGATGTCATGCGAGTAGCGGTTGTAGGCTACCACCGCCGGGATCGCCGCGAACAGTCCGATTGCGGTTGCGACCAATGCTTCCGCAATGCCGGGTGCGACCGAAGCGAGCGTTGCCTGCTGCACGTTGGCCAGACCGCGGAAGGAATTCATGATGCCCCAGACCGTGCCAAATAGGCCGATATAGGGAGACACTGAGCCCACCGACGCCAGAAACGCAAGATGAGATTCGAGCGCGTCCATCTCGCGCTGGTACGCGGCGCGCATTGCCCGGCGCGCACCGTCGAGCAGTGCGCTGGTGTCGATGTCCTTGCCCGTGAAGGTCTGACGAGCCTTGCGGTATTCCTCCATGCCTGCTTCGAAGATGCGTTCCAGTGCGCCGGAATGGCTGGTGCGCTGGCGGCGGGACGAGGTGACTTCTTCGTACAGGGCATTCAGGTTCGCGCCGGACCAGAAAACATTTTCAAATTCGGTGGTTTGTGCGATCGCGCTGCGAATGGTGAACATCTTGCGAAAGATGTAGGTCCAGCTCATGGCAGAGATCAGCAGCAGCAAGGCCATCACTAGCTGCACCAGCAAGGAGGCATTGCTGATCATCGAAACGAACGAGAGGTCTTGTGTCACTGTCATGGCGCTAATGGATCACTCAAGGAGTCAATCGGTAGAGGGTCAGGGCAGTCTGCTGCTTGGTTTTTGCTTGCATACAGCCTCTTGATTTTTTCAAGAATGGCGACGGGTATGGCCGCAGGGCGCAAGGATTCGGCATCGATGCAGCCCACACGTATCTGGCCGCTGCACAAAAGCTCGGATTCCGAGCCGCCAGTGCGCCATGCGCCTTGCGAAAAATTCACTGACGCGCGTCCGATTTTTTCGATAGTCACGCTGACTTCCAGAGCGTCGTCAAGTTTTGCTGGCGCATGGTAATCGATGGTCGCGCTTTTGACTACAAACATTACATTTTCTTGCTCACTCATCAGCTGCTGGCCGATGCCTGCGCTGCGCAGCCATTCGGTGCGCGCGCGCTCGAAGAACTTCAGGTAGTTCGCGTAGTAGACCACGCCACCGGTGTCCGTGTCCTCGTAGTACACCCGCACAGGCCAGCGGAAAAGTCTGCTCATCAGCCGTTACGTTTGACGGTAAATGGCGCGAAGCCCTGGCAGGTGGCCATCATTTCAATACCATTGATGTTCACGTGCGCGGGCAGGGTGCTGACCCAGTAGGCGGCCTCGGCCACATCAGCGGCGGTCAGCGGTACTGCGCCTTGGTAGACCTTCGCCGCTGCCGCGTCATCGCCTTTGAAACGTACATTCGAGAACTCGGTGCCGCCGGCCAGGCCGGGCGCAATGTTCGTCGCGCGAACGCCCGTGCCAACCAGGTCGGCACGCAAATTCAGCGTGAACTGGTCCACGAAGGCCTTGGTCGCGCCGTAGACATTCCCGCCCGGGTAAGGGTAGGCACCGGCCACTGATCCGATGTTGATCACCAGCCCCGAGCCGCGCTCGACCATTCGCGGCAGGACTGCGCGAGTGACGGTCACCAGCCCCTGGCAGTTGGTGGCGATCATGGTGTCCCAGTCATCCAGATGTGCCTGATGAGCCGGTTCCAGACCTAGCGCGAGACCGGCGTTGTTGATCAGCACATCAATGTTCTGCCAGCTGGCAGGCAGCGACGTGAGCGCGTGATCGATCGAGGCCTTGCTGGTCACATCCAGCTCGATCGGCAGCACGGTCTCACCCAGTTCTTTCGCCAAGGTCGATAGCCGGTCGGTGCGGCGGGCGGCAGCGATCACACGGTGACCCTGAGAGACGAATTTGCGGGCCATTTCGGCACCAAATCCGGAGCTGGCGCCGGTAATTAAAACGATCATCGGTGTTCTTTCTGAGGTGGGAAGCGGACGCTGACGCGAGACCGCTGCATTTTAGCGGAAACACTCCCAATCTTCGCTCGCCGTTCTTGCTCAAAGAGCGCCCGTCCTCTAGAATTTCTCACCATTTTGCCTCGCGTGACTGGCGAAACTTCAGGTCTGACATGGCCGAAGGGGTGGGTCACCACCATGAAGCGCGAGATTTTCTACCGCCGTACGCCTGGGCAGCCCGATGGCAACAACCGAGGCCGCCCGTGTCCCCCGTGCCGAGCTCTCTGTGAACGAACTCGCATTGCTGAGTGATAGGAGCATTTTTGATGTTTTCGAAAGACCATACCGTCGCGCGCATCGACCCCGAGTTGTGGGCCGCCATCCAGAAAGAAAACCAGCGTCAGCAAGACCATATCGAGCTGATCGCCTCCGAGAACTACGCATCGCCTGCTGTGAT
>JBEGNF010000093.1:0-7552 GCA_041182625.1 Pseudomonadota bacterium | reverse complement strand
GTTGCAAGCCATCGAGCTGGGTGAGGGTCGAGCGTGGCTTCAGAGTCCTCAAATCGGAGATCGAACTGGCCCCTGTGTATCACCGTCTGCCTCCCTGGCGCCAGAACACGCACTGGCTCAGCTCAAACGGATTCATCGCCATCGGATCAAAGTCAATGACCGAGAGCTGCATGGCGTCTCCACCTTAACCAAAGATCAAACCGACCTGCTCGGAGCCTTGACCCTGCAAACACCTGCCATACACGAGCAACTGAGCCTGCTGTAGTGGCAATTTTTAGCCCTCGGGCTATACGAATCAATGCTTTACACCATGTCGTGTCGAACTCAAGTGACATAGACTCTTACTGCAAATCATCCACGGTTACCTGCAATGCCGCCGAAATCGCACGCAATGTCTTGATCGCCCCCTCGCGCTTACCCGTCTCGATCTGGCACAAATACGCCTTGCTGATGCCGGCCTGGGCGGCGAGTGCATCCTGTGTCAAACCGCGATATTCACGCCATACCTTGACCGGGTTGGCCCCGGTCAGCAGCGCGTCGAGCACACCGGAGGGAACCGTTTCATCCTCGCCGGAAGCCAGTTTTAGCCGGAACGCATCGAGCAATGCCCCGTCGATGGCATCCTCGGCCGCCTCAAGCAGCGCCTGGTAATCCGCCCACGGCAGCACGACGTATTCCGGTTTGCCGTCACGGTTGATGGTTTGAATGTTCATTGATAGATACCTCCTCGTGGCCCAATTTCGGTAACCAGCACCCGTAGCCGCTGGCCGTCAAGAAAATACAACACCCGCCAGTCGCCAACCCGCAGCCGATATCCGTCTCGGCCGACCAGCTTTTTGACGCCAGGCGCAGCAAACGGGTCTTGCGCCACTGTCTCGATCCTGCTGCGAATGAGCATTGCCGTATTCGTTGGCATGCGCCTGAGTACGCGAATGGACTGTTTGCTGTATTCGATCTGGTACACTGGCCAATGTTAGCTTTAAGCTAACAAATAGTCAAAATCAAACGCTGTATAAATCATCGGCGCTGGCGGTACGGCATACACACCAGTGGAGCAGGATGTCTTCGGTCACGCCGGCTTGTCGATCCCAAGGACTCAAGCGCCGCCACCATCGGCGCCACATTCTCTCCCACGTCCTCTCCGCAAGCGCCTCGCAGCGCGGAGGTGGTGCCGGCGGACATTGGCTGGAACGACATTGGTGCCTGGTCGGCCTTGTGGGATGTGGGCGGTAAAGACGCCAACCCTGGGGCTGGTATGAGGGCATTAACCCCGGGGCGCGTTTTCAGGTGAAGCGCATCGCCATCAAGCCCGTCGCTGCACGGTCGCTGCAGATGCACCACCACCGGGCATAACACTGGATTTTAGTGAAGGGCACGGCCAAGGTGACGCGCGGTTACGAGACTTTCTTGGTCAGTGAGAACGAATCGACTTTTATCCCCCTGTGCACGCAATATCGACTGGAAAATCACGGCAAGGTAACGTTTGAAATGATCGAGGTGCAGCCGGGCAGCTATCTGGGCGAGGATGACATGGTGCGGTTTGAGGATGTGTACGGGCCGGACGGGGTAAGTCTGGGCGTGGGGTGCCGTCCCGCCAGCGCCGACTTTTCCGATGATTGAGTTGCTTGATAAGCTAGAGACTGCGCCGCAGGTTTCGCCTGTGCTGCCGATTCGGCCGCGGTTGTATTGAGCTTAGTGTCTAATAACAAAGGATTTTCTCCAGATTTGAGAGTAATGAGGTGGTGATGTACTCCGTTACCTCATTTTTACTCTCACCGTTACTCACATCAAGATTCGCACAAGGGCGAATTACCTGGAATCACTACAGCAGCTGAATTTCAATTTTTCTCTGTACTTCAGCCACTTAGAGCGATCTTTTCAACGGTGTTGAATCTGCGAGAAGTCTATCTTGGCGAGCCAGAGGAGATTGTCCAACTAACTCGCTCAGTTTTCTGCCTCCCCGGTTTTGGTGGGGTCGGGGATTCGAATTGACCTCTCCCGCATGGGACAGCTTTCGACCCTGAACGGACATTCGCTGTCCTGATCTCGCTGCCGTAGGGCAGACGATCAGACTCGAATATTGTCACCACCAGAAGGCCCCCGCCTGGACCCCGTGGCCACGGCAAAGGCGCTACCATGATGCTTAACGAGGAGATCTCCATGACCGACCTGACGCTGTACACCCACCCCCAGTCCCGTGGTCGCATTGCTCACTGGATGATGGAAGAACTGGGTGAGTCCTACGAGACCGTCTGGCTAGACTACGGCACCTCCATGAAGGCGCCTGACTACCTGGCGGTCAACCCGATGGGCAAGGTGCCGGCCCTGCGCCATGGTGCGGTGGTGGTCACCGAATCGGCTGCCATATGCGCCTACGTGGCCGATGCCTTCCCCCACCATAGGCTGCTGCCGCAGACGGCGGCCGAACGTGCGGCCTACTTCCGCTGGCTGTTCTTCGCGGCTGGCCCGCTTGAGCAAGCCGTGGTGGCCAGGACGCTGGGTTGGTCGGTGCCGGCTGGGCGTGGCGCCATGGTTGGCTTCGGTAGTTACGCTGACACGCTCGACGCACTGGAATCGGGCCTGCGCGAAGGGCCGTTCGTTTGCGGCGACCGCTTCACGGCGGCCGATGTCTACGTGGGCTCCAGCGTAGCCTGGGGGCTGCTGTTTGGCACCCTGGAAAAGCGGCCGGTGTTCGAGGCCTATGCCGCGCGGCTGGCAGCACGGCCAGCGTATGTCCGCTCAGTCCATCTCAACGAACTGCGGTTGCAGACGGGGGGCGCAGTGGCCTGATCGGCAAGTGCGTGCCCGACCGGGCCGTACATGGGCCGCGGGCATCAAAATTTGGGGCAGATATGATCACCGACATCGAAGACTACTTCACTAAGGGTTGCGGACGCTGCGAGCGATTCGCCACCGCCGACTGCTCGACGCGCCAGTGGGCTGAAGGCCTTCGAGAAGTCCGCGCCCTGTGCCTTGACCTGGGGCTGGTCGAAACGGTCAAGTGGGGACACCCGTGTTACGTGCACGCCGGCCGCAACATAGCGGTATTGGGTGCGTTTCGCCGCGATATGCGTCTGAGCTTCTTCAACGCTGCGTTGCTGACCGACCCGCGAGGCGTGCTTGAACGACAGGGCCCGAACACACGCCACCCCGACATGATCCGGTTCACAGATGTGGCGAGCATCGGGGCCCTGGCGCCCGTGTTGCGGTCCTACCTCATGGAAGCGATGGGTTACGCCGCAGGCGGCATCCGGCCACCTGGGGAGGCGCGCGAGCTCGATCTCCCGCAGGAACTTGTCGAGGCCATGGAAGCTGACGTTGAACTCGCCGAGGCCTTCCAAGCGTTGACGCCGGGTCGCCAGCGTAGCCATGTCATTCATCTAGCGTCGGCCAAGTCGTCCGAAACGCGGGTGCGCCGAATCATGGCAATGCGCGGTCCCATCTTGGCGGGCAAGGGCGCACAGGAGCGTTGAGCCCGCGTCCAGACCGTCAGGGTGCAGGCAGGCTGTGCCGACAGCTTACCAACGGGGCAATGCACAGGGCAATGGCTTCGTGCTTGAAGGAAGCGCCGACCAGCAACATGACAGCGCGCTTGCCCACGACGCCAATTCGCAGGGGAACTTCATGCGGAATCGTGCCACGAGCCCGGTGCTCAGGCGGTCGGTACGGGGTTGTGCCCGAAGCGTTGGCGGCGCTCGCGCTCGGCCGTGTGTAGTATGTCAGAGTTGATGGTGCTGATCGTAACTTGCCGTTCGCGGGTTACCGCTCCTGGCCGAAAGCAGCCCGTACCCTGCCGAGAAAATGCTAGCCGATCGCTAGGTGTGTTCAGTCGAGCGCCTTCAGCGGTGGCGCACCGTCAGCGATGGACCGCCGTTCTTGAAGATCGTGGGGAAGGTTCTGTACCGGCTCAAGGACATTGAGGCCTACGAGGGAGCCAGCCTGGTACGGAAGGTGTTCTGAGTGTTCACCCTGGGAGGCCCCGAACGGCTAGGAAATTGTTCTTACGATTTGGAATTTTCGAACTGATCGTGGCGGGGAGACTACAGCTGCACTAACTTGCTAAGGTCAAAATAAATCAAGTTCTGGTGAGGTCGAGGATTCAAACTTTCTGTAAGAGTTTTACAGAAATTGCTGCGCGTGGCGCCACACGCTACAATTAGTACATGATCCGAAGTTTCAGGCACAAGGGCGTTGAGCGCTTCTTCAAATCCGGTTCGCTTGCCGGGATCCAAGCTGCTCATGCCCCGCGCCTGGCTCGGCAACTATCAGCACTAGATGCCGCATCGCGGCCAGAAGACATGAACAGACCCGGCTGGGACTGGCACCCCCTGAAGGGCAGCCTTTCTGGTCACTGCTCAGTAAGCGTTAACGGCAACTGGCGTCTGACTTTTACGTTTGAAAACGGCGATGCCGTGCTGGTCGACTACCAAGACTACCACTGAGGTGATTATGAGTTCGATGTTTAACCCCCCCCATCCTGGCCTCACCCTCAGGGACGACATCCTGCCTGCGCTGAACCTGCAGGTTGGCGAAGCTGCCGCCCAGTTGGGAGTCGACCGCACGACGCTGTCCAAAGTACTCAATGGAAGAGCAGCGATCAGTCCCGCGATGGCACTGCGCATTGAGCGTTGGCTTGGCAGAAATCACGGTGGGGCCGCTGAGGTATGGCTAGCGCAGCAAACCGCTTTTGACTTGTGGCAGGCTCGCCAAGCAACGAAGGCTTCAAAAGCCTTATCCCGGGTTAAGGCTCTCAAGCTGCAATCTGTTTGATCAGTTTTTGCGTAACTTTAAGTACGGTTCGAATCCTGTGGCGGAGAGGGAGGGATTCGAACCCTCGATACGGTATAACCGTATACCGGATTTCGAGTCCGGCGCATTCGACCACTCTGCCACCTCTCCACATGGTCTAATTGTGAAGTTTAGCATTTGTGAGATTTACGACCGTGACGATAGCCCATGAAGTTGCCCGCCGCCGGACCTTTGCGATCATCTCGCACCCTGATGCGGGAAAGACCACGCTGACAGAAAAACTATTGCTGTTTGCAGGAGCCATTCAAATTGCCGGCTCGGTGAAAGCCAGAAAAGCGACCCGACACGCCACCTCCGATTGGATGGAGATCGAGAAGCAGCGAGGCATCTCAGTGGCCAGCTCCGTGATGCAAATGGAGTACCGAGACTGCGTGATCAATCTGCTCGACACACCAGGGCACCAGGATTTCTCGGAGGATACGTATCGGGTACTGACCGCAGTTGACTCAGCACTTATGGTGATCGATGCGGCCAACGGCGTCGAAACGCAAACTCTTCGACTCATCGAGGTCTGCCGGTCACGTGGCACGCCAATCATGACCTTCATCAATAAGATGGACCGCGAGGGGCGAGACGCCTTGCAGTTGCTCGACGAGATCGAAGAGGTGCTAGGTATGCCGTGTGCGCCGCTGACCTGGCCGGTGGGGCAAGGTAAACGATTTGGTGGCATTTTTGACTTGCGTGCGCAACGTATGCGGGTGTTTCAGCCTGGCCAAGATCGTCGCCGCGAAAGCGATGACTTAATCGACAATATGTCATTACTTCGCGAGCGTTTTGGGGCCGAGTTTGAGCAAGCAGAGTCCGAGATGGAGCTCGTTCAAACCGCTGCAGAGCCATTTTCAAAGGAGCTCTTTGTTCAATCCAAACAGACGCCTGTTTTCTTTGGTTCTGCAATCAATAACTTTGGTGTTCAAGAAGTACTCGATGCCTTAGTCGACCTGGCTCCCATCCCTTCAGCACGAAAGGCTGTTTCGCGCCAAGTGAGTCCCGATGAGTCGCGTTTTTCAGGTGTCGTCTTCAAAATCCAGGCGAATATGGATCCTGCGCATCGAGACAGAATTGCATTCTTACGTGTTTGCTCCGGTGTTTTCGAACGAGGTATGAAGCTTCGTGTTCGCCGCACGGCCAAGGACCTTCGACCAACGGGCGTCGTAACCTTTTTATCGCAAAGACGCGACCTAGTGGAGCAGGCCTACGCAGGCGACATTATCGGCATCATCACCCACGGTGGCTTGCAACTTGGTGATACGGTTTCAGAAGGCGAAGCCTTGCAGTACACTGGCCTGCCATTTTTTGCGCCTGAAATGTTTAGAACGGTCGAGATCGCTGACCCAATGCGTAGCAAGCAATTACAAAAAGGACTCAAAGAGCTCGGAGAGGAAGGAGCAATTCAGGTTTTCCGACCATTGGCCGGTCAATTGATGCTGCTTGGCGCAGTTGGTCAACTTCAATTTGAGGTAGCGGCACATCGTCTGCAAAGCGAGTACGGAGTCGCTGTACGCTTAGGGGGCTCGAATTACACGGGCGCGCGATGGGTGACCTGTGAGGACGAGATCGAGCTTCAACGTTTTGTGAATGCCAACAGCACGCGCGTAGCCCTTGATGCTGCCGACACTTATACGTATCTGATGACCACGCGCTACGATTTACAGTTTTTGCAAGAACGCTGGCCGAAGATTCAATTTCACCCCCTTCGCGAACATGCTGGCTTAGTTCTTGAAGCGGCGTGATTGTTCATCTACGCCGACGTCTATGGAATTGAGTAGCTCCTCGTTGGACACCTGCGGCAACCACTGGTGATTCAATCGTTGCCGCAATGACCGCAAACTAATAGGCTCTGCAGCTTTTGTATCGTTACGATTTTCTGCCCAGTACGCCCAGGCACGTTGCTCGGTGGGGTCATAGACGAGTTTAAAGACCGCATCAGGCACCCAGACTGCCGATTGACCGATACTTCTTGGCCCCGGACTAGATTTGCTGGGCGAAGACATCGCGTTCAAGTGCTCTCGTGCATGGTGATAGACAGGGCCTGTCATGACATAGACCGCATGACCAACACGCCTTACATAACGTCTCGTGGCCTTTTCATAGTCGGCCCAAACGCCGCGATTTAACTCTGGGGCTTGAGGCACCATGTTAGCAAGCGAAAAACTTTGTGCCATGGCCGCTTCGCTTGGCATATCGCCTGCAGGCGCCATATGACCACGATCCCATCCTGATCCTTGGTAGTCCTCGAGTTTTGCGCGGTCTGCAGAAGGTAGGCGAGCTTCGGGATAAAAGCGCCCTGAACGCTGAACCTTAAGAGCCCTTGCAAGATCGTCTGGATCGATTCGTTGGGCAACCCAAACGGGTGTTTTGCTCTGACCAGCATGCAAAACAGCAAAGGCTTCAAAACATAGCTCACGCAAACGCCCAGGCAGCTTTGAAAGATCCATGCGTGGCGGCTCTCCACCTGCAAAATGCGATCTACAATTTGAAAACTTGGGCTGAAAAAAGTTTTCGGAAGCTTGCGTTGGCGGAGCCATCGTTCCCAGGATCGTCACAGTCAGCATTACCAGCAAAAAGTGCCACAAGGTCAACGCCGAATTTCGCTTAATCATTACAATGTCACTTAGGTGGTAGGGCACAAAGGTCAAACTGCGGGTCGCTTTAGATCGCCGATCATAGGTCAACAAAAATCTTCTCCGAATTTGAATCCGAGTAACTATAGTATGGCAACGCGTTCCAAAGAATATGGCGAATC
>JBEGNF010000092.1:0-8685 GCA_041182625.1 Pseudomonadota bacterium | reverse complement strand
TCAACTCGCCTGAGAAACAGAACTGACGTATCAATAGGCCCGATTAATCCAGGCCACATCGTGGTTGTTGAAAGTGAAAAAATCTACAGCAAGATGCCGCAAACATTCGCGAGCTTTGTTGTACATCACCGATGAAAACGCCCCCATAGAGGGGGCGTCGTACCCATACAGATTATTTCGCTTCGAACTTAGTCAGATCAGAAGGCGATCTGGCTGCGCAGCATGATCGCCTTGACCTTGTCGATCGACGCACCCGAACCCGCTACACCACTCGTGCTGACCAATACCGGTGTATCGAACTTGGTCTCGGTGTAGTTAAGCATGAAGCGTACATTGTCATTGACGATCCAGTTCAGGCCGTAGGTGATGCCCGTCGCTTTATCGGTACGACCGGTGGCGCGGGTGAAGTCCGATCCGTCGAGTTCGCTGAGACGAATGCCAACCTGCCAGGCACCCAGACCGCCATCCGCCAGGCTGAATTTCTTAGACGGCTTGACCCAGCCAAAGGTACCGGCACTATTACTGTAGTTATGTGACTCGCCAGTGATATTCCACAGGGCTTCGTTGTAGTTAAGCTTTACCGCATTCGAACCCGCCGTGGTGTCACCGTAGTTGATCACAAAATACTCGCCCTGCACCTTGTAAGGTCCATAGGCCAGCGCGTATTCGAGGTTGGAGCGGGTCCGGCTGGAGCCTGCGCGGACGGTTTCAGTGCCACTGAAAAAACCATTCACGCCGCGCGTTTCATCGCGTGCGCTGCCGTAGGAAGTTCCTGACGCCACCGTGCCCGAGCTGTAACCTACGCCAAGGTGCGTCACGATGTCAGTGCGACCCATCAGCTTGGCAACGTTGGCTGTGTAGCGGCCGATAAAATCGCTGCCATCGTACTGCGACGTCTTGTTACCGCGGCCACGAGACAGCGCCAGGCCATAGCTCGTGCCATCTTGCGGGCTACCGTGGAGCATCACACCTGTCTCTTTCCCGGGCACGTATTCGCCTTCATTCTGATTGGCGAAGCTGCGCTCCATGAAATCGATATTATTGGAGCTGGTCAGCTGCTCGAGGCTGATTGAATTTACCCATCCGCACCATCGCGGCAGGATTCGCTGCGTAATCCAGGTAGGCGACGTCAACAATGGTAGTGCTTTCGCTCATGCCGTTGTTGGTCATGCCATAGGTACCCTGGATCTGATACTTCCAATCCTTGTCGATTTGTCCGGTAACACCCAGACGCGCACGACGGATATCGAGCTGATCAGTGAACGGATCCGAAGCTGCTGCCACGCCACCGTCGCTGTAACCACGATAATCCATGTGCAGACGGCCCATCAGCTGAATGGAATTGCGACCATCCGCCGACTGAATGCCAATACCGTTCTTCATGACCTGACCCGCATCTGCATTCTTGAGCAGATAGGCATTCGCTTTGGCGACGTCAGCATCGATACGCTTCTCTTTGAACTCGCGGTTTTCAGCGGCATCTTCCGCGGCTTTGATATGTTCGTTGTATTCCGCTTGGCTGATCACGCCTTTCTTCAGTAGCAGATCCATCAGCGACTTCAGATCATCAGCAGCTGCAAAGGCAGGCGTCGACAGGGAAGCACACACAGCAGCGACAGCGACTGCAATACGTTTAGCTGCGATAATTTTCGGGTAAGTCATTAGTTTTTCTCCGTTGACAGTGTGACGAATAAGATCAAGAGCTGCGAGAAGTAACGCTCGTTGCGCCTGGTTTCTTGATTGCTGGCCGCGATTATTCGTTTCAAATTTTTCAGATGTATGACAAACCACAACATTTTTTCGAATGTTTATCGCCTTGGGCGAAACACAACACCATTCGCCACGACTTGTCATCAAGCTGTCATCTGAGGGAGATATTTTGTGAAGTTATCTGCAAAAAATGCGGGCACAGCGGCAGGATCCGCGGCGCTGGAACACCGGAAAAGAGAGCGCCCGACGGGCTGAGATATCATCCGAAGGAATTCTGACCCCTATCAGACACCCTATCGGGAGACACTGCGTGATATCGATACGACTGCTTGGATGCCATGGCGGCATTGGCGGCGCGGCTCGCCAGTCCACCTGCTACCTGCTGGGCGACTCCGTGCTCATCGACGCCGGCACTGGGCTGGGCAACCTGCCCATCGACGAGATGCTGCGCATTGATCACGTGGTGCTCACGCATGCGCACCTTGATCACATTGCCTGTCTGCCACTGATGATCGATTCTGTCTGCGCTCACAGACAAACCCCAGTGCAGGTGTGGGCGCTGCCCGAGGTGATAGCCATTCTCTCGGATCATGTCTTCAATGAGCAGATCTGGCCCGACTTCACCCGTATCCCCACGCCCGAGCAAGCCTTCCTCAAGCTCAATCCGCTACCCGGCCCCATCACGCTGAGCGGCATGCGATTCACCCCGCTGCCCGCGCGTCATGGCATTCCAGCGTGCGGTTTTAGGGTGGAGCGCGACGGTGTGGCGCTGGCGTTTTCTGGGGATACGGCGGATTGCCCGGAATTCTGGCAGATGACCCATGATGACCCGGCGCTCAAGGCCGTGATCGTCGAATGCTCTTATCCTGCATCGATGAAAGAGATGGCCTCATTGTCGATGCATCTTGACACCAGCGCGCTCGTGCCGCGACTGGCGGCGCTGCCCAACGGGGTTACCGCGGTGGTCATTCATCGCAAACCCGGTGGGGAGGAGCAGATCGCGACCGAGCTCAAGGCCGGCCTTCCGGGCAAAGATCTTCGGCTGCCGGTGTCCGGCGAGGTGCTGAGTTTCAGCGCTTGATTTCGTTGCGCATGTAAAGCTGGAGCAGCAAAGCCTCCAGCACTTGCGTGGCAATGCCTGCCTCTTTCGCCAACAGGTCGCGCAAACCCTGCGCGGTGATCTCGAGACACACGGTCGCACCCACGGCTTGCGCCGCGGCGCTGCGCACACCGCCCGCGAGCAGTGACTGTTCGCCAAAAGATTCACCGGCTGATAGCAGGGCCAGTTGTCGCTGAGTCTTGCGCTCGACAATCGCCACCTGACCACTCTGAATCACATAAAAACTATGCGCAGGATCGCCGGGCTCGAACAACACCTGGCCATCGGCGTAGTTAACGGGCTTGAATCCGCTCATGACAGCGTCGCCGGGGGCGCCTTCAACTCGAGTATGCGCATGGTCGTGAAGCGGCAAATGCCCTTCAGGCCAGGGTTGAGACGGCGCACCTCGCGCAGCGCACGATCCAGGGGAATGAATTTGGTGCTGACCACGGTCTTGGCCATCGCATCCCAGCGGTAGACCACGTCGGCCAGACCTTCGGCCATGCCGAAGACACTGCCCGGACCGAACAGCAGCTTCTTACCCTGCGCGTCGACCGTTTCGACATGGCCGGAGATGACCACATGCGCAAACACCGCATGCTCGCCGCGCTCCGCGATTTTCTGCCCCGGCTGAAACACACCGGAATTCAAATCACTGCCCCACAGCTTGAAGAACAACCTCTCGGCGCTGGAGAACTCATGATGATCGAAAGCTTCAATAGCCTCTTTGGATCGGGGATCGATAATGCCCAGCGCCTTGAAACGCTGCATATTCATCCCAAAGCGGATATCGTCCTCAGAACTGGTGCTCATGCTTGCCTGTCTTTGGTTTTGTTTGGTTATTGTCGGCGCATTGAAACTTATTATAGATCGACGACACTGCGTGAACCTCTAGTTAACGAAACTTTCATGAAGCGCGAGTTTGCAAATTAAGAATAAAACTTCTTCACCCCGCGTGTGACGTTTTCAAATTATCAATGTCCGCACATCCAGTCATTGTCGCGCTCGGAGATTGTGTAATAAGATGATTCGGCAGCCACACAGACCAACAATAAAACATAACCATACCAACATGCTGCCCGCCCGCTTCTTTCTCACTGCCGCTTGCCCTGGTGAGCGCTGCCCGATTCCTTAACGATCCCCGGGGACTGTGATGGACATTTCCAAGGCAATCGACATACGCGCTGCCATGCGCGCCTCCGGCGTGATCATGGCCTACAACGGCGCCGTTTCAGATGAGTTGATGGTGACGCTAGCCGACATCCTCAAATCGCGCATGGAAGCCATGGACGATGCCAAGCGCTCCCGCACGGTGTTCTCGGTGTTCATGGAAGGCATGCAAAACCTGATCTGGCATGGCCGTACCGACCACGGTGCCTCCGGCATGGTGTGCATCTCTCAGCAAGAGGGCGAGATCACCATTGTCTGCGGCAATCGCATACGTCGTGACGACTCCGTGAAGCTAAAGGTAACGCTAGAGCAGCTACAAGGTGCCGACAAAGAAACCATACGCCAGTTGTACCGCGAGGGCATGTCGAAATCCAATGAGCATGACGGTCCGGGTGCCGGACTGGGCTTGCTGGAGATAGCGCGACGCGCATCGCATCCGATCTCGTTTGCCTTCATGGACGTGGATGCAGACCATGTGGATTTTTTTCTGGCGGCGAGGATTTGAGGAGAGCTTCCGATGAGTGAATTAACTATTGCAGCAACCGAGCGCACGCCCGAGATCCATCTGTCTGCCGCGAACGGCATATTCAGTATGAAGGGAGAATCCTTTCCGGAAGATGTCTCGGCATTCTATGGACAAGTCATCGTCGCCGTTGACCAGCTGCCAGGTACCCTCTCCAAATCACTGACCGTCGATGTAGCGATGGTCTACATTAACAGCTCCAGTATTAAAGCCATGTTCAGAATTTTTGAAGGTCTTGAAGCTGTACGCAAGAACGGACAATCGCTGACCATCACCTGGCACTACCAGGAAGACGACGACATCATGCAAGAGCTGGGTGAGGATTTCAAAGACCGTTTCCCCGAGCTGCCGATCGATGTCAAGGCAGCGTGAGCGTGAGCACCGGGGGCGATGATCCGCTATTCGATCTCTACGATCGCGAGAAACGGCTACTGGCCGAAGGCCCGGAGCTGCTCAAGAGCGATGATGAGAACCAACTGCGCTCGTTTGCCGAGCGCTTGTTCGAGCGCTTTGCCAAAGTCGTGCGCGAGAACGAAGACCTGACTCGTCACTCCGACCGACAAGAGCAGCGGCTGGTCAAGCTGAATCAGAACCTGAAAACACAAACACGCGAACTCGATCAGCGCAAAACCGAGCTCGAGGCCCTCTCTCATCAGCTGGCCAAGTACCTGCCACCGCAGATCCATCAGGCACTGTTCGAGGGCAAGCACGACACCCGCATCACCACAGAGCGAAAAAAGCTGACAGTCTTTTTTTCTGACATCAAAAACTTCACCCAAACCTCCGAGAGCCTGCAGCCCGAGGCGCTGACGGAATACCTGAATGAGTACTTCTCGGAGATGACCCAGATCGCGCTCGACCATGGCGCAACCATCGACAAATACATGGGCGATGCGATGATGGTTTTCTTTGGCGACCCCGAGTCACGCGGCGTACGCGAAGACGCGCGTGCCTGTGTCGAGATGGCGCTATCGATGCTCGAGCGGCTGCGATCACTGCATAAGCGCTGGCGCGCGAGCGGCTTCGAAAACCCGTTCGAGATCCGCATCGGCATCAACACCGGCTACTGCAACGTAGGCAATTTCGGCAGCGAACAGCGGCTGTCGTATACCATCATCGGTGGCGAAGTGAATCTGGCACAGCGGCTCGAGGCCAATGCCGATGTCGGTGGCATTCTGATGAGCTATGAGACTTTCGTACATGTCGAAGACATGGTCGCCGCCGAGAAACGCGGTGCGATCCAAATGAAAGGCATCGCCCGTGATGTACAGACATATGCCGTCACCGGACGACGCACCGAATCGGCGAGCACAGCATTCAGTTTCGATCACCCCGCAGGCGTGTCCATCGACCTCGACCCCAGCGTACTGGATGCGCCAGCCCGAGCAGCGCTAGCCGATAAATTGTCGGCACTAGCATCCCAGCTGCGAGACACCTAAGATCACAGCGACGCCCCCTACAAAGGGACACTCACTTTGTACGGGTTTTCACTCCTACAAAGGGACACTCACTTTGTAAGCACTCTACAAAGGGACACTCACTTTGTACGGGTTTTCAATCCTACAAAGGGACACTCACTTTGTACGGATTTTTTTCCGATGGACAAGCGACCCTGCAAAGTGAGTGTCCCTTTGTAAGAGCTTGTCCCTTTGTAAGCTCTACAAAGTGAGTGTCCCTTTGTAAGAGCTCTTTGTAAGAGCTGTGTCCCTTTGTAACCCCTACAAAGTGAGTGTCCCTTTGTAAGAGCTCCTTTGTAAGAGCTTCTTAGTGCTTGTACCCATAAGCGGTCATGATCTCGCGGGCCTTGTCTGACTTCAGAAAATTCATCAGTGCTTGTGCCGCCTCGGACTGCTTGCCTGTCTCGAGCAGTACGGCATCCTGACGGAGCGCGTCGTGATAGGTCTCGGGCACTAGCCAGCCTGAGCCGGATTTCAGTTTGCCGTTTTGCCATACCTGCGATAGTGCGACGAAGCCCACATCTGCATTACCTGACGTGACAAACTGATGTGTCTGCGAGATATTCTCACCCTGAACAACCTTCGGCTCGAGTTGGCTCAGCACCCCGATTTTTTGCATGGTCTGCACCGCGGCGATGCCGTAGGGAGCGACTCTCGGGTTGGCAATGGCCAGAAAACGGAAATCTCCTTTTTTGAGTAGGTCGACCCCATCAGTTACCCCATTGTCTTTGGGCGACCACAAGATCAGCCGCCCAATCGCATAGGTAAAGCGTGAACCTTGCACGGCCTTGCCGACCTTTTCCAGCTTTTGCGGTGTTTCGTCATCGGCCGAAAGGAATACGTCGAACGGTGCCCCATTCGTGATCTGCGCATAGAACTTCCCACTGGCGCCGGGGGTCAGCAGCAGCTTGTGTCCTGTCTGGGATTCAAACACCGCCGCAATATCCTTCATCGGTCCAGCAAAATTCGCGGCTACTGCCACTCGGACTTCTGCCGCCCAAACGGATAAGGGCAACATCAGACACAGCGACGCAATCACACCTCTCTTCATCTCTTCTCTCCTGAATCAAAACCTGAACAAAGCGCCCACACTCACGCCTGACTGTCCTTTTTTACTCTCCGAATAACCTGTGCCATTGGTGGATGTATCCGGAATCCACTTATCGTACAAAGTAAATGCGGCGGTCGCGTCCCGCTCACGCGAGACACGGGCGTAGTCGATGAAAAAATCCCACTCTTTGTAAGGCGACCAGGTCAATCCGGTCGCCAGCATGCTCAAATCATTCTTGCCCTTGCTCGAGGATCTGTCATGAACCTGATACAGACCTGCGTTCCAGCTGAAGGCAGGCATGAAACGATAAACCGCGCCCGCAAAGAAGGTGTCAGCATCTACCCTTCCCGACGCGGTCGTGGTCGAAAAAGTCCCACCAACGGCCGATGAGGGATTGCGAGTCATCACGACACCTGCGTTCAGCGTGATTTTGTCGAGGGTGTATTTGGCCGCCAGGAAGTCAACCCGATTGTTCACCTCAGCGGCGTTGGCCAGTCGGGCCTCGATGTGGTTATAGCCGAGCTCGAAGCCACCTTTCTTGTAGCGTCCACCCAAGTAGTAATTGGTACCCTTTTGCTCATCCTCCGGCACACCACCAAAGGCCACTGCGGTATCAACGGTAAAGCCATTGAATGCCGGAGAAATATAGCGAATCATCTTGTCAGCACGGTTAATGCCCGAGGCCCCATGAAAACCGACATAGCGTCCTATCGGTTTGAGGCCACCGAAATTCCAGTTTTGGCGTGCATCGAATGCACTGCTGAGCTCGTTTTGCAGATTGGGGCCTCGCCCTAGGATCAGCGTGCCTTTTTCTTTGGAGATCAGGCGAAAATTCGCCTCGCGATCAAACACCGGGTTACCGCCTGCCGTGTAGCCATAGCCACCGGCATCTCGACCCAGCGCACCGGTTCTCGACGAAAAATTCGATTCCAGCGTCACCACCGCTCTCACATCATCATCCAGCTCGCGACCCAGACGCAGCCCAATCCGGTTGTTGCCTTTGGGCTGGTCGCTCATTCCCGAGGCATCTTGGTTCGCCATGGTCATGTTCGACGCTGCGTAATAGCCCGCTGACACTTGACCATAAATCTCCGTCGAGAACTTGCGCTCCGCATCGGCCCTCTTTTGCAGCTCGGCGCTGGCCTTGCGGATATCTTGCGCCTGATTGAACTCTTTGATCTCCTGCGCCTCAGCGACTTTTTTCAGTTTGTTGTTGTACTCCTCCTGGGTGATGATGCCCTTCTCGAGCAAGATTTCGAGCAGCGCTCTGAGATCATCGCCCGCGTGCAATGCGCCGGTACCCATGCCCAAAACGACCGCGACCGTCAGCCGCGCCCACCGTGTCCTTGAAAAATTGAGATTCATCTCGTGCTCCTGGTGCCTAATCAAAATATATAAACCTAATTTTGACTAAATATACTACAGTTTATTTTGATGTGCAAAATCAGGGAGGTTCATCGGGGGACCCCAAGACTGGGCATCGTCGCCCCAGACAAGACTGAGGTCCAACGTGAGTTTGGCAGTGGTGGATTTCATTGAGCCTCGTCGGACCACCACCATGGATCCCGGCCTGCGCCGGGATGACGGGTGAGAGGTCCTCCTCTGACTCGAATGCCAGTCGACCACCACCATGGATCCCGGCCTGCGCCGGGATGACGGGGGTGAGGTCCTCCTC
>JBEGNF010000091.1:0-7632 GCA_041182625.1 Pseudomonadota bacterium | reverse complement strand
CTAGTCGACCACCACCATGGATCCCGGCCTGCGCCGGGATGACGGGGGTGAGGCGATCCTCTGACTCGAGCGCTAGTCGACCATCACCATGGATACCAGCCTACGCCGGGATGACGGGTGAGAGGCGATCCTCTGACTCGAGCGCTGGTCGACCACCACCATGGATCCCGGCCTGCGCCGGGATGACGGGTGCGCGGTGATCCTCTGACTCGAACGCTGGTCGACCACCACCATGGATCCCGGCCTGCGCCAGAGTGACGGGTGGGAGGTGATCCTCTGATCAGGCGCCGGGTGAAAATGAAGCGGCGTCGGAAAAATCAGGCAGCCCGCACTGCCCGGCGTCGATCGAAAGTCGCTGGGTCGGCACTGGTCCAGTAGGTCCGGAATGGCTCGGGCAGCTCGGAGAGCTTGCCTACGTCGAGTAAAGCGCCCTCGGCCACGGTCGGCAGTGTGGTCGCCAGCGGTACCGGATGACCGTCGGCCTCGCGCACCATGATGTGATCCGCCGTGATGTCGCCGGGATGCTCCAACCCAGCGGCACCCACCAGCTCGGCCAGTGCTTCAACGGTGAGCTCATGGAAATTCATCACACGCGTCGCCTTGTCGCTGACGACGAGCGCGCGCTGACGGTTAGGATCCTGCGTAGCGACGCCGGTGGGGCAATGGTCGGTGTGGCAGCTGCGTGATTGTATGCAGCCCAGCGCAAACATGAAGCCACGCGCCGAGTTGCACCAATCGGCACCCAGTGCAAGCGCCCGAGCGATATCGAACGCAGAGATAATCTTGCCCGACACGCCCACCTTCACCAAGTCGCGCTTGCCGATGCCAACCAGAGTGTTATGCACGAGTCGCAGACCCTCACGCATCGGCATGCCAACGTGATCAGCAAACTCGACCGGTGCTGCGCCCGTGCCGCCCTCGCTGCCATCGACCACGATGAAATCCGGCCAGGTATCCGTTTGCATCATCCCCTTGACGATGCTGAACCATTCCCAGGGCTGGCCGACGCATAACTTGAAGCCGACGGGCTTGCCGCCAGAGAGTTCGCGTAGCTGCCCAATGAAAGCCATCATCTCGATCGGATTGCTAAACGCACTGTGCGCGGCAGGCGATACACAATCCTGTCCGAGCGGCACACCCCGCGCTGCAGCGATCTCGGGCGTGACTTTGGCCGCCGGCAGCACGCCACCATGCCCGGGCTTCGCACCCTGCGACATTTTTATTTCGATCATCTTCACCTGAGGCGCGATGGCCTGTTCGGCGAAGCGCTGCGGATCAAACTGACCGGTGGGTGTGCGGCAGCCGAAATACCCCGAGCCGATTTCCCACACCAGATCGCCACCATGCTCGCGGTGATATGCAGAGATCGAACCCTCCCCGGTGTCGTGATAAAAGCCGCCCATTTTCGCGCCACGGTTCAGCGACAAGATCGCATTCGGCGAGAGCGAGCCAAAGCTCATCGCTGAGATATTGAAGATCGATGCCTGATACGGCTGCTTGCACTGCGGACCGCCGATCTGCACACGAAACGTCTTGTGATCGGCTTCACGCGGTGCCGCCGAGTGGCCTATCCACTCGGTATCGGAACCATACATGGACTTGATCGTGCCAAAACCGCGCTTGTCATTCATCCGCTTGGCGCGGGTGTAGACCATCGCGCGCTGATTGCGCGAGAAAGGCAGCTTTTCCTCATCATTTTCGAGGAAATACTGACGTATCTCCGGCCGGATGTATTCCAGCATGAAGCGAAGATGACCTGAGACCGGGTAGTTACGCAAGATCGAGTGATGCTGCTGACGGTAGTCGCGCCAGCCTATGATGAACAGCACCAGGCAGATAAACGACAACAGATGCGAGAACGGCAGAAACAAAAAGATACCGAAACCCGACAAGACCCAGGGCAGAAAGCGCGAGTACTCAGCCATTGATCGTCTCCTATCTATGTTTATCTCTATCTTTGTCTTTGTATAAATCGTGATCCCGGTCGCGATCGTTTTTTACGGCATGCCTGCTCAGTTGAATTCGACCGTCACCTGCGGATCACCGGGCAAGCCAATGTATTGCACCCTGGCCTTCATTCCGGGCTTGGGTGGCACCGGATTGATGAAGCCGCCCAGACTGAGCAGATCACCCTTTTTGAGCCGAATGCCATCCTTCTTGAGCTCTTTGGCCAGCCACATCGCCGCATTGATCGGGTTGTCCATCAGCACACTACCTTTGACGCGACCGATCTCTTTGTTGTCGGCGTCATCTGTCATCACCACCGTCATGTTCGCCAGCGCATCCAGAAAAGCCTGTGTCTTTTGCACCGGGATTTCCATGCCTGTCACACCGCCTCGAAAAGCGACATTGGTCGCGATCATCGCGTTGCCGCTGAACTGCCCTTCAAGCATCAGATCGGGGAGCTCAATAAAAGGAATCACTGATTCCAGATAACCCAGTGCCTCCAGCGGTGTCTTGGCATCGGCAAGACGAGGGTCTTTGACCTCGACCAGAAAGTCGGCCTCTACCAGTGGCCGAACACCAAAATCCGATGGCAGCACGGCGATGATGTCGACAAAATTCCGGTCGTACATGTAGCCCCATTTAGGACCATCGACGCCAAAGCGCTTTTGCAGCACCGTATTGGCGAAGGCCGCCTTGTAGCCGATGGGGGTGCCAAGAAATTTCGGCAGCTTCTGACCCAGCTTGCGCTTGGCGCATTCGGCATCGGCTAGCGTAATGTCATTGCCGAAGCCCTTGCTGGGCTTGCGCTCAGCGAAGTCCGACAGATAAGCATCAATCGCCGCATCATCCGGACATGCGGCGCGCGCCGATGTGACGGGCAGCATCGCGCCCGATAGTGCAAGGATAAGGGCCAGCGAAGGAACACTCACAGGAACTTTGAACATACGGACTCTCCCAAGATTTTTCTGAACGGAGAATAGCATGCACATCAAGAGGCGCTTACCAACTGCATCCCCAAGTTAACGTACGAATAATCCCCTCGCGCCCTGAGGTCATCGCCGCCAGAAATCCGGGCTGAACACCACAATCAGTGTGAACAACTCGAGACGACCCAAGAGCATCGCCGCCGAGCAGACCCAGGTCTGAAAATCAGAGAGCACCTCAAAGGTCGTCGACGGCCCCACCTGATTCAGGCCCGGTCCGGTACTGTTGATACAAGCGATCACTGCCGTGAAACCGGTCACCACGTCCGCGCCCGAAAACAGCATCAGCATCGTGAAGAAAATAATACTGGCGCCATACAAAAAGACAAAAGCCAACACGGAGTACAGCACTGCGGTGCCGAACGGTCGTCCATTCAGCTTGACCGTCACTTGCGCGCGCGGATGCACGAGGCGACGCAGCTCGGCATAGCTTTGCTTGAGCAGCAGCTGCGCGCGTACCATCTTGATACCACCACCCGTTGACCCGGCTGCGGTAGCAAAGCAGCATAGAAAAAGCATGTACACCGGTGCGAAGGCGGGCCACAGGTTGTAGTCGGTGTTCGCATAACCGGTCGTGGTGGCAATCGACACTACGTTGAAGGCCGCGAAGCGCAGCGCGCTGAGCGCATCCGGATAAACATTCTCCCGCCACAGGAAATACGCGACCAGCATCACGCTGAAAATCATCAATAGCCAGAAGGCCTGCGCCTCACGATCGATTAGATACGGCCGTACCGTACGTCGGGTCAGAACCAGAAAATGTGTCGCAAAATTGATTCCGGCCAGCAGCATGAAGCCAACACAAATCGCCTCCAGCAGCGGCGAGTTGAAATGGCCAAAGCTCGCATCATGCGAAGAAAAGCCGCCCAGGCCCATCGTGGAGAAACCGTGCATGACAGCATCTTCGATCGACATGCCGCCCATGATGAAGGCGAAGATACAGGCAAACGTGATCAGCGCGTACACGAACCACAAGCCTTTTGCCGTCTGCGCGATCCTGGGCGTCAGTTTGTCATCTTTCATAGGACCCGGCGTCTCAGCCTTGAACGCCTGACTCCCCCCCACGCCCAGCAGAGGAAGAATCGCCACTGACAACACCACCACACCCATGCCACCGATCCAATTCATGAAACAGCGCCAGAAATTGATCGACACTGGCATCGTATCCAGATTACTCAGCACGGTAGCGCCGGTGGTCGTAAGTCCGGAGACCGCTTCGAAATACGCGTCCGTGAACGACATGCCGGGGAACTGAAACATGAAAGGCAGACAGGCAAATACCGGCGAGATCGTCCAGGTGAGCGCCGCCAACAAAAAGCCATCTCGCGGCTGAAGCTCTGGAGCTTTCACGCGCAACCGCGTCTGCCGCCAGAAGATGTAACCAAATAGCAGTGTCAGGCCAATGGCGTGGATGAAGCTGCCATCGGCACCATCGCCAACCGCCAACGACACCAACCAGGGAATCATCATGACGCCCGCCACTACCATGATGACGAACGAGAGCACATGCAAAACAACAGCGAAACGCACCATGCCCGCTCCCTACAGAAACAGACCACTGACTTGCAGCAGCCGTTCTACACGAGGGATGATCTTCTTGTCAGTGACAAAAATGACGAGGTGATCTTCGGATTCGATGACTTGATCATGGTGCGCCATCATCACACGATCGCCACGAACGATCGCGCCCAGCGTCGCGCCGGCGGGCCAATTGATTTCTTCGATTCGTCGACCGACCACCTGGCTGGTCGCATGATCGCCGTGAACAATCACCTCCAGCGCCTCGGATGCGCCCCGACGAAGGCTGTGTGCGGCATCAACATCTGCACGACGCACGTGCGAGAGTATGTCGCTGATCGCGGCCTCGGCCAGACCGATCACGATATCGATATTGCTGCGCTCCAGCAGATCGACATAAGAACTCTGATGAATCAGCGCTACAACGCGTGCCGCGCCAGACCGCTTGGCCAGTAGCGAGGCAATAATATTCCGTTCATCACTGGTGGTCGCCGCCACGAAGAGATCCACCTCCTCTATCCCTTCACTTTCCAGCAGCTCGGCATCGCTCTCGTCGCCACGCAGCACCAGAGTGTGCTTCAGAATGCCGGATAAATATTTCGCACGACTCTTGTCAGGCTCGATCAGTTTGACATTCAGGCGGCCCTCGAGCGCAGACGCGAGACGGAATCCGATATCGGAGCCACCGGCGATCATCACTCGCTTGACTGGCTTGTCCATTTTGCGCAGCTCTTGCATCACGTTGCGCATGTCACCGCTTTCGGACAAGAAGAAAATCTCGTCGCCCGAACGCACCACCGTCTCACCATCAGGACGGACCGTTGCATTCTCTCGGAAAATCGCGACGATGCGCGCATCAACATTCGGCAGATGACGAGGCAGTTCAGAAAGCGGACGACCGACAAGCAATCCATCTGCACGCGCCCGTATCGAGACGAGCCGCACGCGGCCATGCGCAAAATCGAGCACCTGTAACGCCTCAGGGAATTCAACCAGCTTAAGCAAGTAATCCGTGATCACTTGCTCCGGGCTGATCATATGGCTGATGTCGAACAGTTCGCCGTCAGAGAGCTGAATATCATTGAAATATTCGACAGCTCGAATCCGAGCCACCCTGTCGGGTACGTTGAAAAGCATGTGAGCGATTCGGCAGGCGAGCATGTTGACCTCGTCGCCTTCCGTTACAGCGATCAATAGCTCACAATCTTCGATACCCGCTTCGCGCAGCACCGATGGGTGCGCGGCATTACCCTGCACCGTTCGCAAATCGAACTTATCGGCGAGCGTTTTCAGTCGCGTGTCATCGAGGTCAATGACCGTGATGTCGTTGTCTTCGGAAGCAAGGTTGGCTGCCACCGAGGACCCAACCTGCCCCGCCCCCAGAATGATTATTTTTTTCATTATTGAATGTGGCCTGACGAATGCGTCAGCATTATAGGAGACGGCTAGGCCTTAACCAGATTTAATTGAAATCGACGCATGTAGTGATTCTCGGGACAGGATGAATGAATAATCGAGCAACAGAAGAATCATGTCCTTCGTCCGTTCATGGCTTGGCACGGCCGACAAATTACGACATCAAAAAGGCAAGTGGGCGGGCAGCAGGCGTTTGTTTTTTAAAAATTTGCTTATTTATATCGGCGTTTGTTTATAAACGGTTATCGCGCCACCGATTTCCGCACTGCACAACAAGGTTTCATTTGTGTTTCAGCGGGTTCAGGGGATTGTCAGTCGCTGACGAAAAATCGATTTAATGATTGTCAATTGCGTCTTTGATCAAGTATTCTTGCCAAGCAGTAACATTCATTGTAAGGGGGGAAGCATGGCAAAGAACATCCGCTTCGGCGATTATGTGCAGGCTGTGACCGTCGATTCCGACTCGATCAGCTACACCAAAATGATACCGAAGCCAAAACTGGACAAGAACGGGAAAGAAATCCCGATGCGTCCAGAGAAGCTTCAGCTAACGGGTTCAGACATCTACAACCTGCTGCAGCCGTACCTGCATGTGCGCATCATGGAGCAGATCTCTGCTGTGATACCACTCGCAGCTTATCTGGTGCTGTTCCAGCTGATCGTCTTGCAGCGGTCAATTCTCGGCGCGACGGAAATCACTCTGGGCCTCGTGGCCGTGATCGTCGGCCTGATGATTTTCATGGAAGGTCTGAAGCTCGGCCTGATGCCCTTTGGTGACATCATCGGTAACACGCTACCGAAGAAGCTGCCACTGGTCGGGGTGTTGATCATCGCCGGCCTGCTGGGTATCGGCGTGACGTACGCGGAACCCGCGATCGGCACGCTGAAGATTGCCGGTTCGCTGGTGGATCCGACCAAAGCACCTGCCCTGTTCTACGCGCTGCAGGTACAGACCGAAACCACCGTGCTTGCTGTCGGTATCGGCGTAGGCTTTGCGGCGGTGATTGGGTCAATGCGCTTCTTGTACAACTGGAGCCTGAAGCCGATCATTTACCTGTCACTCATTCCGACGACGCTGCTTACGGCTTACTGCGCAATGGATCCGTTGCTATCGTCTATCGTCGGCCTGGCATGGGATTGCGGCGCAGTGACCACCGGCCCGGTGACCGTGCCGCTGGTGCTCGCGCTGGGTATCGGTATCGCCGCCTCAGGTGGCAAGGGCGACAGCTCGCTGTCCGGTTTCGGCATCGTGACCCTGGCGTCGATTTTCCCGATCATTGCGGTACTGATCGTGGGTGTCTATTTCGGCTCGACGGTGACCGTTGAGGAAATGAATGCGGCCAATCTGGTCGTCGCGGAGGCCATGAAGACGGCGGCCGGTGGCGATATGTCGACTTGGGACAAGATCCTGATGGGTCCGATCAAGGATGGCGTGCAGGCGATCGTGCCGCTCGTGATCTTCCTGATGATCATCCTGTTCGGTGTCCTGCGCACCCGCCTGCCGAACGCTTTCATCATTAGCTACGGCTTGGTGCTGTCGGTGGTGGGCATGTGCGTGTTCAACATCGGCCTGCTGTACGGTCTGTCGTCTCTGGGCGATCAAGCCGGTAGCCTGGTGCCGGGCGCATTCCAAAGCATCACCTTGCCCGAGCGTCTGCTGCTGCCCGGCGAGAATGCTGAGTACGGCAATCTCTACGGCCCGTTCTGGGGCACCATCATCGCTTGCGTCTTCGCGTGGGTGTTGGGCTTTGGTGCGACGCTGGCTGAG
>JBEGNF010000090.1:0-7806 GCA_041182625.1 Pseudomonadota bacterium | reverse complement strand
GCTTATCCTTATCGGAGGAGCCCTGATCTTCGCCGGGGCCGGCTTCGGTGCGCGGTGTCACGCTCTCGATCATCTGAGCCTGTTTCGGCGGTCCGGGAATACCCTCGGGGTCGATGACCGAGACCCCGCCCAGCATGCCATTCGCGCCGGCGGTCTGTCCGAGGGCCGCTTCACGGCGGTCCGAAGGCTGGAAGTATTCGGCGATACCCTGGCGCTGATCTTCCGAGGTCGAACCTAGCAGCCACATCAACAGAAAGAACGCCATCATCGCCGTCATCATGTCGGCCAACGCGATCTTCCATGCGCCACCGTGAGCACCGGCGTGGCCTTCTTCGACTACCTTTTTCCAAATAACAGGCGGTTCACCCGCAGGCGCTTCCGCCGGCGGGGCTTCCGCCGAGGGCGCACCCTCGGCAGGCTGATCTTCGGGTTTCTTTTCTTCTTCCGCCATGGTCCTTGGGAATCAGGGCAATAATTCAGTGAATCGGCACAAGTCGCACCTACTAGAGGCAGGACGAACAATTACTTTTCGGAAATATAAGCGAAAGCGGGGCAGGTGTCGACCCGCTCGGGCGCAAACAAGGGATGCTTCGTCCGAGCTACTGGCTCACCTCGACATTGGCCATCCCCTCCAGCGCCTTCACCATCGCTGAATGATCCCAGCCTTTGCCGCCGTGCGCGACGCAAGCCGAGAACAGCTGCTGGGCGGAGGCGGTGTGGGGCAGGGACAGGCCCAGGCTGCGCGCGGCCGACAGCGCCAGATTGAGGTCTTTCTGGTGCAGCTCGATTCGGAAGCCCGGATCAAAGGTGCGCTTGATCATGCGCTCGCCATGAACCTCAAGAACGCGCGACGAGGCAAAGCCGCCCATCAGTGCCTGCCGGACTTTGGCCGGATCGGCGCCCGCACGCGCGGCGAACAGCAGCGCCTCGGCCACCGCTTCGATGTTCAAAGCAACGATGATCTGGTTCGCGACTTTCGTCGTCTGACCGTCGCCATGCCCGCCAACCAGCGTGATGTTCTTGCCCATCAGCTCGAACAAGGGTTTCACTTTGTCGAAACCGGCATCAGTACCACCAATCATGATGGTCAGCGCGGCATTCTTTGCGCCCACCTCACCGCCAGACACCGGCGCATCCAGATACTCACATCCCATGGCCGTAATGCGCTGCGCAAAATCCTTGGTCGCAATCGGAGAGATCGAGCTCATGTCAACCACGGTCTTGCCCTTGGACAGACCTGAGGCAACGCCATTGACGCCAAATAGCACGAGCTCGACATCCGGCGTGTCCGGCAACATCAGAAAAATGACTTCGGCCTGTTGCGCGACTTCGTGAGCAGTCGCGCAAAGCACAGCGCCATCCTGCCGCAAATACTCCGGCGTCTTGCTTCGTGTGTAAGTAAACAGCGGGTGTCCTGCCTTGAGTAGGTGATGCGCCATCGGACCACCCATAATGCCCAGTCCGATAAATCCGAGTTTTTGTTTTGTGCTCATCTGATTGTCTCTCGAAGTAATGATGCTCTAGCCTGAGCAGCCGGTTGTCTGCTCGATCATGGACGATTACATTATGTCACGAGAGAATTGACTGACCTTCGCCCAGGTTGTCACGGCTGCGAAGAATCCGCTCAGACGGTTCAAACCGCAGGTAGCTCAGACCAGACTCCACAACGCCCGCTTGGATCGCCGCACGCACTAGCAGCCACCCCGGGAGAGCGCTGACTACGCCGCGATGTGCTTGCGCAAGTCAGAGCGCTCGGTTATTTTTCATGTATCGAGTTTCCTTGTCGTACATGATCAGCGTACCGCAGCACTTGATCGGAGGATCTTGAATGAACTGGCAACCTTATATCCGGGCCAGCTGGGAAATCGTGATGGAATGCGAAAGCCGCAGCCAGCTTTTTCTGGATGAAGAGCTTGAGGCGTATCTGGTCCACATGATGGCGAGGAATTTCCGAAAAAGGGATTTTCCGCCGGAGATCGTTTGCCTCGAGTTCAGCCGAGCACGCAGTTCGGAAGACTTTCGCCAGATCGGCGATGGCTGTCTCTTTGTTGATGCTTGGGATATACGGCGTGCAAAGCTGGTGAACCGCGATTATTACCAAAAAATGGGTCAGACCGCGTATGTGTATGCCGCTTCTGTCGCGCGACCGATGGACCAACTACTCCATCGTCTGGCGCGCGAATTCAGCTTGCTGAGTCGCGTGCTCCGGGGCGTAAAACCTTCTCATATCTGAGCACTACCAAAAAGGCTGCGAGTATTCCTATCCAGCGCCAAATTATCATCGCTACTGAGACCGCTCATGCAGGAGAGTTCGCTTTCTTGCGTAGCTTCATCTGCCAACGCTGAACCTTGCCTACAGTGACCTGGGCTGTTCACCGCAATCATCCACGCGGTGGCCAGTCATTTGGCCTGAAGGAAAGGAAACAGGATGCGTAATGCGGTCGTGGTGGGCAACAGCCTTCAGATACTGGGTCCGGTCATGCTGGCGATACGCAGCTTCAGTCATGCGAAAATCAACGTGATTGGCAACGACAGTACTCGATCCATTCGATGGTCTTTGTTATGCGATCAATGGACGAGACATTCACTCTCTGCGGACGAAGACCTTGAGTTGCT
This sequence comes from Pseudomonadota bacterium, assembly GCA_041182625.1. GTDB lineage: Bacteria > Pseudomonadota > Gammaproteobacteria > Burkholderiales > Burkholderiaceae_D > Pernthalerella. The sequence continues at coordinate 5,190 of JBEGNF010000090.1, read as the reverse complement.
GAATATCCTTCAGAGCCTCTGTACCCGTGACCGCCCTGCGAGGATCATCGCAGTGGATTGCGAGGCAGCGCGTGCGCTCAACCGATTGCGCCCGTTGCTGCCTGCTCCGCTCGCCCCCATGCCAAGCACCGACCATCTCACCATGCTGGAAGACAAATGGCAGTTTCATCGACTCTGTCAGCGCAAGGGGCTGCCAACGCCGCTGACCCTCCGTTTTGAAAACAAGCAGGCGCTTCGGTACGAGGTACTCACCTCAGCACTGGGCACGACATTCGTGATCAAGCCGAGCAATTTGGCAGGTTCACAAGGAGTACGCATCATACGTAGCAAAGCCATGTTCGAATCGGAGATCCTGAGATCCAAAGACTATCAATTCAGCCCGCTGCTGGTGCAAGAGTACATTCCCGGTGAAGATATCGATATCAGCCTGCTAGCCGTAAATGGCGAGGTAATGACAATCGCTACTCAGCAAGTAGCCGGTTCCGTAGTGCGTTTTATTCCACAGCCACAAATGGAGGCAATGGCGAGCGCCATCTGCACGGCCTTGGGCTACGACGGTGTGATGCATATCGATGCCAGAATCGACCACCGCACAGGCCGCATTTGGCTGATTGAATCGAATCCTCGTTTCTGGGCCTCGCTGACCGCAGCTTTGTGGTGTGGGCTGAATTTTGTGCAAGAGAGTCTGCGCCATGTGCGTGAGACTGAGCATGCGGTGGGTCCGCTGCGGCTCGCACAGGGTCGTGCCCACACGCGCTACCCGCTAATTAGACAGGACAGCCTTCGCTGCCTGCTCTCGCGGGGCTCTCGCGGACGACTGCTACGCTGGTTGGTTCTAGACCCATGGCGGATATCGCAGCTCGCGCTCGATGTATCCGGCCTGTTGCTGAGACGCGCTCGTGCCGTGATGCCACGCCTGCAGTGGGTGGCGTCCCCATGGCGTGAGAAATTCTTACGACATATGGTTTCCAAATGTAATTGACGCTGACACCCTCCGGCTGGCGGCCTAAGGTTCCACGACAAGTCCTCTAAAAGCCGCCTACATCCTGGAGACGCCATGATCACCCCGCTGCCGCGAACGCCCATTTACGCCGTGCTAGTTCTGGCTTTTGCTCCCCTCTTTGGTCATGCACAATCTCAGGAAATGGGCCGCGTCATTTCCAGCACGCCCGTGGTCACGGCGGTCGCCGCACCGCAGCAAGTTTGCCATCAAGGCCAAGTCATTACCGCCGCACCGAAGTCGGGGGCGGGGGCAGTGATCGGCGCGATCGCCGGTGGCGCCATAGGCAGCCAGATTGGCGGCGGATCTGGCCGCGCACTGGCAACGGCCGTCGGCGTGATCGGCGGCGCCATCGCGGGTGACAGCGCGGAATCCGCGCCAGCCCCGGTCTACCAGACCGTCAACCAATGCACGCAGCAGCTCGCCTATGAGAACCGGATCACTGCATACAACGTCGTCTATGAATACGCTGGCAAGCAGTACAGCATCCAGCTGCCAAACGATCCTGGGCCTTATGTTCCCTTGCGCATCAGCCCGGCGGTTGTCGCGGCGCCTGCAGCGGTCTTAGCGCCCCCCGCCGCTCCCTCTGCCGTGGTCAGCTCGCCGGTCTTGGTGACTTCCGTCTATCCGGTAGCTTATCCACCGGCGTATTACGCGCCTCCGGTCTTCTACGGCCCGCCTACCCTATCGTTTCAGTGGGGCTATGGCGGTGGCTGGGGCGGACATCACCACCGGCATTACCGCCACTGGCGCTGATATCTCCGTCAGCCAGACGGCAAATCTCGTTTTTCTCGAGCGGCTTACGGCCAAAGCTGCCATGGCACCCGTATACTTGGGGTGCTGTGGGCTTCAGTCTATGTGCCACACGCAACCCGTGCCGCCGATCATCCGCTGAACGCGGTCGATCAGACACCCTCCAAAAAAGACAAAAACAATAACGATGAACAATAACAAAAACATCGGCGTGATCGGCGCAGGCTCCATGGGTATGGCCATTGCGCTCAACCTTCAGGACAAAGGCTACCAGGTCGCCATCCGGGATATCCGTTCTGACATCGAGACCACTGCCCGTCATAGCGGACTGACCGTGTGTTCCAGCCCAGCGGCCATCGCCGCGCATGCGGATTTCATCATCATCATGGTCGTCAATGCGAAGCAAACCAGCGAAGTGCTGTTTGGTGATCACGGGATCGTATCTACGAGTGGCGCTGGCAAGACCATACTGCTATGCCCCACCATCGCGCCAGAAGACACTGAGACGATTGCCCAGAGGCTGAAAGCTGCGGGTTTTAACGTCCTCGACGGCCCAGTATCGGGCGGGCCGGTGCGCGCGCGCAATGGCACGATGAGCCTGATGCTCGCCGGCGATGCAAAGGTCATCGCTCGGCACGAGGTCGTGCTGAATGCAATCTCGAGTCGCCTGTTCCGTCTTGGTGAGCGCATCGGCGACGGTGCGCGCTACAAACTGGTCAACAATCTGGTGGCTGGCATGAACCTGATCGCTTCTTCATCAGCGGTAGCACTCGGTGTGAAGATGGGACTGGATCCGCACACGCTGGTATCGCTGATGAGCGCCTCCAGCGGGCAATCGATGATGCTGGAGGATCGACTGACGCGCGCGATTGCGGGTGACTACGCACCGCGCGCCTATGCCTACATCTTGACCAAGGATGTCGCATTGGGGCTGGACATGGCAGAATCTGCGAAGGTCGATATGCCAATGGCCAGGCATGCGCTGGACATATTCACTGCGACACTGGCGCGCGGCTACGATGAGCAGGACGATGCCGCCGTGCTGAAGACTCTGCTCGAATAAAATACGCCCCAGACCCTTACCGGTTGTTCCATACCCCCGATAAAAACAAAGGAGACAAGCATGGAAAGACGTAAATTCATCCAGGCCGCCGGTGGTGCTGCGGCGGCGGCAATCGCTACGCCCGCGATGGCCGCTGATATGCCCACCCTGAGCTGGCGCCTGGCGTCCAGTTTCCCGAAATCGATCGACACGCTATATGGTGGCGTCGAATTCTTTGCCAAGCGCGTCGGCGAGCTGACCGGCGGCAAATTCACGATCCGCACCTTCCCAGCGGGCGAATTGGTTCCCGGTCTGCAGGTGCTGGATGCGGTGCAAAACGGCACGATAGAAATGGGACACACTGCGCTCTACTTTTACTTTGGCAAAGATCCCGCATTCACCTTCCATACCTGCGGTCCCTTCGGTCTCAGCTCGCGTCAGCAGATGGCCTGGTATGACGCCGGCGGCGGCCGCGAGCTCTACCAGGAATTTTTCAAGTCTTACGGTATCGTGGATTTCCCCGCCGGGAATACAGGCGGCCAGATGGGCGGCTGGTTCCGCAAAGAGATCAAGAGCGTTGAAGACCTCTCCGGCCTGAAAATGCGTGTCGGCGGCTTTGCAGGACGCATACTGCAAAAGCTGGGCGTGGTACCGCAGCAGATTGCACCGGGCGACATCTATCCCGCCCTTGAGAAAGGGACGATTGATGCTGCGGAATTCGTTGGTCCGTATGACGATGAAAAGCTCGGCTTCGACCGGGTCGCGCCTTATTACTATTCCCCTGGATGGTGGGAAACTGGCTCACACCTCTCGATTATCATCGGCACCAAGCTTTGGGAAGGCCTGCCGCCGATTTACAAGGCAGCGATCACCGCAGCCTCTTACGAGGCGAATGTACATGTGCAGGCGAATTACGATGTGCGCAATCCGCAGGCACTGGCACGACTGCTCAAGCGTGGCGTCAAACTACGTGCCTTCCCGCAGCCCGTGATGGATGCCTGTCTGAAGGCCGCGAAAGAGGTTATGGATGCAGAGGCTGAGAAGAATCCGGCATTCAAGAAAATTTATGATCACTATCGCCGCTTCCAGATACAGCAGAATCAGTGGTACTCGGTGGTCGAGGCAAGGATTCAGAACTATCTGATTAATGCAACGCAATCTTCAGGAAAGTCCTGACACCAGAAGTCACATTTGATGGCGGCAGGCATCGGTATCGCCTGCCGCCAACGCAGACAAGAACAAGGACAAGACATGCGTTTGAACGGAAAGACCGCGCTGATCACGGCGGCTGGACAAGGGATAGGTTACGCAAGCGCAGTTGCCATGGCAAAAGAGGGCGCAACCGTCTGGGCTACCGATGTTAACCCTGCTTTGCTGGATAAATTCAAGGGCATCGCCAATATACACACGGCAGCGCTGGATGTGATGGACAAGCGCGCAATACAATCGGTCGCCGACACTATTTCGACCATCGATGTGCTATTCAATTGCGCGGGCTTCGTCCACGCAGGCACCGTGATGGATGCGAGCGACGAGGATTGGCATTTTGCATTTGATCTGAATGTACGCTCGCAATTCTGGATGATCCAGGCCACCCTGCCCAAAATGCTGGCCAATAAAAAAGGCAGCATCATCAATATGGCCAGCATTGCCTCCAGTGTACGCGGCCTGCCAAACCGTTTCGTATACGGCGCGAGCAAAGCAGCCGTCATTGGGCTGACGAAGGCCATCGCTGCGGACTATGTGACGCACGGTATACGCTGCAACGCAGTTTGCCCAGGCACCGTCGATACGCCATCGCTGCAGGACAGGATCAATGCTTATGCTGATCCTGCGGAAGCCAGGAAAAATTTTATATCACGCCAGCCTATGGGCCGACTGGCGACCGCAGCAGAAATCGCCCCCGTCATCATTTTTCTGGCTTCCGATGAGTCGTCATTCAGCACTGGCAATGTCTACTCCGTTGATGGGGGCATGACTATCTAATCTGTGTACCGGGACGTCGTGTGCAGCGCTGATCTATACTGCGGCGCTGAAGAGTTGCAAGGATTCATCAGTGGCGGTCATCGCTAAACATACTTTCCAGTGAAACCGCTGACAAAACGGCGTCTGTCCAATGACCGAGCTCGTTTTCTTTCGCTTGTGCGAGGCGCTCGTGCACCCAGTCCGGCAATTCACCAAAACGTAGCTGCAACTGTCTTTCCAGTAATTGGACTTTTCCCACAACACGGCCCTGCTGCAGGCCCTGCTGCAGGCCTTGCTGCATGCCTTGCTGCATGCCCTTCTGCAGGCCCTGCTGCATGCCCTTCTGCATGCCCTCCTCAATCGCCAGTTGCTCTATCGACGTGATGTAAACCATCTTCGATTCCTCCTCCAGTGTGTTCAGATCCTGCCT
>JBEGNF010000089.1:0-7834 GCA_041182625.1 Pseudomonadota bacterium | reverse complement strand
GATATAAAGGCCGCTAGCAGCTAAAACGTCATCCCGGCGCAGGCCGGGATCCAGTGACTTTGAGATTTTCGATGATCAGGGTCAATCTGGACGCTTCACTGACTGGCATTACCCCTTGGGCAGTCTTGACCTTGAACGAGACAGGCACCCCTGTTTGTACTGGCAGCCTGCCCCGCTGCAGAAAAAACTGTCTCGCCCGCAGACAGGGTTGCCTTTTCGAAATGAACTGCGCCGGAATACCTTCGCCTCCAACAGTTAAAATTGTCAGGTAGGCAATTTTAGAATCGAGGAAGCCTGTCAGAGCACTTCCAAACCTCCTATAATCCGATGGTTTAAAACTCGGCGGCTGCCGGCTTGGCTAGCCGCCGTTTTTCATTTATGGCAATCAAACACTACCTGCAGTTTGCGGACTTCACGCTCGACGAGTACGACTATCTGATCGAGCGCGCGAAGATCATCAAACGCAAATTCAAGAGCTACGAGCCCTACCACCCGCTGACGGATCGCACGCTGGTGATGGTGTTCGAGAAAAATTCGACGCGTACCCGCCTATCCTTCGAGGCGGGTATGCATCAGCTCGGCGGTGCGGCAATCTATCTGAACACGCGCGACAGCCAGCTCGGGCGCGGTGAACCGGTGGAGGATGCCGCACAGGTGATGTCCCGTATGTGCGACATCATCATGATCCGCACCTTTGGTCAGGAGATTATTGATCGTTTCGCCGCTTACTCGCGGGTGCCCGTGATCAATGGCCTGACGAATGAGCATCATCCCTGTCAGGTGTTTGCCGATGTATTCACCTATATCGAGCATCGCGGCTCGATCGCGGGCAAGACCGTGGCCTGGGTGGGTGATGCAAACAACATGCTGTACTCGTGGCTGCAGGCGGCCGAAGTGTTCGGCTTTCACCTGAATGTCTCCACGCCTGCCGGTTACGACATCCATTCGGCGCTGGTATCCCCGGACAATAGGCGCTACACCGTATTCAAAAACCCTGCCGATGCCTGCGAAGGTGCTGATCTGGTCACCACCGATGTCTGGACCAGCATGGGCTATGAGGAAGAGAATGCCGCGCGCCTGAAGGCTTTTGACGGCTGGATCGTCGATGCCGCAAAAATGCAGCGTGCAAACAAAGAGGCGTTGTTCATGCACTGCCTGCCCGCGCATCGCGGCGAAGAAGTATCTGCAGACGTGATCGACGGACCGCAGTCGGTAGTCTGGGAAGAAGCCGAAAACCGCCTGCATGTGCAAAAGGCACTGCTGGAATACCTGGTACTCGGAAAAATCTAATTTGGTTTTGTTTCAGTTTTAAGCAAGTAAGGAAACCCCCACAATGAGCGACATTAAGAAAGTCGTCCTCGCCTACTCGGGCGGACTGGACACCTCGGTCATCCTCAAATGGCTGCAAGATCATTATCACTGCGAGATCGTCACCTTCACCGCCGATCTTGGTCAGGGCGAAGAACTGGAACCGGCACGCGCGAAGGCGATCAAGTTCGGCATTAAGTCAGAGAACATTTTCATCGATGACGTTCGCGAAGAATTCGTGCGCGATTTTGTGTTCCCGATGTTCCGCGCAAACACCGTCTACGAAGGCGAATACTTGCTCGGCACCTCGATCGCCCGACCTCTGATCGCCAAGCGTCTGATCGAGATCGCGCGACAGACCGGAGCCGACGCCATTTCGCATGGTGCGACCGGCAAGGGGAATGATCAGGTGCGCTTCGAGTTGGGTGCGTATGCACTGATGCCGAATGTGAAGATCATTGCGCCGTGGCGCGAGTGGGATCTGCTGTCGCGCGAGAAACTGCTGCAATACGCGGAAGATGCCGGCATCGAGATCGACATGAAGCACAAGAACGGTGGCGCGCCGTATTCGATGGATGCCAACCTGCTGCACATCAGCTATGAAGGCCGACATCTAGAAAACCCGGGTGCAGAAGCCGAAGAATCGATGTGGCGCTGGACCGTCAGCCCCGAGGCTGCACCGGATGCTGCAGAGTATCTGGACATCGAATTCGAGAAGGGCGACATCGTCGCGCTCAACGGCAAGAAAATGAGCCCAGCGACGGTACTGGCCGAACTGAATCGCATCGGTGGCAAGCACGGCATTGGCCGGCTTGATCTAGTGGAGAACCGCTATGTTGGGATGAAATCGCGCGGTTGCTATGAAACCCCGGGCGGCACCATTATGCTGCGCGCGCACCGTGCCATCGAATCGATCACGCTGGATCGCGAAGTCGCGCACCTGAAAGACGACCTGATGCCGCGCTATGCATCGCTGATCTATAACGGCTACTGGTGGGCGCCCGAGCGCGTCGCGCTGCAAACCCTGATCGATCACACGCAGCAAAACGTGAACGGTTGGGTGCGCGTGAAACTGTACAAAGGCAATGTGATCGTCGTGTCGCGCGACTCGAAGACCGATTCGCTGTTTGATCAGACGATTGCCACCTTTGATGAAGACGGCGGTGCCTACGATCAGGCGGATGCCGGCGGCTTTATCAAGCTCAATGCCCTGCGCATGCGCATTGCGGCGAATGCGAAGATCAAGCGCGGTAAATAATTCGCCAATGACTGCCCAAGCTTGAACTGTCGCCCCGGCGAAAGCCGGGGTCCAGCGTCTTTCAGATCATTCAACAAGTCACTGGTTGCCGGCATTCGCCGGCATGACGCCCACCGAATTGAACCTTGAGGAAAAAACATGAGCAACCAATTCGACAATGTCTCCGTCATCAAAAAATCCAACGTCTTCTTTGATGGCAAATGTGTATCGCACACCGTAATCCTGGCCGATGGCACGAAAAAATCCGTGGGCGTGATCCTGCCCTCATCGCTGGTATTTAACACCGGCGTGCCGGAAATCATGGAAATCACTTCCGGCACCTGCCGCGCACGCATCAAAGGCGAGAGCGATTGGACATCCTATGAGGCCGGCCAGAGTTTCAGCGTGCCGGGCAATTCCAGCTTCGAAATCGAAGCAATCGATCCCGTGGACTATGTCTGCCACTTTGGGTGATGGCCCAATGCAAAACAATACCCCGATGCCGGGGCAGCATTGTATTGTCCGTTTAAGCAAACCGATCAGCAAAATCAAATCACGATAGGCTCTGGTTCCAGCACCACATCAAAACGTTCTTTGACATCTTCCTGAATACGAGATGCCAAGTTCATTAACTGAGAGCCTGTGGCATCCCCCAGATTAACCAATACCAACGCCTGCTTATCATGCACCCCGGCTGGCCCCAACGACTTGCCTTTCCATCCGCACTGATCGATCAGCCAGCCTGCAGCCAGCTTCACGCTGCCGTCCGTTTGCGGGTAGCTGACCAGCTGAGGATGCTCGATGAGCAGCTGCTCATACCGTTCGCGGCTGACGGCCGGGTTTTTGAAAAAACTTCCCGCATTCCCGATCTTCGTCGGATCAGGCAACTTGCGGCTGCGAATGGCAATCACCGCTTCGCTAATGTCTTTCGCGGTGGGTTGAGAGATAGCACGTACCTCAAGCTCGGTCGCCAGCTCTGCATAACGCAGATTGGGCTGCCAGCGTTTTGGCAGCGCGAAAGTGACATCGAGGATCACCGCGCGTTCACTAAGCTCATGCTTGAAGATACTGTCACGGTAGGCGAAGCAACAGTCAGCGCGAGATAGCTCAATCACGTCTCCTGTCTGAAAATCGAACGCTTTCAATGAATGAAAGTATTCGGCCAGTTCGGCACCATACGCGCCGATATTCTGTATCGGCGATGCACCGACGCTACCGGGAATGAGCGACAGATTTTCCAAGCCGGGGTAACCCTGTGCCAGCGTCCATTGAACAAAACCGTGCCAGTTTTCTCCCGCCTGCGCAGTCACGTAAACGCTGCTCTCATCATCGCCACTGACGACAATCCCTTTGTTCGACATATGCAGCACGAGTCCGTCAAAGTCCCGGGTCAGCAGCAGATTGCTGCCGCCGCCCAGCACCAGCCGGCGCAGTGCTGATAGCGCGGGATCGTCTCGCACCACGCGCAGATGCTCAACGCCACAGACCTGCACGTAGGCGTAGGCCTTCGCGTCAATGCCAAAGGTATTCAGCGCGCGCAGCGACTGATCGTGGCGGATATCAAGTTGAGAATTCATTACCGGCGGATTATACCGGCGCCCCTGCGGGCATCCTTGACCTGTTGGTCAACAGACAAGAATTAAGCGACAGCCTCCTCTATAATGCGCGGCATCAGACAGTTCAGAGGAGGATACCCATGCCATCATTCGACGTCGTTTCCGAAGCCAATCAGGTCGAAGTGAAAAATGCAGTCGATCAGGCCAACAAGGAAATCGGCACCCGCTTCGACTTCAAGGGTAGCGATGCACGTATCGAGCAAAAAGAACGTGAGCTGACCGCCTATGCGGACAGTGATTTCCAGCTCGGACAAGTACGCGATGTGCTCACATCGAAGATGACCAAGCGGAATGTCGATGTGCGCTTCCTCGACATTGGCAAGATCGAGAAGATCGGCGGTGACAAGGTGAAGCAGGTGATCAAGGTCAAGAACGGTATCGAGAGCGAAGCGGCGAAGAAGATCCAGCGCATCATCAAGGACAGCAAGATCAAGGTGCAGGCCAGCATTCAGGGCGACACACTGCGTGTGCAGGGCGCGAAGCGCGACGATCTGCAAGCGACGATTGCACTGCTGAAAAAAGACGTCACGGACTTACCGCTGGAATTCAATAACTTCCGCGACTGATCTTCCCATTCGTCGAAGCGAGCAGCAAAGGCCATGCATCGCATGGCCTTTGTTTCTTGAACCCAAGTGACCTTAGTCGGTATTTGCCAGACGGCGCTTGCGTACTGCTTCAGCCAAACCATCGAGCACTTGCAAACTGCTGTCCCAATCGATGCAGCCATCGGTGATGGACTGACCGTAAGTAAGCTCTTTGCCCGGCACCAGATCCTGACGGCCTGCAATAAGGTGAGACTCGACCATCACGCCGATGATGCGATCATCACCACCGGCAACCTGGCCGGCAATGTCGGCGCACACGGGTACCTGATTTTCAGGCTTCTTCGAGCTGTTGGCGTGCGACGCATCGATCATCAGTTTCTGCGACAGGCCATTCGACGCGAGGGCTTTCGCGGCTTCTTCCACGCTGGCCGCATCATAATTCGGCGCCTTGCCGCCACGCAGGATGATGTGGCAATCCTCATTGCCGGCGGTCGAGACAATCGCCGAGTGCCCGCCCTTGGTGACAGACAGGAAGTGATGCGGCTGCGACGCCGCCTTGATCGCATCGGCGGCGATCTTGATGTTGCCATCGGTGCCGTTCTTGAAGCCGACCGGGCAGGACAAGCCTGATGCCAGTTCGCGATGTACCTGTGATTCGGTGGTGCGCGCGCCAATCGCGCCCCAGCTGATCAAATCAGCGATGTACTGCGGGCTGATCACATCGAGGAATTCGGTACCTGCCGGCAGGCCGAGTTCGTTAATGTTCATCAGCAGCTCGCGGGCGATGCGCAAACCATCATTGATACGGAAGCTGCCATCGAGGAAAGGATCATTGATCAGGCCTTTCCAGCCCACTGTGGTACGGGGCTTTTCGAAGTAAACGCGCATCACAATTTCGAGATCGTCTTTCAGACGCTCGCGCTGCTCGGCAAGGCGGCGCGCGTACTCCATGCCGGCCTTGGTATCGTGAATGGAGCACGGGCCGATGACGACCATCAGCCGATCGTCCTGCCCGTGCAGGATACGATGTAGCGCAGTGCGCGCATTCGCGGTCACGGTCGCAATTTTTTCGGAGCAGGGAATTTCCCGGATCAAGTGCGACGGCGGTGTCAGTTCCTTCAATTCTCTAATCCTCAGGTCGTCGGTGCGCGGCATGGTCTCTCCAGGAATAATTCGCATACAAATAAAAAACCGCCATTCCTGGCGGTTTTAAAGATTCGGTTCGCTGTACTCTTTACGTGAACTTACCGCTTCTCCACCGCCGACCGGCTGGAATAGCTAAAGTAAAAGTCAAAAAAGAAGTGCAGCTTCGACATACTGGTTTGCGTCTTCAGGCAAATCGGAACCGGGATGGTGCTACAAAACACGAGGGATGGCAAGCGTGTTTTCAAATAAATAACTCAGGCAGTGCCACCCACGGTCAGGTCTTCGATCCTCAGTGTCGGCTGCCCCACGCCGACTGGCACGCTCTGCCCATCCTTTCCACAGGTCCCAATACCGGAATCCAGACGCATGTCATTTCCAATCATGGATACACGGTTCAGCACGTCGGGGCCGTTGCCGATGAGTGTGGCGCCCTTGACCGGGTAAGCCAGCTTGCCATCTTCGATCATCCAGGCCTCACTCGCCGAGAAAACAAACTTGCCGTTGGTGATATCGACCTGACCACCACCAAAATTCACGGCATACAGGCCATGCTTGACAGACGCTAGGATCTCAGCAGGATCACGGTCACCGGCCAGCATATAGGTGTTGGTCATGCGCGGCATCGGCAGATGCGCGTAAGACTCTCGTCGGCCATTGCCCGTCGGAGACATTTTCATCAGCCGCGCATTCAGCGTGTCCTGAATATAGGCGCGCAAGATGCCATCTTCGATCAGCGTGGTGCATTGGGTCGCATGGCCTTCATCGTCCACGTTCAGTGAGCCACGGCGGTCGGCAATGGTGCCGTCATCGACTACGGTCACGCCCTTGGCTGCAACACGCTCGCCAATCCGGCCCGAGAAGGCACTGGAGCCCTTGCGATTGAAATCGCCCTCCAGGCCATGTCCGATCGCCTCGTGCAGCAGCACACCGGGCCAGCCCGGGCCAAGCACCACCGTCATCGGGCCTGCGGGTGCAGGACGTGATTCAAGATTCACCAGCGCTGAGTTCACGGCCTCACTTGCATATTTTTCCAGAAGTTCTTCGGAAAAATAACCGAAGTCATAGCGCCCGCCTCCGCCCGAGGTGCCGACTTCGCGGCGGCCATCCTGCTCGGCAATGACCGTCAGCGACAGTCTGACCAGTGGGCGAATATCTGCAGCGATCACACCATCGCTGCGCACGACCAGCACCACATCCTGTTCGCCGGCGAGACCGGCCATCACCTGCACGATGCGCGGGTCTTTAGCGCGCGCGATGCGTTCCAGCTTCTCGAGCAATTGCACCTTGGCCGTGGCATCCATGGATGCCACCGGATCTCTCGGCAGATACAGCGAGCGAGCGCCAGCAGGCTGCATCTTGCCCGCTACCTTGATCTTGCCTGCGCCTTGACGCGCAATGGTGCGGGTGGCCGCCGCGGCATCAAGCAACGCATGCTCGGAAATTTCATCCGAATACGAAAACGCGGTTCTGTCGCCCGATACCGCACGCACACCCACTCCCTGATCAATCGAGAAGCTACCGGTCTTGACGATGCCCTCTTCCAGGCTCCAGCTCTCGCTGCGCGTGAACTGGAAATACAGATCGGCATAATCAACACGATGAGTGAAAATCGAGCCTAACACCTTCAGCAAGGTGCTTTCGTCCAGGCCATAGGGGGACAGCAGAATGTCACGTGCAGCTTGATGGGTGGCGAGGTTGGGCTCAATGGGCTTCATGGGTAGAGGAAGATACAGGCAATAGGAAGCGTTGATGATACTGGATCGCACCGCTTCCCGCTGACTTCGCAAGGCAAAACCCCTGACACCGCAGGGGTTGCGCCATCAGACCGCCAGTTTGCGATGCGCGAGCGCCGGCAGACTGGCGCGTACCCCGGCCAGATGATCGGGATCCAGTTCGCCCAGCACCACGCCCTGCTCGTTCACCACTTCGAGGCCCACGAGGTCGGTCCAGTAGTACCGGCCCTCGCCCGCCTCGGGCCGCGG
>JBEGNF010000088.1:0-7913 GCA_041182625.1 Pseudomonadota bacterium | reverse complement strand
TCACCGACCAGGAGCTTCACACCGATCCACAGCAGCAGCAGGCCGCCGATCAGTTTGAGGTAAGGAAGGTTGAGCAGAGTGACTGCAAACGCGATCAGCACGACGCGGGCAACAATCGCGCCGATAGCGCCACCCACAATACCTTTCATCCGCAGATTTTCCGGCAGGTGACGGCAGGCCAGCGCGATCACAATCGCATTGTCACCGCCGAGCAGGATATCGATCAGGATGATTTGTCCCACCACCATCCAGTTCAGTTGCTGGAAAAATTCAATCATGTGGCTCCCCCTTCGGTGCTGACTCTCGCTGGCCAGCTGGTTTATCGGCGTTCTTCTGCCAAATTATTGTTTTATCGGTGATCTGCACCAGCTCAGGCGGCGAATCGCTGCTGCGACTGCTGCTCCTGGCGCATTCTTTCTTCACGAACCTGTCTGGCGATCGCCTCGACCCGCTCATCGCTCATGCCAAATTGCTTTTTCATTATCTCGAGCTGTCTCTGCTCTTCTTCGGTCACGACACCATCGGCGAGCGCCTCGCGGATCTGGGTTTCATACAGTATCTCGCGGCGCTCGACTTGGGTAGTGTAGGCCGTCGCCACCACACCGGTGAGAATCGCGGCGAGTGCGATGGCTAGCACTTGGGTCATCACGACCAGCAATACGCCGAATGCCGACAGCGGGTCGACATTGCCCCAGCCCGAGATAATGGTGAGCAGATACCACTTCATCGTCGCAGGGATCGACGGGAAGACCTCAGGCTGCAGGTGGCCCTCGGCGATGTAGATCAGGGATGAGCACAGCAGGCAAGAGATCAGCAACAGGAACAGCGCCGATGTGAACGAATCACGCTCGGTACGTACTGCTTCGACCAGGTCGCTCAGTGCGCTGTTGTAGCGCGAGAGCTTGAAAATACGCATCAGCCTGAACAGTCGCAGGAAGCGCAGATCCAGGCCCGGGAACAGCAGTTGCAGATAAAAAGGCAAGGTACCGAAGAAATCAATAAAGCCGTAAAAGCTAAATATGTATTCTTTGCGTCCGCGCCAGGAGCCGCCGTTCTCGGCTTGGTATTTCACGCCATACGACCAGACTCGCAAGATGTATTCGGCGGTGAACACCATCACGCTAGCGACATCGAACACATGGAAATACGTCGCATAAGCCTCGTGAAGCTCATGAACCGATTCGAGAATGATCGCCAGCACATTCAGCACCACGACTGAGGCAATGAAAATCTCGCAATAGCGGGCGGCCTTGTTGTGTACCGAACCTTCAAGAAGGTCGTAAACGCGGGTCTGCAGTGATTTCATGAATAATAATTAATACCGGATCTGACCGGCCTCGGATCATGATGGCGAGTCTGATCAAAAAGCTTTGATGACTGATCGTTGTTTTGGTTTTGCCAAAGGCTCCCCGACAAAGCAGAGCGGCAACAAACCGCAATTATATCGTTGCAGGCAAGGGAATCACTCCAAAGTTTTGCCGATCTTGAAATAAATCCTCGATAATTCAGTGGCAAGGCACTTCTTTTTTTATTTTGATAATTTAAGGATCGAGAAATCCGGCTCGAGTGATTGCCAATCCTGAATTTGTACGGATACACTCATCCCGAATTTTCGCGTTCAGCCATAGCTGCCGGGCCCTTTCAATGACTTTTTTCTCTCGCCGCTGACAGCGGCCGAACTCCATGCACTCAGACCCCTCAACGCCGGCGGTGATCAGCTTTCGCCGGCGGCTGTATGAATTGCTGCTCGACGAGCGCTCGGAATCCGGCGCGCGCGCATCGATCAATCGATTCATCCTGATCCTGATCTTGCTGAACCTGTTCGCGCTGCTGCTCGAATCGGCACCGGCCATTTATGCCGAGCATCGTGATGCGTTTCATGCGTTCGACATGTTCTCGGTGGCGATCTTCACCATCGAATATCTGCTGCGCCTGTATCTGGCGCCGGAAGATCCGGAGTTCGCATCCCGAGGTTCACCACGGCTGGCCTATGTCACGAGCTGGCTGGGCATCATCGATCTGCTGGCCATACTTCCTTTCTTCGTTGGCCTGTTGCTGGCACTCGATACCCGTGTGTTGCGGGTACTGCGGATGCTGAGGATACTCAAGATCACCCAGGTCTTCATCGAAGGCGGGCGCGAGTTCGTGGAGCTCAACCGTGGTCGCACCCTGCGCCAGAAAGTGCACGCGCTGCTGTTCCCCAGTGAGTATGGTGGTCGGCTTAACGAGGCGATCGAGCTGTTCCTGATTTTCTGGATCGTGGCTTCGGTGCTGTCGATTGTGCTGGAATCTGTCGAGAGCATCAATGTGCACTTCGCGCAGCACTTTGCCATGCTCGACGTGATTTCTTTTGGGGTGTTCGCCATCGAGTACGCGCTGCGCGTGTATGCCTATCCGGAGCAACATCCCGAGCAAGGTTCCCTGATGGAGCGCTGGCGATTCTTCAAATCGCCTTCCGGGTTACTGGACCTCGCAGCCATTCTGCCGTTCATGCTCGAGCTGGTGTTTGGTGGCACGCTGGATCTGCGTTTCCTGCGTATCGTTCGTATGGTGCGGTTGCTGAAGCTTGGCCGCTACTCCAGCGCCAGCGACACCATGTTCGCCGTGATTCGCAAGGAAATCCCCGTGCTGATGGCTGCGATGTTCATGATCGCGCTGCTGGTATTCATGATGGCGGCCTTTGGCTATCTGCTCGAGCGTGATGCCCAGCCAGACAAGTTTGAAAACATACCGCAATCGATCTACTGGGCCGTGATCACGCTAGCGTCGGTCGGGTATGGAGACATTTCGCCCGTGACGCCCGGCGGGCGAGTGATTACGGTCATCCTGTCCCTGGTCGGCATCGGTATCTTTGCCATACCGGCCGCGATCATGGCCTCCGGTTTTACCGATCAGCTGCGAACCAACCGCGAGCGACTCAAGAGTGAGCTACTGGCGATGGCGCGCGCGATGGATTTCACCGATCAGGCGCGGGAAGAGTTCATCGCCAACGCCAAGCATCATCACCTCACGCATGCCGAAATTCAGGAATTGATCCAGCAGATCGAGTCAGCGGACGACATGATCGAGACACCGCGCGGCGAGTACGAGGCGCTGTCGCTCGCGGCCAGCAATCCCGAATTTGCGCTCGCCCAGTACCGCATGCTGGTGTCGCGCCTGCGCGAGCTGGCCGCCGTTGCGGACAATGCGTACATCAGCCAGCAACTGCAGCGGCCGGGACACTCAACCGACATGGATCGCGCGATCTGGGAGCAGATCGACCGCGGTCGGCCATCTAGCGAATAACCACCCCGAAGCAATCGCAGAGGTGGGGTACACGACCTAGGGAGACACTATGAAGCGCTTTGATCTTGCCGTCATCGGTGGCGGTCCGTCGGGTTTCGCAGCGGCCATGCGTGGACTGGATTTTGGCAAGCGGGTGGCGCTGATCGAGCGCGGCAAGCTGGGTGGCGCCGGGATCTTCAATGGAGCGCTGTCGTCCAAGACCTTGTGGGAAATGTCCGAGCTGTACAAGCAGACACGTCACACCGGCTACGGTTACACCGTCCATGATTGCGAGCTCAGCTACGCTGCTGTGATCAATGAAATGCATCGTGCGGTGGCCAGCAAGCATGTGCAGCTGCGCGAGCAAGTCAATTATTTCCGGCGAAAAGATCAGCTGGAGGAATTCCAGGGACATGCCAAGCTGCTCAATGCGCACGAGATCGAGGTGGCACTCAACGAGGGAGGGACGGAAACCCTCCACGCCGAGCACATCGTGCTGGCCATTGGCAGCCGTCCGCGCTACTTGCCCGAGATTCCTATCGACGAAAAAATCATCCTCACCAGCGATGGTATTGCGTCACTGCCGGATTTCCCCAAAAGTATCGTCATTCTTGGTGCCGGCGTGATCGGCTGTGAATTCGCGACTATCTTTTCCAATTATGGCCGCACCAAGGTCTACCTGATCGACAAGGAAGAGCGCATCCTGCCCTTCGAAGATGAAGACATCTCTCATGCACTGGCGGCCAATCTTGAAAAGCATGGCGTGGTCATTCATCGCGGCTCATCGCTGGAGTCCATGAAGACCGTCGATGGGCGTGTCGAATACGTACTGAATTACAAGGACGGGCGGCGCGAGACGCACACCGTCGATCACGCGCTGGTCTCTGTCGGCCGGGTAGCCAATACCGAGAACCTTGGGCTGGAGAATGCGGGTGTCAAACTCAACGAGCGCGGCTACTGCATTGATCAGGATACCCAGACGAGCGTGCCGAACATCTATGCCGTGGGTGACTTCACCGCCGATATTTCATTGGTCAACGTCGGCGAACTGGAAGGCCGCTACGCCGTCGAGCGCATCTTTGGCGACCCCGCGCACGAACTGATTTACGAGAACATCTCGACCATCATGTTCCTTAATCCCGAAGTGGCCGCTGTGGGACTCAATGAGACGCAAGCCCGCAAGAAAAAAATTCCCTACCGGGTCGCCGTGATGAACTACCGCTACATCAATCGTGCGATCGCGATGGGCAAAACCTCGGGTTTCTTCAAGATTCTTGTGACCGATGACGATCAGATGAAGATCCTCGGCATGCGGGTCATGGGCAATCACGCGTCCAGCACCAGTCAGGCGATCGCGCTGATGATCGCGCTAGGCGAGGGCGTGCACACACTGGCAGAACTGATCTTCCCGCATCCCTCAGTGCCAGAAGGCATACAGGAATGTGCCCGCATGCTGATGGGAAAATCCATCGTCAAGCCCGAGGTCTTCAATTTGGACCTGCGCTGCTACCGGGTCGATGCCGAGGGCAGGGTAGAGCCGCTGCATCAAGAAGGTCGTCAAGCGGCCTGAACAACCGATCTGGACTGGCTGCCAGAAGCTTGCGCAGCCGCTGGCGCCATCGCAACGATCATGACGGCCTCTCTTGCCCGGCTCACCCGCCTGATTTACACTGCCGCGTCTCTTCACTGGTCTGAATAACAACCTTCGAAAAAGCGAACCGTGCTCCGCGTGGTGCCCGCTGACATCTCAGGGAATACAATGAATACTGCGCTGATCGTCGTCTTCGTTATCGCCTATGCGGCTATCGCCTTCGAGCATCCGATACGGATTAATAAGTCCGCCTCGGCGCTGCTGGGGGCAGGTTTGTTGTGGAGTATTTACTCGCTGATGGCGGACGGTGGTCATGTGAGCGAGCATCTGTCCGAGACCCTGGTGGGTACCGCGCAGATCGTTTTCTTTCTGATGGGCGCGATGACCATTGTCGAGGTCATTGACGCGCACAACGGCTTCGAGGTCGTCACTGAGCGTATCCGTACGAAACGCGTGGCCACGTTGATGTGGCTGGTCTGCGTCGTGACGTTTTTCCTCAGTGCGGTGCTGGATAATCTGACCACCGCGATCGTGATGGTATCGCTGGTGAAAAAACTCGTCGACTCTCGCGACCAGCGTTTGATGTTCGCAGGCATGATCATCATCGCAGCCAATTCGGGGGGCGCATGGTCACCGATCGGTGATGTGACAACGACCATGCTCTGGATAGGCGGGCAGATTACGGCCTCGAAGATCATGACCGCTGTATTCATTCCCTCTCTGGTCAGTCTCCTGGTACCACTCGCGGTGATCAGCTACATGCTCCGCGGTCAGGTGGTGACCGAGCCCGCCATTGATCCGGCCATGGACGACATGGGTGCCACATCAGCCCGAGAGCGAAACATCATGTTCTTCCTCGGGCTGGGCGTGCTGATTGCGGTACCCGCATTCAAGACGATCACGCACCTGCCACCATTCATGGGCGTGCTGCTTGGACTCGGTCTGCTCTGGCTGGTGGGTGATATTCTGCATGGTGCGAAGACCGACGAAGAGCGCGAGCATCTGAACCTTACCAGTGCACTCAACCGTATCGACATGGCCTCGATCGTGTTCTTCATTGGCATACTGCTGGCCGTCGCCACGCTGGAGCACTCGGGCATTTTGCCGGCTTTGGCGGGCTGGCTGAATGACACGGTAGGGCGAGAAGACCTGATCGTGCTGCTGATCGGCATGGTCAGCGCCATTGTCGATAACGTACCCCTGGTGGCCGCAGCGATGGGCATGTATGACCTTGGTCAGTACCCAACGGACAGTTTTCTTTGGGAGTTTCTTGCGTATTGCGCAGGTACTGGCGGCTCCATCCTCGTGATCGGTTCTGCGGCGGGCGTCGCCGCGATGGGATTGGAGCGCATTGATTTTGTCTGGTATCTCAAGAAAATCAGTTGGCTGGCAATGATAGGTTACCTCTCCGGTGCGCTGGTCTACGTGGTGCAGATCGCTCTCCTGAATTAGTCCCGATCGGTTCAAAGTATTTTTTATGAGAAACGCCGGAGAAGGTATGCTTGCGGCTGGCGCAACTACTGCGCATCACATTACAAAAACCACAACATACCTTCGCCATGCTGGAGATCACCGCGACCTGTCTGGTCATTACTTCGCTGCTTGCTTATATCAATTTTAGATACATCGGTTTACCCATCACCATAGGGGTTATGGCGACCTCGCTGGGCCTGTCGCTGCTGATTGTCGGGCTCGACTTCATCGGCGTCGATTTCGGGCTTCATCTGCAGATGGAAGCCATGCTCAAGGCCATCGATTTTTCCAATGTGCTGATGCAGGGCATGCTCTCGCTGCTGCTGTTCGCGGGTGCCTTGCACATTGATTTGTCTGAGCTGAAGGCTTACCGATGGCAGGTACTGTTGCTGGCTTTTTTCTCGACGCTTCTATCGACGTTTATTGTGGGTTTTGCGGCATGGACTGCGCTGCCGCTCATTGGCATCCAGCTGCCTCTGATCTACTGCCTGCTATTTGGTGCGCTGATCTCCCCGACTGACCCAATCGCCGTGATGGGTATTCTCAAATCCGCCGGCATGCCCAAGAACCTGGAACTGGTGATCGCGGGTGAATCCCTGTTCAATGACGGGGTGGGTGTGGTGATCTTTTCCATCCTGATGGGCATGCTCATGATGGGCAAACTACCGAGCTTTGACGAGGGTCTGGGCATGCTGATGCGCGAGGCGGGTGGCGGGCTGCTGTACGGGCTGCTACTGGGCTATATCACTTTCCGCCTACTGGCCAGCATCGACAATTATCAGGTCGAGGTGATGCTGACACTGGCCGCGGTGATGGGCGGCTATCTGCTGGCGAGCAAGTTGCATGTGTCCGGCCCTCTGGCGATGGTCGTTGCCGGTCTGGTGGTCGGCAACCATGGCCGTGAATACGCGATGTCGCACACCACGCGCCAGTATGTCGATATGTTCTGGGAGATGATCGACGATATCCTCAATGCCGTGCTGTTCGTGCTGATCGGCATGGAAGTACTGCTGATCGCTTTCTCTATCAATCTGCTGATCGCTGCTATCGCGATGGTTGTGCTGACCCTGGTAGCGCGCGCGTTGACGGTGTGGGTACCTGTCGTGGCGGCACCGGGCTACTTCAATCTCCCGCGTGGCGCGGGGGTGGTGCTGACCTGGGGTGGACTGCGGGGCGGCATCTCGGTCGCGCTGGCACTCTCGCTACCCCAAGGACCAGAGCGCGATATCGTGCTGGCGCTGACCTATGGCATCGTCGTGGCCTCGATTCTTGTGCAAGGCCTGACGATCGGCAAGATCGCCAGCAAGGCGGTGCGCCCTGCCACAGAGGACGTCAATTAGCGGTGCGGGGGACTGCAGGGGCAGGGCATGAGTCTGCCCGGTGAACGACTAGGAGACAATGCCAGTCGGTTAAGCCGCAAGGTCCCTGCATTCCACAAAAGACGCTGGGTCCCGGCCTGCGCCGGGACGACGATATAAAGGCCGCAAGCAGCTAAAACGTCATCCCGGCGCAGGCCGGGATCCAGTGACTTTGAGATTTTCGATGATCAAGGACCATCGGGATGCTGAACTGACTGGCATTAGAC
>JBEGNF010000087.1:0-7935 GCA_041182625.1 Pseudomonadota bacterium | reverse complement strand
ATCCGACAGCCTGCACCTCGATGACGTCTCGGCCACGTACAGCCTGGCCGGTCATTGCTTTTCGGCCGCCCTCGAACGAGCCGTCGCGCGCGACCACACCGCGCTGCATCTGAAGGCCCGCGCGATCCTCGACCTGCGTCTCGAACACGAGAACCGCATCAAGGGCGAGTGGGCGTTCGTCGGACGCGCGTGACCTCGGTACTCGTCGTCACGGGCGGTCACCCGTTCGAGGCCGAGCCATTCTTCGCGATCTTCGACGCTCTCGGACTCGACGACTGGTCGCGCGCGACCTCACCGGCAACCGGCCACGACGTCGTGGTCTTCTACGACATGCCGGGACTGCGGTTCACCGGCGGCGATCCGCCGGTCGATTTTCCCGAGCCGAGCGCCGAGACACGCGCGGTGATCGAGCAGTTGATGCGCGACGGAACCGGTCTGGTGTTCATGCACCACGCCGTGGCGGGGTGGCCGGCGTGGGAACGGTACGCCGAGATCGTCGGCGGCCGATTCCACTATCAACCGGGTTCGCTGCGTGGTCGGTCGTACCCCGATTCGGGTTACGTCTTCGACGTGACGCACGAAGTGTCGATCATCGACTCCGAACATCCGGTGTGCGCGGGAGTCGGCCCGTCGTTCACGATCACCGACGAGTTGTATTGCTTCCCGGTCTTCGAGGATTCCGTCGTTCCCCTCATGCGAACCGACTTCCCGGTGCACGACGCGTCGCGCTTCCACTCGGCCGACCTCGCCATTCGTGGTCGGCGGAACGCCAACGACGGCTGGACCCACCCGGCCGGCAGCGCGTTGGTGGCCTGGGCGAAGACCGCCGGCAACTCACCGGTCGTGTACCTGCAGTTCGGCGACGGACCGGTCACCTACGATGACGACAACTTCCGTCGGGTGCTGCGCAACTCGATCGACTGGGTCGCGACCGAATCCGCTCGCGATTGGGTCAGGACCAGGAATTCCAGCGAATGAACTTCTCGGCCGGCACGCGCTTGGCCAACTTGAAGTCGGTGCCGATCGTGTACGCGATCGGGAACAAGCCCGCCTGCGTGTACTGATCGAAGGGAATCCCGAGCAGTTCGGCGGCTTCCTTCTCGTGCGGAAGGTGCAACGTCGTCCAGGCCGAGCCGAGGCCGCGTTCGCGGAGCGCGAGCATGAAACTCCAGACCGCGGGCAACAGCGAACCCCACGCCGAGGCCTGCTGGAAGGCCGGCGTGCCGGTGTCGAGACGACCGGCGATGAGCGGAATCAGGAGCACAGGAACCTGATCGAGGACATCGGCGAGGTACGTGGCCGAGTCGAGAATGCGCTCGCCCTGATCGTCGCGCTTCGGGCGGTTGGGGTCATTGATGTACGGATAGAAGTTGCTGCGGTACATGTCGGCCAACGCCTTCTTCTTGGCCGGATCGTCCACGAACAGCCACCGCCAACCCTGCATGTTCGAGCCGGTGGGCGCCTGGTGGGCGATCTCGATGCATTCGACGAGAACGTCGTGCGGCACCGGCTTGGTGAGATCGAGGCGCTTGCGCACCGATCGGGTCGTGGTCAACACCTCGTCGGCGGTCAGTCCCAGTTTCATGATCTCTCCTGTCGATCGGCCGGCTTGGCGGCGCGCGATTTCATCCACTCGGTGGTGGCTTTGCCCATCTTGGTCCCGTCGTAACCGATTCGCTGGGTCGGAGTGACCTTCAGGATGATCCGGCGCGGTGAATCGAGGAACTCCTCGAACGCCTGGGCTCGAGCGCCCTTGCCCCCCATGATCGCTTCGGCCAGTTCGGGATAGAACCAGTCCTTGGTGGCCTGAGCGTCGAGGATCTCGCACGTCCCCTTCCAGGTGACCGTCATGTTGCGTGGCATGGATGTGCCGGTGGACGTGACCACGATGCACACCCGCGGGTCGCGCCGCACCGCCGAGATGCGGGCCCGTTGCGACGAGGCCGTGAGCCAGAAACAGCCCTTGCGCCACACGTACGACATGATCACGCCGACCGAAGCGCGCCAGCTCGCTGAAAAGGAACGCGCATTCAAGGACATACGCATACGTCTTCACCTTCACACCCAGCGGCGCGAAGACCGGCTGGTGTTCGATGTGCAAAGTCCGGTCGCCGAGACTTTCGGCTTTCAAACGACAGACGCACGACGCGCAAGCGAGGTGCTGATGCAGCGCTACTATTGGGCCGCCAAGGCCGTCACCCAGCTCAACAGCATCCTGCTGCAAAACATTGAAGCCCGTCTTTTCCCGCAAGTCAGTGTATCGCGCCCAGTCAACGAGCGCTTCAATGAAGTGAACGGCATGATCGATATCGCGCATGACAAGGTATTCGAAGACACGCCGTCGGCCATGCTGGAGATTTTCCTGCTGCTCGAGCAGCACGGCGAGCTGAAGGGCATGACCGCCCGCACCCAGCGCGCACTGTGGCACGCCCGCTTCCGCATCGACGATTCATTCCGCCGCGATCCGCAAAACCGCGAACTGTTCCTGCAGATACTCAAAGCACCCAAGGGTATTACGCATGCGCTACGCAACATGAATCAGTTGTCGATACTCGGTCGTTACCTGCCGGCGTTTCGCCGCATTATTGGGCAGATGCAGCATGATTTGTTTCATGTCTACACCGTTGACCAGCACATTCTGATGGTCCTGCGCAACGTACGCCGGTTTGCAATTCCCGAGCATTCGCACGAGTACCCGTTCTGTAGTCAGCTCATGGCGAATTTTCCTCAGCCCTGGCTGATTTATATCGCCGCGCTATTTCACGACATTGCCAAAGGTCGTGGCGGTGATCATTCCGAACTCGGGAAGATGGATGCGCAGCGCTTCTGCAGCGATCACGGATTATCGACGGAGGACACCGAGCTTGTCGTGTTCTTGGTTGAGCATCATCTGCAGATGTCGCATGTCGCACAGAAGCAGGATCTCTCCGATCCCGATGTGATCCGCGCATTTGTAAAGGTAGTGAAAGACGAAAGGCACCTCACCGCGCTGTATCTGCTCACAGTCGCCGATATCCGCGGTACCAGCCCCAAGGTCTGGAATGCCTGGAAAGGCAAACTGCTCGAGGACTTGTACCGGATGAGTCTTCGTGTGCTGGGCGGTGAAGCACCCTCGCCTGACCGCGAGCTGCAAAAACGGCAGCAGGAAGCCATCGCTGCACTGCGCCTTCACGGCCTCTCGGCGGATGCGCATGAGGCGCTATGGAAAACGCTCGATGTCGGCTATTTTCTGCGGCACGACGCATCAGAGATCGCGTGGCAGACGCGCGTATTGTGCGAGCACGTCGACAGCGACAATCCTGTGGTTCGTTGCCGCCTTGGCCTGATCGGCGAAGGATTGCAGGTCGTGGTCTACCTGCGCGACCGCCCCGATCTCTTCGCTCGCATCTGCAGCTATTTTGACCGCAAGAATTTCAGCATCCTCGATGCGAAGGTACAGACCACGCGCACTGGCTACGCGCTCGATACCTTCCTGGTGAGCGAGCCCACGTTTGCGGACAATTACCGCGAGCTAATCACACTGATCGAACATGAGCTGAAACAATGGCTGACTTCCGATGATGCCTTACCGCCACCCGCCAAGGCCCGACTATCGCGACTCTCGCGCACCTTCCCGATCACGCCCACGGTGCATCTGCAACCCGACGAACGAGGTCAGTATCATTTGCTCTCGGTATCAGCGAGCGACCGTACGGGTCTGCTTTATTCGATTGCCAGCGTGCTCGCTCGCTACAAGGTAAATCTGCATACCGCGAAAATCACCACGCTGGGCGAGCGGGTGGAGGATGTGTTCCTCGTCGATGGCCCGGTGCTATCGCACGCACGCAGCCAGATCGCGCTTGAATCCGATCTGCTCGATGCCTTGCGCGCCTGACGCGCTTGGGCGTATCAGCGATGAGTGAACCTCTCAGACTCTCCAAGCGTATGTCCGAGCTTGGCCTCTGCTCGCGTCGTGAAGCGGATGAATGGATCGCCAAAGGCTGGGTGCGCGTCGATGGGCAAGTGATATCCGAGCTGGGCAGCAAAGTGCTGCCGCATCAGAAAATTACCATCGAAAAGCAGGCACAGGCGCAGCAGGCGCGCAGAGTGACGGTGCTGATCAACAAGCCCATGGGCTTCGTCAGTGGACAAGCTGAAGACGGCTACCAGCCTGCCGTGACGCTGGTGCGACCTGAAAATCGCTGGTCGCAGGACAAGTCAGCGTTACAGTTTTCACCGGCACAACTGAAAAGTCTTGTCCCTGCAGGACGGCTCGATATCGATTCCGTCGGCCTGCTGGTGCTCACGCAGGACGGACGGATCGCCAAGCAGTTGATTGGTGAAGATAGCGACATCGAGAAAGAATATCTTGTGCGCGTAAAGTACGCTAACTCGGGACGACTTCCCGATCACGATTTGAAGCGACTGAACCATGGATTGTCGCTTGACGGTCAGCCGCTGCGGCCTGCGAAGGTGCACTGGCAAAATGAGGATCAGCTGTGTTTTGTTCTGCGCGAAGGAAAAAAACGTCAGATACGCCGGATGTGCGAACTGGTCGGGTTGAAAGTGCTGGGCTTGAAAAGGGTGCGGATAGGTCGCGTAAAGCTCGGCAACTTACCGACTGGGAATTGGCGTTATCTGGGAGAGGATGAGCGGTTTTGACTCAAATGTTCAGCGCGCTGGCATTTAAACAGTGGTTCCGGCCTGCGCCGGAATGACGGTTCAAGTTAACGACCACACAGTCTCTTCGGTCAATCATCCGCCCCGGGATCCATCCCCGGAAACAACACCTCGGTATACCCAAAGCGACTGAAATCTTTGACTCGCATCGGATACAGCACACCGATCAGGTGATCGCATTCATGCTGCACCACCCGCGCATGAAATCCATCGACCTCGCGATCGATGATCTGGCCGTAAGGATCAACGCCCTGATAGCGCAGCCGCGTGTAGCGCGGCACCACACCGCGCAACCCGGGTACAGACAGGCAGCCTTCCCAACCTTCTTCCATCTCATCGGACAGAGGCGTGATCACCGGGTTCAGCAACACCGTCTCAGGCACGGCGGGCGCGTCGGGATATCGGACGCTATTACTGAAACCGAAAATCACCAGCTGCAGGTTCACGCCGATTTGTGGTGCAGCGAGACCTGCACCATTAGCCGCATGCATGGTGTCGAACATGTCGGCAATCAGTTCATGCAGCTCCGGTGTATCGAAAGACGTCACGGGCTCGGCCTGACGTAGCAGGCGCGGATCGCCCATTCTCAATATCTCGCGTACAGCCACGGTCAGACTCCGTTCAGGATGAATGGCGCTGGGCCAGCCACTCGGCGAATGCCGCGCCGGTCTCGGGATGCTGCAGGCCGATCTCGACCGAAGCTTCCAAATAACCGAGCTTGGAACCGCAATCGAAACGACGTCCCATGTAACGATAAGAAAGCACCGTCTCATATTGCATGAGCGCCTCGATGCCATCGGTAAGCTGAATCTCGCCCCCTGCGCCTTTGCCCAGTTTTTCAAGGCATGAAAAGATTCGATTGGTCAGCACGTAGCGGCCAACCACCGCCAGCGTGGACGGCGCCTTCTCTGGCATGGGCTTCTCGACGATGCCCTGCACTTTCTCCAGCCGATCGCCGAATGCTTCCGTGCTGACGATACCGTACTGTCGTGTATTCTCGCGCGGCACGTCTTGGACTGCCAAGAGACTGGCCTGCTCGCGCGCAAAACTGGCCGTCATCTGCGCCATCACACCCGGCCCGCCCTGCTCTCCCTGCATGAAATCATCCGCAAGCAGCACCGCGAACGGATCTTGACCCACGATGGGACGCGCGCAAAGTACTGCATGGCCGAGGCCCAGCGCCTGCGGCTGGCGTATGTACATGCAATTGACGGTTTTCGGTATCACTTCGCGCACCATCCGCAGAAGCTGGTCCTTGCCCGCTGCTTCCAGCTCGGCTTCCAGCTCATAGGCTTTATCGAAGTGATCTTCAATCGCTCGCTTGTTGCGCCCGGTGATGAAAATCATCTCGGTAATGCCCGCCTCGACGGCTTCTTCGACCGCATACTGAATCAGTGGCTTGTCGACGATGGGCAGCATTTCCTTGGGCTGGGCCTTGGTCGCGGGCAAAAAACGACTGCCTAGCCCAGCCACCGGAAAAACGGCTTTGGTAATTTTTGTCATTGTTCAGACTCCAGCAATGTAAGTAATTCAGTCTCATCGATGATCGCTACACCCAGCGCTTGTGCCTTCGCGAGCTTGCTACCTGCGTCATCACCGGCGACCACATAACTGGTTTTCTTCGACACCGAACCGGCGACCTTGCCACCAGCGGCCTCGATCATCGATGCCGCCTCGTCGCGCTTAAGGGTGGGCAAGGTACCGGTCAACACAAAAGTTTTGCCAGCCAGCGTGAGATTCCCGCGCTCCGGCTCACTCTCTTCCCAGTGAATACCTGATGCACGCAGCTGCTCGATCAGCTCCCGGTTCAGCGGATCTGCCAGAAAGCCCAGTATCGACTGCGCGACGACAGGGCCGATATCATCCACCACCAATATCTGCTCCTCGCTGGCCTCCAGCAGCGCATCCAGCGTGCCAAAATGCCGCGCCAGCGACTTGGCGGTGGATTCGCCGACATGACGTATGCCCAGTGCATAAATGAATCTCGCCAGCGTGGTCGATTTGGATTTTTCCAGTGCGTTCAATAGGTTCTGCGCCGATTTTTCTGCCATACGATCCAGCTCGGCCAGCATCACAAGACCGAGCTTGTAAAAATCGGCGGGTGTCGTGACCAGGCCGCGGTCCACCAGCTGCTCGACCAGTTGCTCGCCCAGACCTTCGATATCCATCGCGCGACGCGACACGAAATGCAGCAGCCCACCCTTGCGCTGCGCTGCGCACTTGATCCAGCCGCCGGAGCAACGTGCGACGGCCTCTTCCTCGGGGCGAACAATCGGCGAACCGCACACCGGGCAATTCGCAGGCATTACAAATGCTCGCGCGCTCTGAGGGCGACGCTCGGTTACCACTGCCACGACTTCCGGTATCACATCACCTGCGCGTCGGACAATCACATTGTCGCCAATGCGTACATCCTTGCGCCGCACTTCATCTTCATTGTGCAGCGTGGCATTGGTCACAGTGACACCGCCCACGGAGACCGGCGACAGACGCGCCACCGGCGTCAGTGCACCGGTACGGCCGACTTGCACGTCAATGTCGAGGACCGTTGTCGTCGCCTCTTCCGCAGGAAACTTGTGCGCGAGCGCAAAGCGCGGAGCGCGCGAGACGAAGCCCAGCGTCTGCTGCTGCGTCACGCTATCCACTTTATAGACGACCCCATCGATCTCATAGGGCAGCTGCGCGCGACGCCTACCAATATCAGCGAAAAAATTCAGCAGCCCACTCGCACCGTTGACCACGGCCCGCTCATCACACACTGGAATGCCCAGCGTACGATAACAGTCGAGCAACGCGGAGTGACGTGATGGGAGCTCTGCACCCTCTAGTCTGCCGATGCCATACGCAAAAAAACGAAGATGGCGCTGCGCGGTGATGCGCGCATCAAGCTGCCGCAAACTGCCTGCCGCCGCATTGCGCGGGTTGGCGAATTCTTTTTGCCCGGCCTCGCGCTGGCGCTGATTGAGTCGAGCAAAATCTGTCTTAAACATGAGCACTTCACCGCGCACGTCGATCAGCGCAGGAGGCTTTTTTGTTTGAAGTTTCAGCGGTATCGAACGCACTGTGCGGATATTGGCAGTGACATCCTCGCCGGTTGCGCCATCACCCCGCGTCGCCGCCTGTACCAGCACCCCGTGCTCGTAGCGGAGATTGATCGCCAGACCATCGAACTTCAGCTCGCAGGCGTAGCTGATCGGCCCATCGCTACCGAGACCTTCGCGCACGCGGCGATCGAAATTCTCGATATCTTCATCCGAGAAGCCATTGTTAATCGAC
>JBEGNF010000086.1:0-7978 GCA_041182625.1 Pseudomonadota bacterium | reverse complement strand
TCCTCATTGAAGCACCCATCAGCGATAATCCTCCAGATTGACGTTGACAGCGTCCTGACCATCGAACTCAAATGTTATTCGCCAGTTGCCAGATACCGGTACTGCATCTTCGCCTTTGCGATCGCCCTTGAGCGCATGAAATTTGTACCCGGGCAAACTCATATTCCGCAGGTCCCTGGTTCGAGTCCAGGTCGGGGAGCCAGAATTCCTTGTTTTTGCAGGGCTTTTTCGACTCTCACTATAGCCCGCCGGCGAAAAGGCGGTCTCTGCGGTCAGGAGTCCGAAATGAGCTATCTCGCACTGGTATTACCAGTAAACCCCTCCGATTCTGCGCAGGACGACGCAGGACCTGAGCAGCCAGCGAATCTAGAGCGACCCTACAGCGAACCGATAGAAGGCATTTTAAGCACTTCTGAGTGCGCTCCGTCGCCGCTCGTTACTGATCCGCCCCCTACAGCGAAGCCAAAGCCTCAAAGTCGCAGCGGCCATCGACTTGTAGATGACCCGCTGCTGCGAGAGTTGCATGCGCTAGGGTATGGCGGCCGACTTCGGCAACTTCAAGAGTTGTTGCGATCCTGTACACCACCGCGCAAGGACGATCTGCAGGCCTCGCTAATCAGTCAGACTAAAAAGCATGGCCATCAGCGACTTGAGCGCTCGCTGATGGCCGACCACTCAACAGAGTGCCCGCCCATTGCTCGGCGGTCTTCAGATCACGACCTCCTGTTGGCCAAAAAGACCTAGGGCTGGCTCATTCCTGCGCGCACGCGAATCATAGTTTCACCATCACGTGGCGCGCTACTGTGTAGTCCTCCAGCGCGTACATCGACATATCCTTGCCATAGCCAGAAGCTTTCAAGCCTCCGTGCGGCATCTCATTCACCAGCATGAAATGCGTGTTGATCCAGGTACAACCATATTGCAATTGACGCGCAATATTCATCGCACGTGACACGTCTTTGGTCCAGACGCTCGATGCCAAACCGTACTCGGAGTCATTCGCCCACTGAACTGCTTGGTCGTCGTCGGTGAAGCGGGTAATTGAGACTGCCGGACCGAATACCTCGCGACGAACAATCTCGTCATCTTGTAGCGCACCTGCGATCACCGTTGGCTCATAAAAGAAACCCGCGCCGGCACGAATCGTGCCGCCAGTCGTAATTTGCATATGACCGGCCATCTGCGCGCGCTCGACAAAGCTCGCCACTCGATTGCGTTGACGGTCAGAGATCAACGGACCAATCTCGACATCATCCTCATCCTGTGGTCCGACCTTGATACTTGCCACCGCAGCGGTGAGATCAGCCACCAAGTTTTCATAGATTTTTGGACCAGCATAAATCCGGCATGCCGCAGTACAGTCTTGACCAGCGTTGTAATAGCCGAAAGTACGGACACCCTCGACCACTGAGGCAAGATCAGCGTCGTCCAGCACAATCACCGGTGCCTTGCCGCCTAACTCCAGATGCGTACGTTTCAAACTACCGGAGGCCGCTTGCAGAACCTTGCGCCCGGTGGCCACATCTCCTGTGATGGACACCATCCGGACCTTCGGGTGCTCGACCAGCACTTGTCCCACACTGCTACCCCTACCGCAAATCACGTTCAACACGCCCGGCGGCAAAATTTCTGCTGCCAGTTGCGCGAAATAAAGTGCGGTGAGTGGCGTTTGCTCACTGGGCTTGAGCACCACAGTATTTCCTGCGGCAATCGCAGGCGCTACCTTCCATGCTGCCATCAGCATCGGATAGTTCCATGGCGCGATCGAACCCACGACGCCTACCGGATCGCGCCGGATCATACTGGTGTGGCCACTTAAATATTCACCAGCAGCAGTACCGGTCATACAACGCGCCGCGCCTGCAAAATAGCGGAAGCAGTCAACAATCGCAGGTATCTCATCACCGAGCGCACGTGCATAGGGTTTGCCACAATTCAGCGATTCGAGACGCGCGAAGGTCTCCGCGTTGTTTTCTATGGCAGATGCAAGTTGCAATAACAGCGCGGAGCGCTCACCCGGCGTGGTCTGCGACCAGCTGGTAAATGCATGTTCAGCGGCATCGACCGCACGTGACACCTGCTCCGGCGAGGCCTCTGGCACATCGCACAGAGGGAGACCCGTGGCTGGGTTGATCACGTGCTCGACCGGACCCTCACCACGTTCGTTACGGTTATTGATTATCAACTCGGTCGGGAGGGTTACATTATGCGTTGCGGAATTTGCCATGGTGTTATCTCCTCTTGTCATCATCGTCTAACATCGTCATCGCCGCGCTGTGTTAACCAATATGCAGCAACAATGGGTATGAAAGTCATCGCAATAATGAACACCGCGACAACATTGGTGACCGGGCGTTGCCGAGGCCGTATCAGCTCTTGCAACATCCAGATCGGCAAGGTTGTTTGCTGTCCCGCCGTGAAGGTGGTGACAATCACTTCGTCGAAACTTAACGCGAAAGCGAGTAATGCTCCGGCCAGCAAAGCAGAGCCCAGCTGAGGCAATACGACATAGAAAAAAGTTTGGAACGCGTTGGCCCCCAGATCCATGGAGGCCTCGATCAGCGATGGGCTTAGACGCCGCAGACGTGCCACCGCATTGTTATAGACCACGACAATACAGAATGTTGCATGGCCAATTACGATGGTCCAGAAACTGAATGGCACATCTGCTGAGTGATAGGCGGATCGCAGTGCGATTCCCGTCACCACACCCGGCAATGCGATGGGCAAAATCAATAACAAAGAAATTGCGTCTCGGCCGAAAAATTTAGACCGAGCTAGCGCACCTGCCGCGAGTGTGCCGAGTATCAAAGCAAGGATGGTCGCACTTAGCGCCACCTGTACCGACAAGGTCACCGCATTCCACACGTCCACCCGATCGAGCGCCACGGAAAACCATTGGGTTGTCAGTGACGGCGGCGGAAATACATAGCTCTTGTCTTCGCTACTGAAGGCATACAAAACAATCAACGCAAGTGGCACGTGCAGAAACAGTACACCGCCGATCGTGGCTAACCAGAGACCCAGGGAGGGGCGCGTACTTAACGGCGTATCAGAGCGCATCAAAGGCTCCCTTCCGCTTGGCCAACCAGAGGTAGATGGCAATAATAATGATCGGTGCAATCGAGAACGCCGCTGCAAAAGGTAAATTACCTGCGATTCCCTGCTGGCGATAGACCACCTGACCGATGAACAGCGTTGAGTTACCGATCACCTGAGGAATGATGTAATCACCGAGCGTCAAAGAAAAAGAAAAAATCGATCCCGCCGCGATCCCGGGCATCGCCAGTGGCAGAATCACCGTCCAAAAGGTACGACGAGGATGCGCGCCAAGATCTGCTGAGGCCTCAATAAGTGACGGTGGTATGCGCTCGATTGACGCCTGAATCGGCAGTATGACAAACGGTAACCACATGTAGACAAAGACGACGAAGGTGCCGAGGGGTGAGAAACTCAGCGAGTTACCCCCTACCACGGGTGCCGACAGAATTGCCTCCAGCAGCCAGGAAAGATGAAGTTGCGTCACTAGCCATGCAATGGCACCCTCCTTCGCAAGCAGCAGTTTCCAGGCGTATAGCCGCACCAAATAACTGGACCACAGTGGCAACATGACCGCGACATACAAAATCGCCTTGGTTGTACCGCGCGTATAACGAGCCATCATGTATGCCAGCGGGAAGCCAACCGATACGCTCGCGATCGTGACGAGTGTGGCCATGACGACGCTTCGACGGATCACATCAAGATTCGCAGGTTCTAGCAGCGCAACAAAATTCTGTAGTCCGACCTCGTATACGATCGTGCCAGAAAAATCATCCAATCGAAAAAAGCTCTGCGCTAGCAGCGTGAAGAGCGATCCAAGATAGATCACGCTGAACCAAAGTAGCGGTGGAATCAGCAGCAGCAAGGGCAACAGATATTGTCGCCGCAGCAAATGCGTGGAAAGTCGATCGCCAAGCCCAGCGCCAATCTGCGCGCCAGCGTTGATTGTGGAGACCCGAGCGCTGCTCATACCGAAACTGATGGTCTCAATGGATGGACAGCCGAGGCATCCCAATGAAGGTGCACGGTGTCACCGATGACGGGTTGTACCGAACTCACCGGCAAATCTACCACCAGCACTACTGCCAACGGACACCGCACCTTGATTCGCCAGAACGAGCCAAAGTACTGTACCGCCTCAACCTGGCCTGAAATCCGTGCCGAAGACGAAGGACCGATGGTTATCCGTTCCGGGCGGATCATAGCCGTTGGGTAACTAGTCAGGTGCAGCGCCGCCTCATGCTCGAGTACATTTGCCGCACCCAGAAATTCGGCGACAAAGCGCGAAGTAGGTCGCTCATAGAGTGCACTCGGGGTATCGACCTGCTCCAACCTTCCCTGATTAAACACACCGATCCGATCGCTGATCGAAAAGGCCTCATGCTGGTCATGCGTCACTAGCACGAAGGTGATACCTAGCCGTCGCTGCAGTTCTTTCAGCTCCACCTGCATCTGCTCACGCAGTTTCAAATCGAGTGCGCCGAGAGGCTCATCCAGCAGCAGCACCTTGGGCTCGCTCACTAGCGCCCGCGCGAGCGCGACGCGCTGCCGCTGACCTCCCGATAACTGCGCAGGTTTGCGCTTGGACATGTCGGGCAAGCGAACCACTTCAAGCATTTCGCTTGCGCGCTGCTCGCGCTCCACTTTAGGAACTCCGCGCACCATCAGCGAATAGGCAACGTTTTCCAGCACCGTCATGTGCGGAAACAAAGCGTAATCTTGAAATACCGTGGTAACTGGTCTTGCAAAGGGTGGTAACGCACTGACCGCGTTGCCATAAATGCTGATGCTACCCGCCGTCGGCCGGGTAAAACCGCCGATCATGCGTAAACAGGTCGTCTTCCCAGAACCAGATGGCCCGAGCAACGTGAAAAACTCGCCAGCAGCGATATCGAGGGTGACATCATCCACTGCACGCACGGCGCGGCCAGCAGAGACGAACACACACGACACCTGACTCAGGCTGACAGCATGCGCCATGAAAGTGCTCCGGATTAAACCGCCAGTGCGCGTCATACCAGCGCGCTGGCGGTCAGGCTAGCTTATCTACCGCCCAGAATGGCGATGTAATCCGAAACCCACTTATGGTAAGGGACACACTGGTTGTTCTGACTCTTGCATTGAGTCACCGGCGTGCGCCAGAAAGAGATTTTCTCGAAGTCTTTGTAGCCTTGGTTGGCGCAGCCCTCATCGGTCAGCAGCTTGTTACCTTTACAGGCTGCAGGTACTGCAGGAACCGATCCGAACCAAGCCGCGAGGTCGCCCTGTAGCTTGGGATTGAGCGAGTGCTCAAGCCACATGTAGGCGCAATTCGGGTGCTTGGACTCAGCGTGCAACATGGTGCTGTCAGCCCAACCGGTAGCTCCCTCAACCGGTACGACAGTAGCAATCGGTGCTTTTTTCGAACGCAGAATATTCGACTGGAACTGCCACGAGCTGGACGCGACCACGCCCTCGTTAGTGAAGTCGTCGATCTGGACGAAAGCATCATGCCAGTACTTGCCGACCAACTTGCGTTGGGCACGTAGCAAATCGAGTGCAGCCTTGTACTGGGTCTCGTTCAGCTCATAGGGATCCACAATGCCGAGCGAGGGATTTTTCTTTTTGAGGTACAAGGCAGCGTCAGCGATGTAGATCGGACCGTCGAATGCCTGAATCCGGCCCTTGTTGCTCTTGCCATCGGGGAGATTCTGCTCCTCGAACACTACGTTCCAACTGGTTGGCTTCTTGCTGCCAAATACCTTGGTGTTATACATCAACACATTCCAACCCCACTGGTACGGCACACCATAGTGGGTGTTGTTATCGAAGTGCCAAGGTGCTTTTTGCAGTCTTGGGTCGACGTTCTTGTAACTAGGAACCAAGCTGACGTTGATGGGTTGCACACGCTTACCACGTATTAACCTGAGCGACGCGTCGCCACTCGCGGTCACTAGATCAAAGCCGCCTTCATTCATCAACGCGACCATCTCATCTGAGGTGCCTGCAGTTTTGACATTGACTTTACAACCGGTTTTTTTCTCAAAGTCAGTGACCCAATCGAATGCTTTGTCTGTCTCGCCACGCTCGATGTAACCAGCCCAAGCGACGATATCAACACGCCCTTCGCCTTTGCCGATTTTTTGTAACGGGGTTTGCGCAATGCTTGCGCCTGTAAACGCGGTCAAGACTAATGCCGCTGCGGTACGCTGAAAAGTGCTCATGATGTGCCTCCGATGATCTGGGTGAGGGATCGGGAAATTATCTTTCTGCTATTCACTGACGCACGACTTGGCTCGCGCGCGAAAACCCGCGTGCCATGCGGTGAACCATATCGCTTGACCACTGAATGCGAGAAGTTCAATATTCCACTAGGTCGCGTTCTGTTTTTTAGATAGCAGACAAAGCTTGTTGCGACGCATCAGGAAAATGATCGATCAGCGTGAATAAACACTTCACATTAAAGCAATTTCGGTACTTCTTAGCCGTCTGCGATACCGGCTCGATTGCTGCTGCGGCGCGTCTGGTCAACATCGCGCAGTCTGCGCTCACCAAAAGTATTCAAGAATTAGAAACTACACTAGGTGCGCCTTTATTCGAAAGGCAACCCCGCGGCATGGAGCTGACTCAGGCAGGATACCGATTCGAGACGAAGGCCAGGCAAGTGATGTCCGCGGTGACACAAGCGGGAGCAATCAACCACGACGAAGATCAGGAGCTGACCGGCTCAATCACTATCGGCGTCACAAGCTTGATGGCGGGCTACTGCCTTGCTGATCTCGTGGGCCGGTTTCAACGCTCTCACCCGGAGGTAAGAGTTGAAATTCTGGAAGATTCTCCGCGCTTCCTGGAGCACTTGCTGATTAATGGTGAAGTCGATATTGCACTGATGATTGCCAATGCCTTGGACGACAAAGCGCTACAAGTCGAAACGCTGTCAACCTCGCCCAACCGGGTATGGATGTCGCCGAGTCACGCGCTCAGCTCGGAAAGCGAACTTACTCTGGAAATGTGCGTCGGCACCCCACTGATCGTACTGGAGGCTGACCGTATGGAGGACATGCAGCGCGCACACTGGCGTCGGCATGGTCTCACACCCGACGTGCGGGTCCGAACAAGCTCACTGGAGGCGGTACGCTCATTGGTTGGCGTGGGCGCAGGGATTTCCATCCTGCCGGATTTTCTCTACAGACGCTGGACGCTGGATGCAGAGCGCATTGAGGTTAGGCGACTACGCGACCCGATACCGGGTACCGAGATCGGATTAGTACGTCGACGCGGCGCACGCAATCGCGACGTGATTGATCAGTTCGTTCAGCTGGCGCAAAACCCAGGAGTTAACACCCGTCGCTAATCCGACCAGGTCCGTATCCAAGCTGACGTGTCGTCCAGCGCGCGCTCGAAGCGCTCGAGCAGCGCATGGATCTCTGCTTTGGTGATGATGAGCGGCGGTGAGAAGGCCACAATATCACCAGCCATCGCACGCAGGATCAACCCATGCTCTTGCGCCCGGCGTACCAGATAAGCACCCACTGCCCGCTCGGGCGGGAAAGCCTGTCGGAGCGCAGGGTTGGCAGATAACTCAACCGCAGCAATCAATCCCATCCCACGCACATCGCCGATATAAGGGTGATCGCGAAACTTCTGCAGACCCTGCTGCAAGCTCGGCGCGACTTGGTTTACATGGCCGACGATATCGCGCTCTTCATAGATTTGTAATGCCTCTAATGCGACTGCACAGGCTACTGGGTGGCCACCATAGGTATAACCATGACCGAACACGCCCACCTCTGCGCTGGCATCTGCAACGGCCTGATACACCCGATCACTGATATATAGCGCAGACATCGGCATATAAGCTGAGGTCAGCATCTTGGCCACCGTAATGAAATCCGGCTGCAAGTCATACACTTGCGTGCCAAACGGCTTACCAAGACGACCAAACCCTGAAACTACT